>JAJQFC010000096.1 GCA_021201355.1 Planctomycetaceae bacterium | reverse complement strand
GGACGCTGTCGTCCCGAAAAGGGCGCGTTCCGACCCCATTCGCCCCGCACTTACCGAATACCGCTAAAAAATAGGTAAAAACTGGATGGTTGTATCGTTTTCCCGAGTTCCGGGCTTGTTTTGGAATAACCGTTCCAGTATAGTGGCAGTCGCTTTCCCGGATCGGGAAGGCGCATTTTTTGTGTCGAGGCGAAATTTCTATGGTCACGTCGTTTTGTCTCCAGCGTTAGGCGCACGGATGCGAGTCGGACTTTCCCACGTAAATAGCTGGTTTTCAAATCTGATAAAGCGGATGCTGTGGAATCCGCAGCTCAAGGCCGTCCGGAACGGCCTTACCCTCACCCTGCCTCTCGTCATGGCCGGGTGCGTGGCGGTATTGTTGGCAAATTTTCCCGTCGAAGGGTACCAGCGGTTTATGGTCGACACCTTCGGGCCGGGGTGGCGCAACCTGAACGTCCATATCGCCGACGGCACCTTCAGTATTCTCTCCATCATTATTCTCCTGACCATCTCCTTCAGCCTGGCCGAGCACCACAACCACGTTAAACTGACGTCCAAGGTCCATCCGGCCATCGTGGCATTGATTAGCCTCGGTTGCCTCATATCCTTAATCCAGCCGTACAGCCTTGTCTCCGTCGGCGGCGACCATCCGCCGCCGGGGTTGGGATTGCCGTATTTCTGGCTGGGGATTCACGGCCTGTTCATATCCATTCTCGTGGCCCTCGTGTCCGCGAACCTGTTTTTCCGGCTTTCGCGGGTGCGCTGGCTGTCCGTATCGTTCTTTTCGGAAGAGGCGGACCCGTCCATTTCCGCCGCCTTCAACGCCATGTTTCCGGGCATGCTGACGATAGTCTTCTTCGCCTTCCTGAAGTATTTTTCCCAGGAAATGGGCATTGAAAGCATCAACCAGACCGTCTACGATATGCTGTCGGCGCCGTTCGCGCGGATGGGGAACACCTTTTCCACCGCCATATTCTATACCTTTATCCGGCACCTGTTCTGGTTCTTCGGCATCCACGGCACCAACCTCCTGGAACCGGTGACGACCAGCATCTATGTGCCGGCGATGGACGACAACATCGCCGCCGTCGCGGTCGGGCTGCCGCCGCCGAACGTGTTCACGAAAACCTTCTTCGACGCCTTCCTCGCCATGGGCGGGAGCGGCGCCACCCTCTGCCTGTTGATATGCATTTTCCTCTTCAGCCGGCGCGGGTCGATGAACCGGGTGGCGCAGTTGTCCGTCCTTCCGGCCCTGTTCAACATCAACGAAATCGTCATGTTCGGCCTCCCTATCGTCCTGAACCCGGTTCTTCTTCTGCCCTTCCTCGCCGTGCCGCTGGTGCAGTGCGTCATCACCTACCTTGCCATGACGAGCGGACTGGTGCCGTACACGATTCATATGATCGACTGGACGGCGCCGCCGTTCATAAGCGGCATCGCCGCCACCGGGTCGTATGCCGGCGCGGTGTTGCAGCTTGTCAATCTCGTCGTCGGCATAGCCGTCTATCTGCCGTTTGTCAGGATCGCCGAGGCGATGAAGGCGGAGGCGTTCAACCAGGCCTTTAAGGAACTGATGCCCGGTTACGCCGAGAGTGCCGGGACGGAGGAACACGTCCTGTCCGGTGAGGCGAAGGCCTTGTCCGCCTCCCTCACCCACGACCTGTCCCGGGCGGTGGAGCGGAACGAACTGTCCCTCGAATACCAGCCGCAGGTGGAAAGCACCACGGGCGCCGTTTTCGGCGTCGAAGCGCTGATGCGCTGGGACCATTCGCATCTCGGACGGATTCCGCCGGGCCTGTTCATCACGCTGGCGGAAGACGCCGGACTCATCAAGCAGCTCGGCAACTGGGCCCTGGAGGAATCCTGCCGCCAGTGGTCGGAATGGCGGAAGGCCGGGGTGGACGTCGTCATGTCCGTCAACCTCTCCGTCCGGCAACTGGACGACGACGCCATTGTCGAGGAGATCCGAGAACGGGTGGAGCGCTACGGCATTCCGAAAGGCCGCCTCGAGGTCGAGGTCACCGAATCCGCCGCCCTCGGCGGCAGCAGCCGGTCGGAACTGCTGCACCGCATTCATTCCCTAGGCGTGTCGCTGGCGATTGACGACTTCGGCATGGGCCATAGCTCCCTCGTCTACCTGAAACAGTTCCCGGTGGACACGATTAAAATCGACCGGGTGTTGTCGAAGGACGTGACGACAAACCGTTTTTCGACGGAAATCATCTCGACCATTTCCGAACTGTGCCGGTCCCTCGGCATTCACACTCTGGTGGAATACGTGGACAATGTCGAACAGTTGAAAGTGCTTCAGGGCCTCGGCTGCACGCGGATTCAGGGCTGGCTTTATTCGGCGTCTCTGCCGCCGAACACCTGTCTTGACTTCATCAGGAAGGGCGCGCCGGTTTACTAAAAGTGAAAACCCGGTATACTCGCGTGGATTTTTCATAAACTCCGGATTGTACGTCGGACCATTCGACCACCCATAAGGACACGTGATGACTGCGACCATGAAAAACCAGTGGCGGGCGGCGCGGGAAAAGGCGGCATTTCTCGCCCTCGAGGACGGAACCATCTTCCCAGGCTATTCGGTCGGCGCCGACGTCGACCGGCCGGGCGAGGCGGTCTTCAACACCGGTATGACCGGCTATCAGGAAATCCTCTCGGACCCGTCCTACGCCGGACAATTCGTCTGCCTCACCGCCCCGGAAATCGGCAACTACGGCATCACGCCGGACGACATGGAGTCGGACCGGTTTTTCGCTTCCGGCCTCCTCGTCCACCGCGTTTCGGCGCCGTCCAACTGGCGGTCGCAAGAACACATTACGGAAGCGCTCCAGGCCCGGGGCACCCCGGCCCTCGCCGGCCTGGACACCCGGGCCCTCACCACCCACCTCCGGGACAAGGGCGCGATGAAGTCGTACATGGCCGTCACCGGCACGCTGACGCCGGACGAAGCCGTCGCCCGCGCCCGGGAGTGGGAAGGGTTGACCGGCCAGGACTACGTCGCCCGCGTCACGACGGGCGAAAACTACCGCTGGGACACGGACAACAGCCGCACCACCACCTTCCCGCACCGGGACGAAATCCTCCCGCCGGCCGACCACTGGGTCGTCGCCTACGATTTCGGCATTAAATGGAACATCCTCCGCTGCCTTCGCCGCTGCGGCCTCGCCGTCACCGTCGTGCCGGCGAAGACCCCGGCCCGGGACGTCCTCGCCATGAAGCCGGACGGCGTGTTCCTGTCGAACGGCCCGGCCGACCCGGCCGCCGTCACCTATGCGTCCGACGCCATCCGGGAACTGCTCGGGAAAGTTCCTCTTCTCGGCATCTGCCTCGGCCACCAGCTTCTCGGCATCGCCCTCGGCGGCGACACCTACAAGCTCCCGTTCGGCCATCACGGCTGCAACCATCCGGTCAAGGATCTGGCGCGGAACCGCACCCTCATAACCTCCCAGAACCACAACTACGCCCTCCGGGCCGAATCGATTCCGGACAGCGTCGCCGAGGTCACCCACGTCAGCCTGAACGATTCGTCCGTCGAGGGCCTCCGGAGCCGGAACCACCCGGCCTTCTCCGTCCAGTTCCACCCGGAAGCCGGACCCGGCCCGCACGACGCCTTCGACGTCTTTAAGACCTTCCACGCCATGATCGGCGAGTGGCTGCGGACGAAGTAGGCAAGGGCATCGTCGACGTCCATATTTCCTCATTATATGACGACCCGGTCGTCGCGACCTGCGCCGGAATGGCCGTGTGGTCGCGGTTGGCCGGGCCCATTGAATTGGATAAAACCGGCATGACTGACAGCGACAGCACCAGCGCCACCGATCCGTCCGCACCCGCACCGGCCATACCCGACTTCCCCGCGCCGTCCTACGCCGACGCTATCGCCCGCGACCTGTCGATACGGGCGAACCAGGCCGACGCCGTCCTCAGGCTTCTCGCTGAAGACGCCACCGTGCCGTTTATCGCCCGCTACCGGAAGGAAGCCACCGGCGGCCTCGACGAAACCGTCATCGCCGCCATCCGGGACCGCCACACGGCTCTGGAAGCGCTGTTCGACCGGAAAAAAGCCATTGTCAAATCCCTGGCCGAACGCGAACTCCTGACGCCGGACCTGTTCGCCGCCGTCCGTGCCGCCGACACCATGGTCTCTCTCGAGGACGTCTACCTCCCGTACAAGCCGAAGCGCCGCACCCGGGCCATGATGGCCAGGGAACGCGGCCTTGAACCGCTCGCCCTCCGCCTCCTCGATCAAAAACCCGACTGCAACCCGGAAGCCGAAGCGGCCGCCTTTGTCGATGCGGAAAAAGGCGTCCCCGACAGCGCCGCCGCCCTTGCCGGCGCCCGGGACATCATCGCGGAGACGATGGCCGAGGACGCCGCCACCCGTGGCGATCTCCGGGAACTGTTCTGGCACCGGGGCGCCATCGCTTCGGCGGTGGAACCGGGGAAGGAAGAGGCCGGCGCTAAATTCCGCGACTGGTTCAACTGGCACGAACCAATCAAGAATGCGCCGAGCCACCGCGTCCTCGCCCTATTTCGCGGCGAAAAGGAAGGCATCCTGAAGCTCACCCTGCAACCGCCGGAGGAGGAGGCCATCCGCCTTATACGCCGCCGCTGGGTCAAGGGTCGCGGCAGGGCGGCGGATCTCGTCGAGGAAGCGGTGGCGGACGGCTATGCCAGGCTGGCCGCGCCGTCCCTCGAAAACGAGACCCGGGCCGAAGCGAAACGCCTCGCCGACGAGGAAGCCATCCGCGTCTTCGCGGAAAATCTTCGGGAACTCCTTCTCGCCCCGGCCCTCGGCGGCAAGGTCGTTCTCGCCCTCGATCCCGGTTTCCGTACCGGCGCCAAAACCGTCGTCCTTGATCGCCAGGGAAAACTGCTCCACGACACCGTCATCCACCCGACCACCGGCGCCAAGGCCCGGGAAGAAGCCGCCGCCGTCGTCCGCGACCTTGTCGAGAACTATTCGGTCGAGGCCATCGCCATCGGGAACGGCACGGCCAGCCGGGAGACGGAGGCGTTTGTCCGGTCGCTCGGCCTGCCCGCGTCCGTCGTCGTCGTGGTGGTGAACGAGTCCGGGGCCTCCGTCTACTCGGCGTCCGACATCGCCCGGCAGGAGTTCCCGGACAAGAACGTCACCGTCCGCGGCGCCGTCTCCATCGGCCGTCGCCTTATGGACCCGCTGGCCGAGCTGGTGAAAATCGATCCGAAAGCCATCGGCGTCGGCCAGTACCAGCACGACGTCCAGGAAAAAGCCCTCCGCGCCGCCCTCGACGACATGGTCATGTATTGCGTGAACGCCGTCGGGGTCGAGGTGAATACGGCGTCGGCGCCGCTCCTGTCGTACGTTTCCGGGCTTGGTCCGGCCCTGGCGAAAAACATCGTGGCCTACCGGGACGAAAACGGCCCCTTCGCCAGCCGGGCCGCCCTCAAAAAGGTGCCGCGCCTCGGGCCGAAGGCGTTCCAGCAGAGCGCCGGATTTCTCCGCGTCCGGGACGGGAAAAACCCGCTTGACGCCAGCGCCGTCCATCCGGAACGCTACCAGCTCGTCGCCACCATGGCGGCGGATCTCGGCTGCACGGTGGAGGATTTAATCCGCGACGAAACCCTCCGCCGCCGCATCGACCCGAACCGCTATGTCGGCCCCGACGTCGGCCTCCCGACCATTACAGACATCCAGGCCGAACTGGCGAAACCCGGCCGCGACCCCCGGGCGGCGTTCGAGGTGTTTTCGTTCGCGGACGGGGTCAACGAACTGGCCGACGTCAAGCCGGGAATGGTGCTCCCGGGGATTGTCACGAACGTCACCAACTTCGGCGCCTTCATTGACGTCGGCGTCCACCAGGACGGCCTCGCCCACATCAGCCAGTTGGCCGACACGTTTGTCAAAAATCCGGCCGACGTCATCCGCGTCGGCGAACGGGTCAAGGCCCGGGTGCTCGAAGTCGACCTGGACCGGCGGCGGATTTCGTTGTCCTTGAAAACCCGGTAAAAAAGGGGACCGTAATGGCTGTGACCGATGACACGAAAGCGCTCAGGAAAAAGGCGACGCAGGTCGACAAGGCCCTGGCGAAAGCCGATCCGGACGCCGGCTGCGCCCTCCATTTCATGGACCCCCTCCAGCGCCTTGTCTCGACCATCCTCTCGGCCCAGACGACGGACAAGTCGGTGAACGAATGCACGCCCGCCCTGTTCGCCGCCTTCCCGGACGTCGCCGCCCTCGCCGCCGCCACGCCGGAAGCGGTCGAACCGTATATCCGCCGCCTCGGCCTCTACCGGGCCAAGGCGAAAAACGTCGTCCTCACGGCGCAAAAACTCCGGGACGACTTCAGCGGCGTCGTCCCGGACACGATTGACGAACTCGTCACCCTGCCGGGCGTCGGCCGGAAGACGGCGAATTGCGTCGTCCTCAATGCCTACGGGAAACCGGACATCATGTGCGACACGCATTTCTGCCGCATCACCCGCCGCCTCGGTTTTCACGAATCGGACGACCCGGTCAAAATTGAATTCATCATGGCCGAATTGTTGCCGCCCGAAAAATGGGGCGACTTTTCCCACCGGGTCATTATCCACGGCCGGGAAATCTGCCATGCCCGGAAGCCGGAGTGCGGCCGCTGCCCGCTTGCCAAATACTGCGACTTCCTCCTTGAGGGGGGAGGCGCTTCGTAGTATCATTTACGAAATAGATTGCCAGACGATTCTGGCAAAACGCGGGAGCGGAAGAACAGCGTGTCGTCACGGCGCCGCGCCCACATTCCGTAACCCGCACGGTCAATAGATACAGGGTCTTGCCGGGAGGCAACGCGGGTGCCAGGGTTGCGGGCGTCCAGTTTTGCCTCCCGGCCAGCCCCTCTTTTTCTCTCTGTTGTCCCCCGTACACTGGATAGCGAAACAACGCCGCCATGGGCCGCCAGGCCGCAGCGGAACGGCGTTTTTCCCCGGACCCGAAACGGCGAAGGAATAATGAGAGCAGCGGAACTGGATACCCGGAAGGACCGATCCGGCAGCCGGGTGGCGAAAATAGTCGACGCCGACGTCGTCGACGACGACATCGAGGCGGAAGCGGTCCCGGTGAACGACGACGCTGACGGTGAACGCGACGTCGATACGGACGGCAGTGTCGACGGCGGAGATGACAACGCCCTGGTGGAGGACGTCCCTGTCGAAGTCTACGACCCGGACGGAACGCCGCGGCCGCCGCCGGTGGACGAACGCATTCGCGCCTGCGAGGTGGCGGTCGGCTATACTTTCTTCGACAAGAAGCTTATCAAAAACGCCCTGACCCATTCCTCCAGCACCTCGGACAAGCGCCTCGATAACGAGCGTCTCGAATTTTTCGGCGACGCCGTCCTCGACCTCGTCATCCGGGAATACCTCTACCATAATTACCCGAACCACCAGGAAGGCGATCTGACGGAAGCGAAGTCGGCGGTGGTCTGCCGCGCCTCCCTGGCCAAGGCCGGCCGAAAGATGGATCTGAAAAACTTCCTGTTCCTCGGCCGGGGCATCGGGAAAAAGCGCGCCGTCCCGGACAGCCTCCTGGCCGACGCCTACGAAGCCATCGTCGCCGCCATCTACCTGGACGGCGGCTACCAGCCGGTGAAGAATTTCATCCTCATGACCCTGAAGGACGAAATTCCTTTCGCCATCGAAGCGGCCAATTCAACGAATTACAAATCGAACCTGCAAAAAATCCTCCAGCAACAGAAAAAGCCGCTTCCCCTCTACCGCGTCCTCGGCGCCACCGGGCCGGAGCACTCGCGAGTGTTCTCGGTGGCGGTGGAAGTGGACGGCGTCGAAATGGGGCGGGGGAAAGGTTCCAGCAAAAAGGCGGCCGAGCAGGAGGCGGCGAAGGCGGCTTTGGAGAAATACCGCTGAGGTAATCCGTTCACGTCTGTTCAGAAACAGGACGGCGCTATATAATCAATGAAAGCGGCATCTCAGTCATCCCGCCTGGTCGGGATGACTGTCCGTTTCCAAAGACCGTTTCGCGTGTTGAATGAATTCCGCGACGATTTTTTCCACGTCCCAAAAACTGTGAGGAGGACCGGGTTGGCCACACACGACGTCTACGACAATCCCCTGGTGGAACGCTACGCTTCGCCCGAAATGGCGGCGCTTTTTTCCCCGAAAAAACGCATCGAAACCTGGCGGCTCCTCTGGACCGTCCTGGCGGAAGCCGAAATGGAACTCGGCCTCCCGGTCACCAAGGCGCAGGTCGACGACCTCCGGAAAAACATCACGAACATCGACTGGAAGGCGGCCGCCAAACGGGAACAGGAAGTCCGCCACGACGTCATGGCCCACGTCCACGCCTACGGCCTCGCCGCGACGAAGGCGGCGCCAATCATCCACCTCGGCGCCACCAGTTGTTACGTGACGGACAACGGCGACCTCATAATCTTCCGGGAAGCCCTCCGCATTCTCGAAAAGAAACTGGCCGCCGTCGTCTTCGCCCTCGCCGACTTTGCCAAGAAGCACCGCGCTCTTCCAACCCTCGGCTTTACTCATTTCCAGCCGGCCCAGCCGACCACGGTCGGAAAACGCGCCACCCTCTGGGCCCAGGACTTCCTTCTGGA
>JAJQFC010000163.1 GCA_021201355.1 Planctomycetaceae bacterium | reverse complement strand
AGGCTGGGCGGCGTAACGAATAGCGGCTATTACCGCGCTGGTGGAATCATTTTCCCTTCTCCCCAAACGGAAGCCGCTTGTCGAATCTTCCCGTGAAGACGACTCCTTCCTCGAAAAATGGCAACGCGCCGTTGCCGACCGCTACGTCCTCAGCCGGCGCCTCGAGAAAAAGCTGGACGCCCTCCTGGACCGTGCGGAAAAATTGGCCGAGAAAGTCGGCCACCTGTCCGACGCGTTTCCCAAAGCCAACGCCGGACGAAAGCGTGTTCCGCAACCGACCTGACGGATGCCGTTGATATACCAACCGAATTCACAAAAAATCGCCCTGTTTCCCGTTGGGAACAGGGCGATAATATTGGAGCCAACTGTGGGATTCGAACCCACGACCTGTGCTTTACGAAAGCACTGCTCTACCCCTGAGCCAAGTTGGCGAAGCGGTGATTCAGAACAGTTATTATACTGGATAATACCATATTTTGCAAGTGGCTTGTTGATATTTGTTACGGTCTGAGTTACTCATCGATGATGGGGAGTGGCGGCATTGCGGGAAATGGCGGCTGACGTGGATCTACCGCTTTCGCCTTTTGAGAAGACGGTAAATAGTCGCCCTATTGCCGGCGGCTGCTATCAGGACTGTGAGAATTGAATCGTGAATTTCATAAACCACACGATATTGCCCAACCCGAATTCGGAACAGGTTCTTGGATCCCACCATCTTTCGAATGCCGTTCGGTCTGGGATTTTCGGCGAGGGCATCAATGGCGGCGATGACGCGCGTTTGGGCTGGTTCTGGGAGATTGGCAATGTCTTCCTCTGCCGCCGGAAGAGCCTTGATTTGATATCTGGGCATCAGGTTCCTTTGCCCTTGGCGGCGTTTTTCTTTTTTAAGCGAGTCACCACTTCATTCCAAGGCGCGGCCTTTGCTCGTTCGGTTTTTAGTCTATCGTTCGCCACCGCCGCAAGGATTTGATCAACGTACCATTCCTCGAATTCCGCTGACGGAATTATAACGTATTCGGTACCGGCTATAATTGCTTTATCCGCCGAGGTCGGCAGGGGCATTCGGGGTTTTTTCCCTTTAGTGCCCCGGGTTTTTTTTGTCACCGATGTCATTATATTCTCTCCTTGCCTGAAGCTATTCTACCAGGGGATGGTCAGGAATCAAGCCAGCACGATAGAATACTGGGAGACTGTGACAGTGCCAATTAGGAATCTTCTGTAACCAACCGCAAAATCGTGTCGTCACGACATTGCAGCAACGCTCCCGTCCGTACCGACGGTGACGACGTCGACCGGGAGGTCGAGGCCGGATCGGGACACGGCTTCGGTGGCGATGCGGGTCAGGCCGCCGCAACAGGGCACTTCCATCCGGAGAACTCGCACGCTGGCCGGGACGGCGGCGCGAAGAAGAGTCGCCAATTTTTCAATCTGTGGTTCGGCTTCCTCCAGTTTCGGGCAGGCGATAACGAGGGCGCGGCCGCGGAGGTGCGTCGCGTGGAGATCAGGCGCGGCGAAACCGGCGCAGTCGGCGGCGAGAAGGATGTCGGCCCCCTTCAGGAACGGCGCGGTCGGCGGGATCAGGCGGAGCTGAATAGGCCAGTTGGACAATTCCGACCCGGCGCTGCCTGTGGCGCTTTTTTGGCTATTCCCGTCGGTTTTTTCCGCACCGGCAAGCGTGGCCGGTTTCTGTTTTGCCATGGTTCGGGCAGCCATGCCCGGGCAGCCTCCGGCAGCCAACCCGAACTGTTCGGTCAGGTGACGGCGGCGATTTTCGACATGGACCGAAGCGGCGGCGCTGTCGAACGGCTCGGCCGGACGGGTAATAATGGACAACGCACCGGTCGGGCAGGGCCCAAGGCAATCGCCAAGCCCGTCGCAATACACGTCCGACACAAGCGTGGCCTTTCCGTCAATCATCTGTATCGCGCCCTCATGACAGGCATGGACGCACAGGCTGCAGCCATTGCATTTTTCCTGGTCGATATGGATTATTTTGCGTTCTTCAGTCATATGTCGATTCTCCCTTAAACCATGGCCACACCCGCATAACCGATTATAAGTAAATTGGATGGTTTATCATGAGTCAATGTTTTACCCGTATCATGCACGCTCGGGCCAGCCCGACGCAGCGCCCGGCGTTATACGATAACATTGCCAATCACACGTCAATTTCCTTCGGTCCAATTAGTATTAACAAACATGGGCTATGAAGGGTGTTAATAGTTAATAATCGAATAGCTACGTGGTGCATCTGGTACGTAGGCCAAATGTTTAGGCAAGTTTAAACGGTTATTAACGTAATGAGGAATTCACGCTCAAAACCCGTTCCAAGAACTGGTTGCTTATTCAGAGCGAAATATGGACACTTAGAATTGTGGTACGGGGAAAACGTAAACTTTTTCAAGAGGGCTTACCATGCAAAGCACCTTTTTCCTGACGCTTCGATTCGACCGCAAAAGGACAATATCGGCTGTGGTGTCTTTAACCTTCGCCGTGGCATTGTTCACCGTCGAGCCGGCTTTCGCCGCCATGACGGAGGAACGGATGGCGGATGAATTGACCTGCCTGCCGGTCAACGGGTACATCCAACTGCCGGGGATATTGTGGGACGACCTGACGCCGCTGGCCCGCGAGACCTTTAACTCAAATCCCGCCGCCGTCACGAACGCCCTGTTTTCGCTGCCCATGGAAGAGCGGGAGGATTTCATTACCCTCTACCTCGAACCGGCGGCGCGGGAACGTCATCGGTTCTTCTTTATGCGCTGTCGGGAAGTGTCGGAACGGCGCGCCCGGGGAGCAATGGTGGACGGCCGGGACGTCATCCCGGGGCCGCTCCGGGCCGAACTTTTGGAACGGGAACGCGTCCGCCTCGCCCTGCATGAAGGAGCGATTCCTTTTCGCATCGGCAACGTCATCGTCTATATTCCGATACCGCCCGGGTACACCACCGTGGACACGCAGCTTCCCGGGTTTGTCGCCGATTCCCTGTCCGGCAGCCTGGCCGTGTTCAGGAAAATCGACACGCCGGCGCCCGGGGAGGAACGCGTCGTTCCCCGGTATGTTCTGGCCACGGTCAAACACGTCAGGGAAGGGGCGGACAACCTCTCAAGCCTTCTCCAGGCCTACCGGATAATGGTCGATTCGGACTGGCGCCTCACCAGCATCTATCCGCCCGAAGCCGTTCCCGGCCAGGCCGAATCGGTGGAATACAAGTGGAACCTGGCGCCGTTCAATATCCGTGACAACTCGTTCTGTTACGGCCAGTTTGAAAAGACCGCCGACTTCCACGGCGTTGAGGAAATCCGCTACCGCACCACCGCCATCGTCACTCTGCCGGGAAGTTACATCCAGGTCTCCATCGGCCACGGAGCCAATACCAGCCTCGACATGGTCAACGAAATGAACACCGACCTCACCCGCTGGCGCGATGCGATCCTGACAGCGAACTGGAATTAAGCCGGACGGCGACTATTCGAGTTCTCCGGGATACCAGGTGCCGAAATCGTCCAACGACCCCAATTCGGGCGGCAGCGGAAGAAGTCAATTCTATACAATTCTTTGCCTAAAGGATTTGTATCCTGTCATGTCATGCGCACTTCGGCGCACCATTTGACAGGAGAATAACAATGAATACCGTGTTCGAGAGTTTTGACAATGGTCGGCTGCTTCGACTGGAGAGCGTGACGCGTTTTTCGGAACTAGCATGGAATAATCACCCGTCCTTTTCGGGCGTGTCACTGAAGCACCTGGTGACCTCTCACGAAACCGGCGGACTGTTTAGCTACCACTTGGTACGAATCGCGCCCGGCCACGCGATTGGCGATCATATTCATGAAACCCAATTGGAGACGCATGAAGTTATTGAAGGAACGGGGATATGCCGTCTCGGCGAAGTGATTGAAAATTATCATCCAGGCGTGATTTCCATTATTCCATCGCGACTTCAGTATTCGGTCGAAGCCGGCCTCGACGGTTTGCTTCTCTTTGCGAAATTTATGCCACCGTTATGCTGACGGACCGTCGCGCGGACTCGCTCCCGCGACGTGAGGTACTGGCGGGGCGTCAGGCCATGCAGTCGTTTGAAATGCCTGATAAAATGGCTCTGATCGTAGAACCCAGCTTGTAACGCCGTTCGTGTTATCGTGTCGTCTGAGACCAAACGATGACGGGCCTTACGGATTCTATTTTGCCTAAGGAATACGTACGGCGTTATTCCATATCGCTTCTTGAAGGCGCGGATAAAGTAGAATTTATCAAGGTGGACATAGTTCGCCATATCCGCGAGGCTTATTTCCTGTTCCGGAAAAGCGATAATTTGATCCTTCAGGGATCGTAACGCATCATAAGGTTCAGTCATTACCGGCAAGCTGCTCACCGCTTTTATGAAACGATTCTTTTCGGCCATACTAAGGTAGCCACGGCCAACCAACTCGCCAAGAAAATCAGCTATGTGACGCGTCTGTGCCACCAGTGACGTATCTACGCAAAGACTCAACAGCGAATAGGGTGATTGGGACCGGAAGCCATGCAGACAATGCGGCGGGAACGTTTCGCACCTCGCCGTGTGAAGGGAACGCACGCCGTCCGCCATCGCTATGTGGAGAGTTCCGCTCCGCACCAGAAGGATGACATGCGTGGAGACATGGGTGTGAGGAACGATATTCAACCGGCTTCCGGTGGAAGCGATGAATTCCAACCCTGGAATATCGCCGGCTACATAAGTTGACGTCTTGTATTCCACAAGAGTTCCCCCCCGCTCCTTACGTCTGAGTTCGCCCGCCAGGGGCGAACTCAGGGTGTCGGTCGATAACGCGTTCAGCAAGGGTTCAAAACCGTCCGCTCGTCCGGTGCAGTAACGGTTTCTGTTCTGCGGACAGACGCTCGGCGATTTCAAACGCCAGTTCGAGAGACTGGCTCGCATTCAGCCTTGGGTCGCAGAGGGTGTCGTAGCTTCCGGACAAGTCTTCCACCCGGTCGGACCCGCCGAGGCATTCGGTGACGTTTTTTCCCGTCATTTCGAGGTGAACGCCGCCGGGTACGACGCCTTCGCCGCGACAGACGTCGATGAAGATTTCGACCTCCCGGAGAATGTCAGCGAACATGCGGGTCTTGGTGCCGCTCCGATCCGACTTCGGATTGCCGTGCATCGGGTCGACGGACCAGAGAACTTCCCGGCCGCTCCCTTTGAATTCGCGGAAGAGCTGGCGGTAGGTCTGCTCCGCCTTGTCGACGCCGGCCCGGAGGATGATGGTGATTTTGCCTTTTTCGTTGTCCGGGTTCAGGATGTCGAGGAGTTTTTCCATTTCGGATGCATCGGCGCCGGGACCGCATTTGATGCCTATCGGGTTAATGACGCCGCGGAGGAATTCGACCTGCGGCGAATCGAGGCGGCGGGTACGTTCGCCGATCCAGAGGAAATGGGCGGAACCGGCCACCGGATCGCCCGTCAGGCTGTCTTCCCGGGCCAGCGCCTCCTCGTAGGGAAGGAATAATGCCTCGTGGGACGAGTAGAACTCGACCTGGTTGGCGGCCGGGATCATTTCCGGAATGTCCGGCTGGCTGTAGGCGCGCATGACGCCGAGGGTCTTGTTGATGCCGCGGGCGAGGTTTTCGTATTTTTTTCGCACCGCCGATTTGCCGACGAAATCGAGGAGCCAGCGGCCGGCGCGAAACAGGTCGGCATAGCCGCCGGTGGCGAAGGCGCGGAGGAGGTTCAGGGTGGCGGCGGAATGGAAGTAGGCCTGGAGCATCCGTTCCGGGTCGGGGCGGCGGCCTTCCGGCGTTGCTTCCGGGCGGTTGATCATGTCGCCCCGGTAGGTGAGGATTTCCTGGCCGTCGACGATTTCCGTGGCGGCGCTTCGCGGTTTCGCGTATTGTCCGGCCACCCGGCCGACCTTGACCACCGGTTTTTCCCCGACAAACGTCAGGATAAGGGACATCTGGAGAAGGACGCGGAACGTGTCCCGAATATACTTGGTGTTGAATTCCTCGAAGTTTTCGGCACAATCTCCCCCTTGAAGCAGGAACGCGTGGCCGTCGGCCGCCCGGGCCAGGCTCGACTTCAGGTGCCGCACTTCGCCGGCGAAAATAAGGGGCGGGCAATTTTTCAGCCGATCCTCGGCGCTCCGGAGAGCGGCCGGATAGGGATACTCGGGAATATGCAACAACTGTTTGGAACGCCAACTGCCTCGCGACCACGACATGGAGAACTCCTATGGAAAGTGATGCCCTGGAAAAAAAACTCCCGGCCACCGTCACAGTCACACCGGCGCGGGGAAAACTTGACTACAGCCTCGACATCCCTGGTTCAAAATCCATCGCCAACCGGGTGCTGCTCCTGGCCGGAATGGCCGCCGGCGCCACCGTCGCCGCCGGCATTCCGGACGGCGACGACTCCCGGGCCGCCCTCCGCTGTCTCCGTGACCTCGGCATCGCCGTCGACTCGCTGGGGAACGACAGCGTTCGCATCCACGGCCGCGGTCACGGCGGTATTCGCTCCGCCACCCTGAACATTGGATCGGCCGGAACGGTGGGGCGGTTCCTCCCCGGGCTCCTCGCTTCGATGGAAACGGGCGAATGGACGCTCCAGTCGACTGAACAACTGGCCGGGCGGCCAATTCAACCGCTTCTCGACGGGCTCCGCCGCTGGGGCGCGGACATCTCCGTCCCGGACGGCGCGTCCTTTCCGATGCGGGTGAGGGCGACCGGCCTTCGTGGCGGCGACGTTGCCGTCTCCGCCGCCGCATCGTCCCAATTCGCCAGCGGACTCCTCATGGCGGCGCCGTACTGCCGGGCCGAAGCGGTGGTGCGAATCACCGACGTGGACCGGGAAGAGCGTTATATCGACACCACGGCGGAAATCATGCGCCATTTCGGCGCCGCGATTCGGACGGAACGGGTCGGCGCCGACGTCGTCGCCACCGTGACGCCGGGCGGGTATGTCGGGCACGACATACACGTCGAGGCCGATCTGAACGCCGCCCTCAATTTCCTCCTTCTCCCGATCCTCACCGGCGGCAGGGGAACCGTCACCAATGTCTCGCCGGACACCCGGCAACCAGGGTACAAGCTTCTCGATCTGTTCCGCCGCCTTGGCGCCGTCGTCGCCGCCGGTCCGGACGGGGTGAGCGTGTCGTGGTCCGGCGGGACGGTCCCGGGCGGTTTCGACATCGACATGCGGGCGATGTCCGAAATGGCGATGTCCCTGGCCGTTCTCGCCGTGTTCGCCGACGGCCCCGTCACCCTGACGAACCTCGGCCACATCCGGAACCATGAAACCGACCGGCTGGCCGCTGTCAGCCAAATCATGACGACGTTCGGCGTCAGATCGGAAGAAGGACCGGACTGGATTCGCATCCACCCGTGCGACCGGTCGTCACTGAAGACGCCGACCATCGATTCCCTGAACGATCACCGGGTGGTGATGGCGTTCAGCCTGCTCGGGCTGGCCGCGAACGGGGTCACTATTACGAATGCCGATGCGGTCAGCAAAACCTTCCCCGGGTTTTTTGACAAACTGCGCCAGACCGGAGCCGAAGTCCTCGACGGATAATGCGGTGGATCTTACGCGACCTCGCTCCCGGCGCCGTTCTGTTCAAGCTGTTCCTCCAAACCGACCAGTTCCTCAACCAGCCGCTTCCGGATGGCGGCGGCGTGGGGGTTGCCGTTTTCGATGGTGAGGAAGAGGTCCCACGAATCCGAGAGGACGATGGAGGCGAACTCCTGAAGTTTTTCATACGCCTTTGTCGCCATCGGCGACGGGCCGAGGCCGATGGCCCGGAGCGCCCGGCTCATGAAATGGGTCATGGCCTGGACTTTGGCCATTTCCCGGTCGTGGGCGTCCGGGTCGACCTTGAGGGTCAGGAGGCCGAGTTTGTCCGACAGAAAATCGCAAATGCCGTAGTAGCGGTCGGGGGCGATGCGGACCGGAGCCAGGGCGACCCGAAGGCCGGTGATGCCGTTCTTCCCCGACTGCGGGCCGAAAAGGGGATGCGTGCCGAGAAGGTCGGCATGGGCCGGGATGATCTTTGTCAGGATTTCGAGGGGCCGAACCTTGACGGACGTGACGTCGACGACGAGGGCGCCGGGACGGATATGCGGCGCCGCCCGGCGGGCGGCTTCTTCGAGGGCGGCCAGCGGGACGGCGAAGACGACAATGTCCTGCTTCGCCGCCTCGTCCGCCGACACCGGCTCGAGGTCGGCCGGAGGCGTATCGGCGCTGTCCGGGGTTGTCGCGCGCGGATCGTACCCGACGACGCGGTAATACGGGGACAGGTGCTTTGCCATAAAAATGCCAAAGGCGCCGAGTCCGATGATACCGATGGTTTTGCGTCGCGGGTTCATGCCAATCTCCAAAAGGTAAACCATAGTCATAAAAAAAGCCGGCCATCACCAGGCCGGCAGGAAAAGTTCAGGGGGTATGCTGGTAAACGTCAATCAGGCATCGCCGTCCCGTTTCCTCCCGGAAAGGAATCCATAATACCAGCGATAAAAATAAAAGCGGCCCGAGTTTGCGTTCATGGTGGTTCGTCGTTTCCTTACTGGTTTATGTCGCCATTTCATATCAAAGATACAGATGCGGCAGTATCGGGC
>JAJQFC010000041.1 GCA_021201355.1 Planctomycetaceae bacterium | reverse complement strand
GTCGATTTCCAACCGGCCACCGTCTACATCCCCATGTGCCAGGGGGAAAACGACGAATGCACGCCCCGGGTGGCGGTTCGGGATCGCGTTCGGGTCGGCACGAAAATAGGCGAAGCGCCGGACAAGAAAAGCGTCAATATCCATTCCGGCATTTCCGGAACGGTGGTGGCGATTGTCGAACAGGAAAACCCGGTCAGCGGCAACGAGGAAAAGCTCGTCGTCATCGAAAACGACGGCGCGGGCGACGCCGAACCGGACGACGGCCTCGGGGACGCCGCCGCGCCGGACCGGGAGACGCTTGCCGGAATTTTACAGGACAAAGGCCTCGTCGGCATGGGCGGCGCCGCATTTCCGTCCCACGGAAAAATCGCCAAGGATGCCGACCTCGACCTCCTCATCGCCAACGGCTGCGAATGCGAACCCCACCTCGGCGCCGACGCCACCCTCATGGAAGCCCGGGCCGAAATCATCCTTGACGGCATCCGCCTCGTCACCCAGGCCATGAAAATCGGGAAAACCGTCATCGCCATTGAAGAAGACAAACCGGCCGCCATCGCCCGCCTCAAGGCCCTGACCGAATCGCGGCCGGACGTCCGCGTCGTTCCGGTGCCGAAAAACTACCCGATGGGCGGGGAAAAACAGGTCGTCCTCGCCATGACCGGCAAGGAAATTCCGTCCGGCAAACTGCCGTCCGAGGTCGGCGCCCTTGTCTACAATGTCGCCACCCTGGCGGCGATAGCGGACGCTGTCCGGCGCGGCCGGCCCCTCACCCACCGCATCGCCAGCGTGATAGGAGACGTCGCCGTCCCCCAGAATATCCGTTTTCCCATAGGAAGCCGCGCCGGAGACGTCATTGCCTTCTGCGGCGGCTGGTCCGGAACGCCCGGACGGCTTGTCCTCGGCGGACCGATGATGGGAAAAGCCTCCGCCAGCGAAGACGCCATCCTGCTGAAGGAACACAACGGCCTCCTCCTCATTAATACCGACCACGACCTGTTCCGGGACGAACGCCCCTGCATCCGCTGCGACCGCTGCTCGCAGGTCTGTCCGATGCGGCTTATGCCCCAGTTCCTGGATCTCGCCGCCAGGCGGGAAAATTGGGAAGAATGTAAACGACTCAAGGTAAAAAGTTGCATCAACTGCGGTTGCTGCACCTATGTCTGCCCGGCCTACATCCCCCTGGCCGCGAACATTACGAAGGCGGGTAAAACCATTAAAAAGATGGCGGAGGACAAAAAATGACCGCACCAACCACTCTCGGCCGGGGCGAGGCGGCCGTCACTCTTGAAAAAGCCCCGTCCCCGCACCTGCATGACGACAGCGGCTCCCGGATGATAATGCTGGACGTTCTCCTCGCCCTCATCCCGGCCGTCCTTGGTTCCATCTTCTTCTTCGGATTTCGCGTCGTTCCGTACTACCTGATTTCCGTCGCGGCGGCGGTGCTCCTCGACTGGATCTGCCAAAAGGTTCGCGGCGGCAACCGCCGTTTCGACTGGACCCCGGTCGTCACCGGCGTCCTCCTCGCCATGAGCCTGCCTGGCAATGTCCCCCTATGGTACCCGGTTCTCGGCGCCGCCGTCGCCATCCTCCTCGCCAAAGAACTGTTCGGCGGCACGGGACGGAACTTCTTGAACCCCGCCGTCACCGGCCGCCTCGTCCTCCGCCTCCTCTTCGTCAACCAGATGACGCAGAACATTTGGCCGCGCCCGGGCGTTCCGGTTCCGGCAAACCTCGACGCCGTCACCGGCGCCACGCCATTAATGATAGTTAAGGAAGGCTACGCCCCGGAAAACATCGAGCTGGTGGCGTCGTTTGTCGGCAACATCGGCGGGAAAATCGGTGAGACCAGCGCCGTCCTCCTTCTGATAGGCGCGGTCTACCTCCTTATGCGCCGGGTCATCCGCTGGCGCATTCCCCTGACCATGATAGTCACCATAGCCGTTCTCGCCCTCCTAATCGGCTGGGCCAGGGGCGTCACCGGTCACCTGCCCCAGTTCGTCCTCGGCCATATATTGGGCGGCGCCACCATCCTTGCCGCGTTCTTTATGGCGACGGATTATTCCTCGTCCCCGTCCACCCCGAGCGGCCAGATGCTGTTCGCCATCGGCATCGGCGTCTTCGCCATAATCTACCGGGTTTTCGGCGACTATTCGGAAGGCCTGACCTTCGCCATTGTCGGCATGAACTTCCTCGTCCCCCTGATCAACCGGTACACCATGCCGAGGGTCGTTGGCGAAAAGAGTGGTAAGGAAAAGGACGGGACCAGTCAAAACAAGGGACGTTGATTTATCAAACTATATATTTCGAGGAAAAATCCATGGTGTCGATCGTAATAGTAATCGGTATTGAATACGAAACGTAAAACGCCCCTCTTTCGGGCAGTAAACCGATGACGTGCTTATCGGTCATGCGGTCAGGCGATTGACGTCCGATTACGTATAATCCAGCCTCGTCAACAGCCATCCACGTATAAACCCGACGCGGCACCCCGGCCATATCACGGCCGGGGCGGCTTGTATTCGGTATGAGTGGAAAAGCGCTTACGGAAATATCGTCGCGACGTCCTCCCGTTCAGGTGGTTGTCAATAACAACTGTGACCGCAACACCGTAATCACCAACGCGTTACGATCCTTCGGAAAAATTTACAGGAAAATTATCTTTACATTTTAACGGTTTATTGTTCTACTAGGAGGTGGAGAGAGGAGGGATGCCTTTGGTGGCATCCCTTTTTAGTATAACCCGCTCGACCGGAATGGATGATAGACCCATGCAGAGGATAGCCAAGGCGCTTGGCGCTGCCGCCATCATGGCGGCCATGTTCCTGGGAACAACCCACGCGGAAGACGTGGTTGCCCCGCTCACTCAAGAAACAGCCGTTCAGGCGACAGAAACCGCCGCCACGGTTACGGAAGACGTGGAAGCAGCCATCGCCGCCGCCAATGTCGAAGCGGCCCAGGCGGCCCAGGGCACCCGCGTTGTGGCGGAAACCGCCGCTGTAAAAGCCGAACCGGCCGTCACTGAAGAGCTTACCATCGATTCGACCCCGGCCGTGACGTCCACCGTCATGCGCTATGCGGACAACCCGTGCATGCTCACCGCCTGCTACGAAGCGGTCGAATGCTTTTCACCGTCCGAGTTTTCCCTCGGCGCGGTCGCGACGGTGACCATTTCGCCGTACAAGCAGTACGACACCACGGTCATGCCCTTCCCCTATATTTCCTACAAGGGCCAGCACTTCTTCATTAACGGCGACAGCGCCGGCGTCTATGTCGTCAAAAACGACCGCCACGAGCTGACCGTCGGCGCCGCCTACCTCGGCATGGAGTTCAGGCCCCGCCACACCGACAACGCGACGCTGAAGCTTCTGGACAAGCGCCTGTCCACCGCTTTGGCCGAAATCAACTATTCTTACATCAGTAAGATTGGCCTGATCCGCGCCCGGGTCGCTCAGGACGTCCTCGGGAAGTCGAACGGCACCCTCGCCAACCTGTCTATCCATGTCCCGTGGATCACCGACCGGTTCATCCTTATGCCCGGCCTCGGCGTGGAGTTCGCGAGCAAGAACCACAACAAATACTACTACGGCGTCCGCGGCGACGAAGCCGCCCGTTCCCCGAACCTCCGGCGGGACGACACCGGCCACACCTTCACCCCCTACGCCACCCTCGAAGCCAAGTTTTCGATTAACGAGCGTTGGGACATCGTCGCCAAGGGTCGGATCGACTACCTCGCCAGCAAGGTCTGTGACAGCCAGATGGTCGGTAAAAACTACGCCGCCTCCTTCACCGCCGGCTTCCAGTACAACTTCTAGACAACACCCTGGTCACACTTTTAAGAACGCACCGGCGACGCCTCGCCGGTGCGTTCATTTTGTACCCGCCGCCCGCCTTTCCGTCCCGCTATACCAAAACCGCACGCCGTTCACTTGTACGGTGGGACCCGTCCGGCACGCTGTGTCTTCGGGCTGCGTACAGGTTGCCCTTCGTCAGGTCGATGGAGACCATTTACGCCACAAACCGAATCAACGCCATATAAAATATGGTCCCGCCGGCCATGGACAGGAGCATGTTCCGCCGCCACAGATGGAGACCGGCCGTGCAGGCCGCCGCCGCCAGTTCGGGGAGGGCGTGGTCGCCGGAGAACAGGCTTTCATTTCGGAAACAGTAGACGACCAGCAATCCGAACGCCGCCGCCGGCAGCATCCGGCCGAGGTATTTGATATATTCCGGCGTCGGCCTGCCGCCGGAAAAGATAAAAAAGATGACAAACCGCGTCGCCATCGTCCCCACCACCACCATGGCGATGGTAACCGCCTGTTCCCACATGGTCATCGTCGGTCCGGAGAGGCCCGCCATCACGCCTCCCGTCCACCGGCCAGGCGCGGCCGGATGATAGTCAGGACTAAAAGAATAACGGCCATACTGGGGATGATGAAGTCGTCGCCGCCGAACAGGGCCAGACAGACCAGGGACGCGCCCAGCCCGAGGGCGGCGCTGACATGGTTCCGTTCCTTTAGCCACTGTTCGAGGAAAATGACGACGAACAGGGATGTCATGACAAATTCGATGCCCGGCAGGGTCGGGTCGAACACGCTCCCGGCCACCGATCCGAGGGTCGTTCCGGCCACCCAGTAGGCCTGGTTCAGGGCGGTGACCCAAAACATGAACCAGCCCCGGTCGACGCCAATCGGAATGTCCGCCGTCAGGTTTATGGAAAACGACTCGTCGCACATGCCGAAAACGAGGTACCACTTCTTCGCGCCGACGCCCGAATAGACGTCAAGCATGGAGATACCGTAAAAAACGTGCCGGGCGTTGACGAGAAGCGTCAGGAACAGGGCGCGCAGCGGCGCAAACGGCCCGAGGAGCAGGTTGACGGCGACAAATTCCATCGACCCGGCGAAAATGGTGAAGGCCATAATAATCGGATACCAGGCCGAGAACCCGGCCGACCGCATATAGAGGCCGTAGGCAAAACCGAGAAAGCTAAACCCGGCAAGAATGGGAATGGTATGGGGAAACGCCGCCCGCAGGGCGGCGACGCGTTCATCTGCCACGAATTGACCGTCCAATCCAGTTTAATTTCGATTTAGCATTAAAAAAGAAACCCGCCGGTATAGTGCGGGTTTCTTTTTTATTGATAACGGCGACTTCTACCTCGGCACGTTGATGGTCATCAGGAATTCGGCGTTTGTCTTGTGCGACTTCATCTTGGTGTGGAGGAACTCCATTGCGTCCACCACGTTCATGTCGTTCAGGTATTTCCGGATCATCCAGATGCGGTTCAGTTCGTCCGGATGGACGATGCGTTCCTCTTTTCGGGTGCCGGACTGGTTGACGTCGATGGCCGGATAAAGGCGGCGGTTGACGAGGCGGCGGTCAAGGTGGAGTTCGGCATTGCCGGTGCCCTTGAACTCTTCGAAGATGACCTCGTCCATCCGGCTTCCCGTGTCGATAAGCGCCGTGCCGATGATGGTGAGGGATCCGCCGTCCTCGATGTTACGGGCGGCGCCGAAGAACCGTTTCGGCTTCTGTAACGCGTTCGCGTCGACACCGCCGGACAGGATGCGGCCGGAGTGCGGCGCTTCGGCGTTATGGGCGCGGCCCAGACGGGTGATGGAGTCGAGGAGGATGACGACGTCCTTGCCGTACTCCATCAGGCGCTTCGCCTTCTCGATAACCATGTTGGCGACGGCGATGTGGCGGCTGGTCGGCTCGTCAAACGTCGAACTGACCACCTCGCCCTTCACCGACCGTTCCATTTCCGTCACTTCTTCCGGACGCTCGTCAATAAGGAGAACCATCAATTCCACTTCCGGATTGTTGGCGGCGACGGCGTTCGCCACGTCCTGGAGAAGGACCGTCTTGCCGGTCCGGGGCGGCGCCACGAAGAGGGCGCGCTGGCCTTTACCGATTGGCATGACCAGGTCGACGATGCGGGTGGACCACTCGTTCGGGTTGTGTTCGAGGACGAGGCGCTGGTTCGGGAACAGGGGCGTCAGGTCTTCAAACAACACCTTGTCCTTCAGCGCTTCCGGTTCCTCGTGATTGATGGCTTCGACCCGGAGGAGGGCGAAATAGTTTTCGTTGTCCTTCGGCGGACGGATCTGTCCGGAAATCGTCAGACCGGTCCGCATGCCGAAGCGGCGAATCTGGCTCGGGGATATATAGATGTCGTCCGGACAGGGCAGGTAGTTGAACTTCGGACTGCGGAGAAAACCGTAGCCGTCCGGCAGCACCTCGATGCAGCCTTCGCCATAGAGAAGGCCGTTCTGGTTGACCCGGTTCTTGATGATGGCGAAGACGAGTTCCTGTTTCACCATGCCGGCAATGCCGTCGATTTTCTCGGAACGGGCCAGTTTCCGGAGTTCCGTCACCGTCATGTCCTTGAGGGCGGTGATATGCAGTTCGCCCCGCTTGATCTGTTCGTAGATCTGTTCCCGCTTGGTGCCGCGCTGCTCCCGCTGGTCGGCGGACAGGCTGGCTTCGAACTCTTCATGGCGGCGCTCGGCCTCGGCCTCGCTCATCGGGCCGTCGTCGTCCTTCGGCGCCGGGACAAACGCTTCCGGTTCGGGCCGGGACGGTACTGTGTCCGCCGCTTCGGCCGGAAGGACGGGCGCCGATGCCGATACCGACGTCGGCGTCAAGACCGGGGACGGCGCGGCGGCGGCCGGTTCATACGGTTCCGCTTCGGGTTCAGGTTCCGGCATCATGACGGGACGCACCGGGCGCGGCGGTTCCGGGAACTCGCGCATGGGCGGCATGGCCATGCTGTCCGGTGGGGTGATGGGATCTTCCACCCGGGGCGTGGCGAACAGGCCGTCCAGGTCGTGACGGTTTTCCGTCGGCGCCGCCATCCGGGACGCCGCCGGTTTCCGTCCGGGGCGGCGGGCCGGTTCCGGACGCGATTCCTGTCCGGAATCGCCGTTGCCGCTCTGGGCCGGGGCGCTGATGCGGACAATTTTTTCCTTGTGATGAACCACCGGCGCCGGCGTTGGCGTTGGCGTCGGCTCCGGCGCGGCCGGGGGCGGTGCCGGTTCGGAAACCGCTTCCGGCGCGGCCTCGACCGGCTCGGGCGGCGGCTGGACCTTGCGGGGACGCCCAGGGCGCCGGGCCGGTTTTTTCGGTGTTTCATCGCTACTCATGTGCGTATCCTTTCGTGTTCGCTTTTTTTAATACAGGTTTTTGGTCGGCGTCTTACGGTGATTCCCCCACGCCGTTGTGATAGCGGGCAAGAGCGTCCCGGATGCGTCCGGCCAGGCCGTCGTCGTCCGCGTCGTTCCGTACCCGAATGATTTTTCCCCGGTTCCTCCCCTGCAGCGCCGCCTCGAACAGCGGGATTTGCCGCCGTTCGCGCCGCTCCAGTTCGGTTCGGTCCCAGCCGCGCCTTTCCGCCCGCCGGAGCCGCGTCTCGAACGACGCTTCGACGAGGAGGATGACATCGGACCGGTCATCCATCCCGGCTTCAAACAGGAGCGCCGCTTCCATGACGACCGGACGCTCCGGCGTATTCCGGGCGATGACCGCGTCCGCTTCCGCCGTTACCAACGGGTGGACGAGGCGTTCCAGCCAGGCCAGTTCGTCCCGGTCGGAAAACACCCGCTCGGCAATGGCCCGCCGCACCGCCGCCGCGTCCGTGTCCCGGAAGGCGTCGTCCCCGAAACGCTGCCGGAGGGCGAGGACGACGTCCGGCCGGGTCAGGACGTCGTGCCCGACGTCGTCGGCTTTCACCAGGACGCCACGGACACCGTCCACCCGGCCGTCGGCGAGAAGCGCGGCGGCATAGGATTTCCCCGAACAGGGCAGTCCGGTGACGCCGTAGACCGGACAGGTCATTTCGTCTCCAGCCAGTTGACGCCGACGCCGATGTCGACCCGGAGCGGCACCGCCAGCGGGATGGCGTTTTCCATCGCCTCCCGGACGACGTCCCGGAGTGGTTCAATTTCCTCGGGCGGCGCCTCCAGGAGCAGTTCGTCGTGGATCTGAAGAAGCATCCGCGCCGCCATTTTCCGTTCCGCCAATTGCCCGGCCAGGCGGACCATGGCGGTCTTGATGAGGTCGGCGGCGCTTCCCTGGATGATGGTGTTGACGGCTTCCCGTTCGGCCCGGGCCCGGCGCATGCGGTTTGTCGCCTTGATATCCGGGATTTCCCGGCGGAAGCCGAGGATGGTTTGGACGTACCCGTTCTTCTCCGCTTCGGCCAGCACTTCCGCCATCCAGTCGCGGACCCGGGGAAAACGGCCGTAGTAGTCGTCGATGAAACGCTGGGCCTGGGCCCGTGACATGCCGGTCGTCGCGGCGAGGCCGTGGGCGCTCTGGCCGTAGATGATGCCGAAGTTGACCGCCTTGGCGGCGGACCGCTGTTCCTTCGTCACCTCGTCCGGGCTGATGCGATTGACTTCGGCGGCGGCGACCCGGTGAATGTCCATGTCGTCCTGGAAGGCCCGGCCGAGAGTTTCGTCCCCGGAAAAGGCGGCGAGGACGCGGAGCTCGACCTGGGAATAATCCGCCGCCAACATTGACCAGCCCGCTTCCGGAATAAACGCCCCCCGAACCGCCCTGCCCCGTTCGGTGCGGACCGGAATGTTCTGCAGGTT
>JAJQFC010000161.1 GCA_021201355.1 Planctomycetaceae bacterium | reverse complement strand
CCCCCGACCACCGAGATCTACCCACAGTCGCGCGCCGGCAGCGTCCGATGTGAATACGCGGCGTGGCCGGCTGGGCCGGCGCGGTCGAGAACGGCGATTGGGCCGCCGATGACGGCGGGGTGGTCGGGAGGAGGAGGTGGGCGGTTCGTCCGGTCAGGCCGCCTTCGGTGGTCAGGACCGGGGTCGGCGGTTCCATTTCCATCGTTTCCAGTCGCGGACGGTCGTCCACGACCGCTTCCGGCGTCGGTTCGACCGGCGTGATATTCGGCGTGGCGATATGGCGCCGTTCAATTTCCGACATGGTCGCCTGGGGTGCGGCGTCGGTGGCGGCGGAACCGGATTGTCCCTGATCCGTCATCTGCTTCGGCGGCGCGAAGTAGAAAAAGCAAAAACCCACGGCAATACCCCAGAAAAAACACAACCCGAGAATCAGGGGGCGCGGGCTGGTGTATTCAACCGGTCTCGGTCGCGGCGCTTCGGCCATGGGTCATCCTTGTGGCAAAAAAGCAGATCGTCGCCGACGAGGCAATGGGGACGGTGCATTAATGTATATTAAGAAGGGGTGGGACAAAACGGCGTCGACGAAAATCAAATTTTCGTCTAAACCACTGCCATTTTGACTTTCGGGAAACGTAAATCCCAACCCTGAACGCGCATGGAGGTTACAGGATCAAAAAACCGAATTTTCAGCGCGCTTCGGTATAAACCACCAGCGCCAGGGATTTTTCCGTAAAAACGCCCTTCCGATTTCCCCTCAGGAGCGGCCTGTCGCGACCGTCAATATGATTATCCCTCTCCCGCCCCACAGGTCAATAGGGAAGCGCCGGCGGCGAAGGCGGGCCGGACGCGGGTTTTCATGCACGGTGTAATCCGGTCCGGCGGCGGACCGGTCGCCGAAAGTGGACGCGATCATCCCGGCGGCCGGGGAACGGCTTTTCCGTGGCATCCGGGTGGTTGGTTCACTATAATGGTTTCGCGCCAGACATGGATGTCCCGTGCACCGGCGCACTTCTGGAGAGTACCGGCCGATGGACAGGTCGTATCGCATACCGGGCCAGTCAACGTCCAGCACCCCGCGGTCCGGCGGCAGCCTGCCTGCCCCCGGCAGCGTCATTATGGCCAATGTCGAGGAAGACCTTGGCGAAGGCCTCTATGCGCTCCGCTGGGCCGGACAACGCATCGCCGTCGCCAGCCAGGTGTTTCTCAAGCGCGGGCAAAGCCTTATCCTCCGTTCGGAAAAATCCCCGGAAGGCAAGTCGCTCCTCGTCGTCCAGGGCCCGGCCCTGCCGGAAAAAAACGCCACCGGACGGGTCATCTACGGGCCCGGCACCAACCTCGGAACGCGGAACCAGGGTATCGGCAACAGTAACGCGAACGCTGGCGCCAGCCCGGCCCAACCTGACGGCGGGGCCGGCGGGCAGGGCGGTCCCATCGCCGCCGGCACCATGCGGCCCGACCAGACCATGATGACCGCCCCGGTCCGTGAACTGGTCGGTTCCATCCTCGAACCGCTCGCCGAGAACGGAATGACAATCGAGGAACTCCTCAAGGCGGCGGAAGAGGAAAAGGAACGGCTGCAAGAAGAACGGGAACAGCGTCAGCAGCAGCAACAGGAACAGAAGGCGGAAGAAAAAAAGGCGATTAGGCGGGCGGTCCAGGAAGCGGTCATCACCGGCCGCGATCCGGCGAAGCCCGGGGCTGTGGTGGTTCAGTCGAAAACCGGACCGGTTGTCGTGACGCCGACCGCCGCCGGCGAACCGGTTGTCGTCCCGGCCGCCACAGCCGCCGCGACCGGCCCCGCCGCAGTCGCGACGCCCGGCCAACAACCAGCCGGTCAGGCCTCGCCGGCCGGAACGCCTGCGACGACGCCTCCGGGTATTGTCACGGCGCCGCCGGAAAACGCGGCGACAGTTGTGCAAATCACGCAGTCTCCGCAGAATCCGCAGACCACCGCGTCCGCGCCGCCGCCGCCCGGCCAGACCGCACCGCCGGCCCAGGTGGTGGTGACGCTCACCGAGGACGGGCCCGTCGTGCCGGATGCCGGCACTCCGCCGTCCGCGCCGTCCACCGCTTCCACGTCGTCTTCGTCTTCTCCGTCTCCGGCTCCCGGGCAGACGCCGCCCACGACGACAACGTCGACGGCGGCATCACCGCCGCCATCGGCATCCCCGTCGGCACCGGCCACGACGCAATCATCGCCACCGGCCCCGACGCCGCGCCCGGTTCCGTCCTCGGCGGCCGCGTCGCCGGCGCCGCCGCCAGCCGCAAATCCGGCGGCGAACCCGCCCTCGGCAGCAGTGCCGACTTCTTCCTCGCCGGGAGCGGAGACCCCGACCCCTCCGATGTCGTCGGCCACCGCCGCGCCGCCGCCGTCCGGCCAGCCCGAACTGTACAGCAAAGAAGCCCTGACCCAGATGATGCGGTCGGCTGAACTACCCATCGACAGCGCCACCCGGTCCCTCGGCGCGGTCGGAGCGATGCCGGATTCGGTGGTGGACAAGGCGGCGGCCATCCTTCTCCGCGCCGCCGGCCTGACGCCGGATTCCATCGCCATGGACGCCGCCCGGGCGCTGGTCCGGAACAATCAGCCGGTGGATCGGGAAACGGTCCAGGCCCTTACGAGCGTCGCCGGCGGCCTGCCGCCGTCCGAACAGGACGCGGTCATCCGCGCCGCCGCCCGCCTGGCCGGGAAGGACATCCCGATTTCGCCGCCCCTCGTCTCCGGCCTCGCCGACGTTCTCGACCGCCGGTCCAGCGTCAGTACCCTGATGCGCCAGGCCCGGGTCGCCCTCGAGACGCCGCCGGTCGACGCGAAGCTTCCGGCCGATGTAAAGCCGCTCATGTCCAGCGCCAGCGAACTTATCGACCTCCTCCATGTCGACCTGGACAGCGCCGACGCCCCGCAGGCGATGGAACGGTACGTCTCCACCTTCGGCCGCGAGGCGCTTGGCCGGACCCTGGCGCTGGTGGAAAAGGCGGCGGCGGTGGCACTCGAAAACAACCCGTCGCTCCAGAAAATCGACGCCGCCCTGACGGAAATATTCTCCCTCCTCGGCGACGACATGGCAGCGGCCCAGGAACGGCCGCCCACGCCAGCCGCAGCCCAGCCAAAGGGCGCGGGCCAGCCGCAGCCAGCCCCGGACGCCGCTCTGCCCAAAGCCGCAGGCCAACCGCCCCCAGTCCCGACCGGCGCGGCTCCCCAACAAACCCCGGCTTCGAGCAGCCAACCGGTTCCGGTCGGGCCGTCCCCGTCGGCGTCGGGACAGCCGCCGGCCGTTTCGGCCGAAGCGCCTGTCCAACCGGCCCCGGCCGCTCCGCCGCCGGCATCGGTCAGCCAACCGGCGCAACCGGCAGCGCCCGCGTCGCCGCCGCCGTCGGCGAGTCAACCGGCACCGCCTGTTCCGCCGGCGACGGCACCGGCGGAAGGAACGCCCCCGGCCGTTCCGGCACTGCCGGCCGACACGATGTCTTTTCAGGGCGCCGCACCGGCAACGCCGCCGCCAGCGTCAACGTCGACACCGACACCGCCGTCAACATCAACGGCAGAGCCAGCGCCAACGCCGGTTCCGCTGCCGCCGTCCGGAGTTTCCCAGCCGTCCCCACCGCCGTCGGCCGAGGCGGTTATTCTTCCGGCCGATGTCGGAAAAACCGTGCCGGACGTGCCTGTCCGCGATATTCCGCAGATGGAAGTGGTTCAGGAACGTCCGGCCGCTTCCGGTTCGGCCGAAACGGCGCAGCCTCCAACCGCCGCGACGGCGACAGCCGATCTCAGTCCGGAAATGAAACAAGCGGCCGAACTCCTGAATGCCATAGCGAAAAACGCCCTGGCCGCGCCGTCCGCCGCGCCCGGAAGAACGCCGCCCGCCGCCGTTCAGGGCGGCACGCCGCCGCCGGCCGGAACCGAAATGCCGCCCGACGCGGCCCGGCCGGAACCGGCCCGGTCCGAACCGATCCGCCGTCCGTCGCCCATCAACGCCTATCTGAATGCGCCCAAGGCGTTCAATATCGCCGAAGCCTTGCGGAACCTTCCGCCCATGCCCAAGGTCGTGTCTCTCGACACGCCGCCAACGGAAATCCCGCCGCCGCTGGACGGCAAGCAGATAGCCCAGACCATCCTGGAAAATCTGCCGCCCGGGATCACCATTCCCGGCCTTTCCGGTTCAGGCGCGCCGACAGCTCCCGTCATGCCGGAAATTCCCGTGATTCCCATTCCAGGACAGGTTCCCCCCGACGGTTTCCAGCCGCCGGGTCTTGCCGGATCGGGTCCGGGCGGTCAGCCGCCCCTCGTCACCGCGGACGGCCAGCCTGTCCCGGGCGCGGGCGATCGGCTGATGAACGCGCTCCCCGACCACCTGCTTCTGGACGGCGAATCCACCGTTCTCAATAAACTGGACAGCCTGTTCCAGATTCCCGGGTTGAACCGGCCGGAGACGGATTTGCTGCGGCCGTCCGGCTTTCTCGACCGCTATCTCGGCGCCCCGTCGCCGGAGGCGGATGCCGCCCGCATCAAGTCGGAGGCGGACGCGCTGTTTCGGCAGTTGACGTCGGAAAATTCGGACAGCGTCAAAAAGGCCATGGAGGAACTGAAGGGGAAGGAACCGGCGGTCCTCAAGGAAACCGCCTCCCGCCTGAGCGAACGCGAACGGGAGACGCTCCGATCCGACCCGCTTATGGGAAAACTATCCGACGCCGCCACCAGCCTCCGCGATCTCGGCCGCCAGCTCCTCGCCGTCAAGGCGGAAAACCTGGCCGGACAGGACCGAAATCCCGGCGTCATGCTGGCCGAGGTGCCGCTCAAGTTCGGCGACGACACCGGCGACGGCCGGATGCAGATGTTCTACCGCCGGAGCAAGGGGAAAAACGACGGCTGGACCCAGCGCGTCATCCTCGACCTCAACACCACCCGACTCGGGCCGGTGCTCGGCGACATGCGCTTTTTCAACAAGGACATGATCCTGAACCTGTTTGTCGAACGCCACGACCTCGCCACCTATCTGGAAAGCGCGTCGGAACAGCTCATAGACGGCTTATGGGTCAAGGGATTCCGGGTCAAGGCGCGGTTTATGGTGCCGCCGCCGCCGCCGCCGATCACGGCGGAACGGCCGGTCATCCAGGGTGAAACAGATACCTCTGGTGGTGGCGATAAGGCTGGCGGAACGTCGTCCCGGACCGGCTCCGACACGAGTAAAAAACGGCTCGACATCAAGGGCTGACCTCGTCGCGTCGTTTTTGTAGCGCTCCCGCTCTCAAAAAAGGACGATCATGGAATCCCTTTTCACTCTCCCCTATCTCACGGACAGCCTGTTTTTCATCCTCGGCGCCGCCATTGTTTTTGAAATGGTCCGGTACCGTCGCCGTTTCGACGCCGCCGCCTGGTCCGAAGCGGTCGGCGTCAGGGTCGAAAAAGCCACGAAGGACGCGGATTTTCTTCAGGCCCGCCTCGAAGACATCGACAACGGGATTCGGGCCCTGCCGGAACGCCCTTCCGCGCCCGTCCCCGTGAACAGGGATATTCAATTCCGCACCTACCCGACTATTATGCTGATGGCGGCTATCTGCGGCGTTATTCTCCTGTACATCGGGATGTTCCATAGCGTGCCGAAAGAAGGCGTCGCCTGGCCGCTGTTTGCCGGTCTCGCCCTCATGGGGGTGGCTCTCATGATGTGCTGGCTCTTGTGGCGGAACCGCGGCCCGTTTTTCACCGTCCGTCTCCTGCACGAGAAATACCGGCTGCAAAAAGTGGCCGGAATGCCCGCCCGACTCGATACCCTCCGGCGAATTCTCGCCTATTACCCGAATTTGCCGGGCTTGTGGATGGAATACGCCCACGAGCAATTTGTTCTGGGAAACAACGACGGCGCCAGGGAATCGCTCCGGAAAATCGAGGAATTGTTGCCGAATTCACCCGAACCCGGCGTGCTGCTGGCCCGGTTTCACCTCCGTCAGGGCGATACAGTCCGGGCTGAAGAGTCGCTGTCCCAAGCCGAAGAGCATATCGCCGGGCTTCCCGATGCCCGGATAACCCTTTTCCGCGCCGCGGTGGCGCTGACGCGGGGAGATCGGACCGCGGCGGCGAATCTGGCGGCAAAAGCGCGGGAAATGGACGCGGATATGGTGAAAGCCGCGTTACTTCATGATGAAACGCTTGCGGAACTGGCGAAACATCTGACCGAAACGGGAAAAATGTCGGGGAATCCGGTCCCGGAAGCGGCTATGATTTGAGTAAAGGGGCGGATTTTCCCGTCCGCGACGGAAAATGAAGGGCAAATGTCAGTCCCGGAGTAACTTTTCAGCCGGTTGAAACGGCTTTTTTGGGCTGGGAAATGTGTTTATGACGGTAGTTTTCACCGGTTTTGGACCGCTCGAGGGCAAAAATCACCAACTCTGTACGGATCGTAAACTGCATACTTAAAAAGAGGTTACCGTAAAAAATACCCGGATTCGCCAATTCATCTGGCGAAAAAAAAGAAAAAAGGGCTTGCAAAGGAAGTCGAAATCCGTATTATCCAATTCGTCGCAGCGCTAAGGCCAACGACGACGCGGCTGACTCAGTCAGTCGCCGCAAAAGCCCCTGCTGTGGCCGACGAAAAAAGTTTTAAAAAAAGTTCTTGACAAAGCCGAACAAAAGGGTATGATGACTTTCGCCTTGAGGGATTCGGACGCTTGGGCCAAACAACCCCGGCGCTTTTTTTATCTCTAAAGAGTGTGAGGCATCTGAATCGCCGACTTCAAACGAGTTGAAAAAAATAAAAAAGACTCGAGGGAAGTTAAGGAAACGACGATAACTTATTTCTGGCGAGTGAGTCAGCAAGTACTGACGAAAGCCAAAAGCGATACATAATAAGACTTTATAATGCCCTGCTGCGTACGGGCACGTGTTCTTTGAAATTTAAATAGACAGCTTTGATGTTAAGAGTTCGTGAGTTGAATCAGGCTCTCCCCGAGTCTGATTCTGCGACCGATGTCTTATCCGCAAGCCTGCGGAAAGACATCAAAAATCAATGCCAGTCTTTTCGGGATTAGCCTCCCGGGAAGGCATAAGCTTCAAACTTTTCTTATTTAATTGAAGGGTTTGATCCTGGCTCAGAACGAACGCTGGCGGCGTGGTTGATACATGCAAGTCGAACGGGAAACAGACCTTCGGGTCTGGAGTACAGTGGCGGACGGGTGAGTAACGTATGATCAATCTGCCCTCAAGACTAGGATAGCCACCCGAAAGGGTGGGTAATACTGGATAAGCCCACGGTCAGGCATCTGATTGTGGGAAAAGGATTGGGATCTTCGGACCTTTCGCTTGAGGATGAGATCATAACCTATCAGTTAGTTGGTGAGGTAACGGCTCACCAAGACGACGACGGGTAGCCGGCCTGAGAGGGTGGACGGCCACACTGGAACTGAGACACGGTCCAGACTCCTACGGGAGGCAGCAGTGCTGAATTATTCGCCAATGCGCGAAAGCGTGACGGTGCGACGCCGCGTGCGGGACGAAGGCCTTCGGGTTGTAAACCGCTGTCAGGGATTAGAAAACCTATATGGTTAATAGCCATGTAGCTGATCAGTCCCAAAGGAAGCACAGGCTAATCTCGTGCCAGCAGCCGCGGTAATACGAGATGTGCGAGCGTTGTTCGGAATCACTGGGCATAAAGGGTGCGTAGGCGGTGTGCCAAGTCGGGTGTGAAATCCCTTCGCTTAACGAAGGAACTGCACTCGATACTAGCACGCTAGAGGGTCAAAGGGGCAAGCGGAATTCTAGGTGTAGCGGTGGAATGCGTAGATATCTGGGAGAACGCCGAGGGCGAAGGCAGCTTGCTGGGTGACAACTGACGCTGAGGCACGAAAGCTAGGGGAGTAAACAGGATTAGATACCCTGGTAGTCCTAGCCGTAAACGATGAGCACTTTGTTCCGGGAAGCCTGATCTTCTCGGAGCCGTAGCTAATGTGTTAAGTGCTCCGCCTGGGGAGTATGGTCGCAAGGCTAAAACTCAAAGGAATTGACGGGGGCTCACACAAGCGGAGGAGCATGTTGTTCAATTCGAAGCAACGCGAAGAACCTTACCTGGCCTTGACATGCTAGCAGTAGAATCCTGAAAGGGGGACGAACCGTAAAGTCGGTAACTAGCACAGGTGCTGCATGGCTGTCGTCAGCTCGTGTCGTGAGACGTTGGGTTAAGTCCCGTAACGAGCGAAACCCTTGTCGTCTGTTGCTACCAGGTTATGCTGGGCACTCTGACGAGACTGCCGGTGTTAAACCGGAGGAAGGTGGGGACGACGTCAAGTCATCATGGTCCTTACGGCCAGGGCTACAAACGTGCTACAATGGCAGGTACAGAGAGACGCAATGCGGCGACGCGGAGCAAATCTTCAAAACTTGCCCCAGTTCGGATTGGAGGCTGCAATTCGCCTCCATGAAGTTGGATTCGCTAGTAATCGCGGGTCAGCCACACCGCGGTGAATACGTTCCTGAGCCTTGTACACACCGCCCGTCAAGCCACCCAAGCTGGAAGCACCCGAAGTCCGGCGCCAATAGTCCGGCCGAAGGTGAGTCTGGTGAGGGGGACTAAGTCGTAACAAGGTAGCCGTAGGGGAACCTGCGGCTGGATCACCTCCTTTCTAA
>JAJQFC010000287.1 GCA_021201355.1 Planctomycetaceae bacterium | reverse complement strand
TCTTTCTTCTCCACCCGGATGTGGGCCGAGACGACGCCCTTTTTACTTTCGACCCGGAGCATGACCCGCCCCAGTTCGGCCGGCGAAAGCTGCATTGTCAGGTTGGTGACGCCGCCGTTCCGCCTGGACATTTTCATCGCCTCGGACAGGCGTTCGATGTTGTCGATCTGGTCCAGCATGGTCGAGAGGGATGTCTGGGCCTCTCCCGGGTCGTTCCCGGTTGTGCCGGCCGCACCGGCGCCGCCGGCGAGCCCGGCCTGGGACGCGGCCGATTCGCCGCCTGTCGGGTTGTCGCCGCCGCTGTCGCTTGTGCCGCTGTCCGAAGCGGAATTTTTCCCCGCCACCCGCTGGTCCGAATTGCCGGTTGCGGTTATAGTGGAAGAGGAGTGCAACGCGCTTTCCAGCCGCGAGGTCATTTCAGAAAAAAGTGACGAGAGTTCGTCGTCAAGCGGGACATCGGCGGCCCTGGCCGCTTTCGCGAACAGGCTGCCAATGTCCTGATGAGACGGTCCTGATTCTTTTAACTGCCTGATATTTTCCGGTTTAGTCAGGAATTCGGCAAAACCGTCCAGCAACTGCGCCCGCGCCTCCGGCGACAACGACTCGAGTATTTTTATCGGACTTTCACCCGCCGCATCTTTACCGTTTTCACGAAGAAATACATTGAGGAGATTGGTCAGTCCGTCGGACTGGGCATTTCCTCCGGCAGTTTCCGCCGCAACAGCCATTGACCCGGTGCTCGAGAGCATTGACAACAAGTTGCCGCCCGGTTTGTGCTCCACCGAGATGACTTCGGCATCGAGGGCCATCGCTATCTGGTTCAGGAAGCTGCTGCCGCCGCCGGTATAGCCCATCGCCCGGGCGGTCTGGAACAGGGCCGATTCGAGGGCGCTCTGCGGCAGGCCGTCGAGGAGCCCGTCCAGGGCGGTCAGGGTGGCGTCGTTGTTCATTTCGGCGCTGGCGTTCGAGGTGTCTATGGCTTCCTGCATGGCGGCCAAGTTGATGCCGGACGCCCCGGTCCCGTAGACCGGCACGCCGGACTGCTTTATCAGGCTGGAAATATACTGGAGCGAATTGCCGCTGGCGCCGCCAACGCCGGAGAGGGCCGCGCCCTTCCACTGCGCCTGCGGGCCGTACATGAGATTCCACAATATATCCGCCGCTTCCCGCGCCGCCGCCGCCGCTTCCGGCGAGATGTCGTCGTCGGAGCCGGGAACGGTTTTCCCGAGGCTGTTCCTGATGGCTTTTTTCTGATCCGACCCGAGGCCGGAACCGGGCCCAGAGCTTTTCGACCCGGAGCCGGCGGACTTCCTGTCCTTACCGAGGAAGGTTTGCAAAAACCCGTCAAAGCCGCCGTTTTTGATGGCTTTTCGGGAAAAGTTCTTCGCTTTGACATCGTCGGCGTCGCCCCGGCTCGTCGCGCCCTTCAGGGACACGAGTGAGACGAGGGAGACGTTTTCAACATTCTGGGACATGGCGTTTCCTCTATCCATGCGTGGTCGCGTAACGGTTCGAAATGAACCCGTCGTCCGATGGTTGACGTCATTCCGCACGGACTCCGCCGTACGCCCATTGCTTCACATGAGGCATTCTGATGAATCGGTCACATCTACGGCGCCTCCTGTTCAAACCCGAGCGTCGGCACCGGCGGCCGCGCCAGCCTGACCAGTTCAAAGGTAAACGGCAACCGCTGCCGCACCGCTTCCTGTTCCGAGGCCATAAACTCGCTCTGTCCGCCCGGCCCGGCGAACTGCCCGGCCGGAATGGCGAACGGCGCGCCGTACATCCCGCCCCGGCGGATGCGGGACAAGGCGGTCCCGGCCAGGACGCCGCAGCGCCATTGCGAGGCGTCGAAGACATACACGTCCCCTCGGCGGACGACGACGTCGCCGCTCGACAGGAGGGCGAGGACCGATTCCGGCCGTTCGCTGTTGTAGCGGACCTGAAGGCGGACTTCCCCGGACAGCAGGCTGAAATCGAGGCGGGCGGCCTGGCGGCCGTCGGGATCGATAAAACTGCGGATACCGCCCAGCTTGACCCGTCCGCCCGAACCAAGGACGACGACGACATTGTTGCCGCTGGCCCATTCGAGCCGGGAGCCCGTGGGGACGATGAGTTCGTCGCCGCTGCTTATCCGGTCGGCGACGCTCAGGGGCTGGCCGGCGCTGTCTTCCGTGTGGAACGATCGCCTCACCTGCGGCTGGCCGTGGACGGCGGTAATATAGCCGCAGTCGTTATTGGTGGCGACGGCCGGATCGCCCGGCGACGCCCAGTAATCAACCGCGTTCCCGTCCGGGCAGCAAACCAGAACAAGGGCGGCGCCCGCCGCCAGCAGGAGGAGGGGAAGAAGGCGCTGTCGTCGACACACAAACTTTGGCATAAAACTGCTCCATTTGTCCTGAACCGATACGGCTTTTCCGATTACACACGTTCACCACACTTTATCGGCCGGAATGCCGATGTCGGCACACGACAATTTTGCAGTGATTTGAGCAACTCCCCTGCCATTATCGTTCCAGACAAATCTTTAATCACTATAAACAATTGTATTATATAATGTTACAATTATTTAAATGCGGTCCGGCGCCATCCGGCCCGCCCCAGGGCCAGGCAATATTTTCCGTTCCGGGACGATTCTCCCGTCAACTTCGACCGTCGCGGGATGAACGGCGGCCGCACGCCTTTTGTCATCCCCCGCCGCATGGGTTTTTCTCCTCCTCATCCGGCAGAACCAGGTAAAAATCACGCCGAACAGGCGTTCGCCGGCGCGCCGTGGCAACTTTTTCCGTACAGATATCTTTTTCATAAAAAAGTTCTTGCAAAAAATCAACTTTTGCCGTATAGAGAGTGACCTCACGCCGCCGCTGGTCCGGGCGGTGTGACGACGCATGATCGAAGATGGACCGCGACACAAACTCATATACCGATTCTCTCTGTCCGCCCGGGATCTTGTGGTTCGGGAATGAGGCGCTTATTCTGCGCTGTCGCCTTGCCGTTTGTGCTACGACGCATGCCACATTCGCGTTCACGGTTTTTGTCGGGCTGGGGTGCCCGGCTGGGGATAAGGATTCGCCGGAGGCGTTTCCTTTTTGGAACAGGGGGAGCTAGAGAATGAGTGTTTCCGATAAGGACAATGACATCGTGTTTTCCGAAGAAAAACTGAAAGAATGGAAGGAAGGGGTTCAGAAGCGCCGTGAGGAGTTGTTCCGCCGCAACTGGAAAAACCGCCGCGCCTCGCCGCACATGCGGTCGCTCCAGCAGGAACGGAGCTTCCAGTTTGTCCTTGAATGGTACGAGGAATCTTCCGAAGTCGTCGCCCGCGATCGGGAACGGCAGCGTCTTGACCGGCTTATTTCCAAGGGTCTCGACGTCAACGATCCGAAAAACCAGAACGCCTGAGAGAGGCGGAGCCGGTCGTACCGGACCGCTTCCCCCCGCTCCCGCCGGCGACGGATGCGCCTCCAGCCGCGCATCGTGCGAAGCCCGGGCCGCTGTTCTGATCCCCGGATCCGACTCGGACCGTGTGTCGGTTGAAGAATGGTCTACCGTCCCGACAGCGACGCATTCGGTCCGAAGCTCCTTCCAAAAGAAAAGAACAATGCACAACCGGGCACCCCTATGGGTGCCCGTGGTTTTGCGTTATACTTATAGTATATGGCCCGATTGAACAAAATCCGTAATCGCGGCGTTATTCCGGAGAGGCGTCACGACGCCTTCCTCCTCGCCCTCCTATTGGCCGTCTCCATGAACGTGGCCTTTTTCGCCGTTCAGGCCATCCTTCCCCACCTCGCCTATCTCCTTCAGGCCCTCGGCCCTGAAGCGCGGATGGCCGAGCCGATCCCCGAGGAAGAAGAACTCCCGTTTATCCTCGTCGACCCTTCCCTCCTGGACGACGACGTCCCGCCGGAAAATCCCGACACCATGTCCACCGTCACCATGACGGCGAAACAGAACAGCGAGTCGCCGGACATTCCGGAAGACAGCGCCTATATTCCGGAAGGCGTCGATGAAATCCTTACCCCGGAACCGGGCAACCCCGGCGACGATCTCGGCGCCGTCACCACGCCGGGAGACGACAGCGACGCCGTCAGCGACGACACGGAAACGGTCGAGTCGGAAAACCCGGATCCATCCGAACCCGGTCCGCTCGCTGATCCGGCCGACGCCGCCGACGACGACGTCCCCGACGATGCCTCCGAACCGCTCGAAATGGTCGAATTGGCCGAGCCGGTTGAACGGGTCGAGCCTTTGGAACCTCTCGATCCTATCGAACCGGTGGACCCGGTCGAACCGGCTGAACCGGTCGAAGTCGCCGAACCGATCGAACCGCTGGAACAGTTTGAACCGATGGAGCCGGTAGAACCTTCCGAGCCGGTCGAGCTGCCGCCGCCGCCGCCCGAACTTCCCGAACTTCCCGAACTTCCCGAATTGCCGGATCTCCCGGACCTGACCAATCCGGTCGAACCGATCCCGGAGCCGCTTCCGATTCCCGAGGACGTCCCCGATCCTGACGCGGACATCGAACCGGTCGACCCGGTGATTCCGGAACCGGAACCGCTTCCCGAACCGCCGCCGGAACCGCAGCCCGAACCGGCCATGGCCGACATCATCGACCTCGCCGCCCTTCCCGTTTCGCCGGACGGCCTCTTCTCCCCCGATCTCCCGCCCTGGCAGGAACCGGTGGAGCGCCCCGTCCCGGCCGTTCCGCAGCCGGTCCCGGTTCCGCCGCCGCAGGCCTACCGGACGCCGTCACCCGAGGACTATCCGGTACAGCCCATGCCGCCGCCGGCCCGGCCCCCGCAACCGGTCCAGGAACAGCCGGTCGAACCGCCGCCCCGCCGCCGCCGGAGCGGAAGGCAACCCGAGATCCGCCAGATCGGCGGCGGCCGATCCGCCGGCGGCGCGCCCCGCCGCCGCAACGTCGAGACCCGGGCCGCCGACCTCTTCGCCGATCCGTACATGGCCGCTCTCCGCCACAAATACGGGGAATATATGGAAAAAATGGCCCGGCAGCTTCAGCAGTCCCTGAACCGGACCATGCTTCTCTACCCGACCTACTATTCCACCGGCGTCGCCCGACTCGCCTTCCGCCTCGGCCGGAACGGCGAAATCGTCTTTTATGAAACCATCTCCACCCAATCCCACGACGGCTCCGATATGACCCTCCAGATGATCACGGAGCAAACCCTCACCGGCGCCGGCCCCTTCGACCCGCCCTCGGCGGAAATGTTCGCCGATCCCCTGTTCCAGCGCATGTCCCTCCAGGTGACGCTGTATTGATAGTTCGCGAACGGGCCGATTCGGGCGAACAAGCAGGCAGAAGGGGAATGTGTTGTTCACGCGAACTATTTTCATCACAAACGGAGGGGGATTTCTAAAACGGTGAAAACTCCTTCCGGGGTTGCCGGCGTGAAAATTAGCCGATTGACATTGGTCAAATGCGTCGTATCATGACTGGTAGAGGTACGATGTGGTTGGCCAGTGGATTCGGATGTGAAACCACTGCATAGTAAGTGAAAAGCCGGTTTCCTCTGAAATCCCGCTGTCGGGCGAAGCGCCGGCCCGTCCGTGCGACACGTACAACCGGGGTTCGTTTACGTTACCCACGGTTCACGCCTCGGGTGCAGGGGAAACAGGGGCGCGGACGCTGTCCGCGGCGTCTTGTCGTCTTTCCCGAAAGGACCCAAATCATGCGCGGTTCCTGTAAACTCCTGACCGCCGCCCTGGCGGTTGTCGTCGTGGTGTCGATTGCCGTTCCGGCCGAGGCCGGACAGCTTGTCTCCCGTTCCCGTTCCGCCCGCGGCCTGAATGCCGTCTCCCAGGCCCAGGGAATATTCCTCCAGCCCGTCGGCACCATGGCCCAGAGCGCGAACGATCTGGCCCCGGTCCAGTTGTTTGAAATAGTCCGCCCGGCCAATCAGGCCATCCGGATTGGCCGGCTTTTCACTTCCTGCGTCTGCGTCAGCCTCGAGGCCGACGCGGACTACTTCCCGGCCGGCAAGCCCGCCATTCTCCGGCTCCGGAACGTCAAAGCGACGCCGCAGGCCGGACAGATGTACGCCATGTATGTCCAGATCACGAGCCCGGTCAGGACCACCCTTCAACTCAACACCTTTGTTCGCTCCTCCATGTTTATTCCCGCCGACATGGAAAAAGGCGAAGCGCCGACCTACGGCAATGTCGTCGCCGACGGCGTTCTGCCGGCCGCCGCCGGCGCCGCCGGAGCCACCGCCGCCGTCACCGGCCGATCCACCGTCATGGGAGACGACGGCATCGAAATCATCGTCCCCCGGGCCGACAGCCTCGTCTCCAAGGCCGAAGGTGAACCAGCCGCCGCCGTCTCCGACGTTTCGTCCGGAACAGCCTCCGAAGAAACGGTCGCCGCTGTCAGGAAGACAGAAGCCGCCAGCGACGACGGCGCCCCGGCCAAGGCTAAAATCATTATCGTGGAGGAGGACGCCGTTGCCGACGGCGTCCTCGCCGCCGCCGATCCGAACCGGCCGAAAACCATCTCCGACGCTCTTGACCGGCCCCGGACCAGCGACGCTGGAACGGCGGCCGCGCCCGCGCGTCCGGCCGTCGATCCTGAATTCCAGGCCGTCAACGCCAAAGGCATCGAAGCCATGGCGCAGGTTATAGGCGATGCTCCGGCCCGGTCGTCAGCCGCCAGCGCCGCCGCCGGTGCGGTCGTCACCGTCGCCGCTCCCGCCGCCAGCGCCTCCCTGGCCGACGTCACCCCTGACATCCGCGCCGCCGCCGCCGCCATCGGCCAGAGCATGCTCGACGCCCCGGCCGCCAAGGCCCCGGCAGCCGTCGCCGCCGCCGCCGCGCCGTCAACCACCACTACGGCCAAAGCCGTTTCCGCCGCCCCGGCCGCCGTCGGCACGACCCTCGAACCGGCCCAGGCCGACGACCTGTGGGCGACGCCGCGCCCGAACGCGCCCATTGTCCCCGCCGTGACGGAAGGCGATTCCGTCGACAACGCCCTGGACGAAGCCGGCCGCGCCAGCCGCCGCGCCCTCCGCGAAGCGGAAATCGCCGCCGATCACGCTCTCGACCGTGCCGTCGACGCCGGCGTTGCCACCCGTGAAAACGCCCGGGACGCCCTCGGGAACGCCCGGGTCACCACCGGCCGCGCCCTGAACCAGGCCGGCCGCGTCACCGACGACGCCCTCGACACCGCCGCCGACGTCGTCGACCGCGCCCTCGACGCCGCCCGGGACGCTGTCGAATAACCGCCTCCCGCCGCGCCACTGCCCCTCCGCATTTTCCTCCCTTCCGGAAAATTGATTCCGGAAGGAATCCTGTTTTATGAAACCGTTCCGCACCCTCGCCCCTTCCTCCTGAACACCGGGCGCTTCCAAAGGCTATACGGGACCGGGATGCGATCCCATTGATCCCGGGAATCCATCGGTATCCGGAGGCACCGTACCGGATGCTTGACACGGACTATTATTAGAGATAATTTTATTGAATTCGGCGAGAGCGACTGTGTTTATACAGTGGGAGGGATGGTCATGGCGGAGAAGATCGCGGTGGCGTTATGTATGGGAAGCTCCTGTTTCGCCCGGGGCAACCGGCACCTCCTGGAAGTGGTTGAGGATCTTATCCGGCAAAACGGCTGGCAGGACCGGGTCGTCCTCTCCGGCCTTCGCTGCACCAATCGTTGCGCGGACGGGCCGAACATCACCATTGACGGCACCCTGTACCAAAATATCGACGCAAACACCCTGGTCGAGATTCTCAAGAACGCGCTATGACGCCGGCGGGTCTGTTCGGCACTGCTCGGCGTTTTTTTGATCCTTGTTACCGTGTAATTGACTTGCCTGTCTTTGTACCAGGTGGGACAACGAAGAATCGGAAGCGTGTCGCCGGCAAGGCGCCCCATTCGGAATGAGAGGATCAGTATGGAACGTTTTTCCCCGTCTACACCCAGGAAACGTTCTGCCAGGATTGTTATAAATGCGTCCGCGAATGTCCGGTCAAGGCCATTCGGGTGGAGAATGAACGGGCCTATATCATTTCGGAACGGTGCGTCGCCTGCGGCCGCTGCGTGCGGATCTGTCCGTCCGGAGCCAAGCGCATCCGGAACGACATCGGCCGCGTCCGCTTCCTCCTCCAGTCCGGAAAACCGGTCTACGCCTCCCTTGCGCCGTCCTGGGTGGCGGTCTATCCCGACCTGAAGCCAGGCCAGCTCATTGCCGCCCTGAGGCGTCTCGGCTTTGCCGGCGTCTCCGAAACCGCCCTCGGCGCCCAGGAGGTCTCGGCCGCCCTCGCCGGGGAATTGGCCCGGAATGCCGCCGGCCTCCATATCTCGAGCGCCTGTCCGGCCGTCGTCGACCTGGTCCGGAAACACATCCCGGAACTGGCCGGAGCCATCACCCCCGTCGCCTCCCCGGCCCTGACCCACTGCCGCCTCCTCCGCGACCATTTCGGCCCCGACATCGCCATCGTCTTCATCGGACCCTGCGCGGCGAAAAAGACTGAAGCCGACCAAAACCCCGACCTTCTCGACCTCGCCGTCACCTTCTCGGAAATGGACGAGTGGCTCGCCGTCGAGGGCGTCAAGCCGGCCCTCTTCACCCCCGGCCCCGACGACGTGTTCGTCCCCCGCC
>JAJQFC010000131.1 GCA_021201355.1 Planctomycetaceae bacterium | reverse complement strand
CCTATTCCGGCAAGGAAAACCCGAACGGCCGCCGCTTCGAGGGGATTGTCAGGTATATCACCCCGGTAGCGGACGAGACGGGGAAAAAGATTGGCTACGTCTCCCTCGCCCTCAACCACGACCACATCATGGAATTTGTCGATCACATTACCCCGATGGACGAACGCTATACCGAACTCCCCTCCGCCTATGAAGGCAATTACGCCTTTATCTGGGACTACCAGTGCCGGAGCATCTGCCATCCCCGCCACCATTCCATCGTCGGCGCCGACCCGGTCACGGGAGACCCGCAGGTGCCGTGGCTTGAGGAATCCATCTACCAGGGCTGGAAGCGGAGCGGCCTCCCCAAATGGTTCGACTACGCGAAAGATATTCCGACGTTCCACGAACAGTCGCGGACGAAACGCCCGGCCCCCGAACTGACCCGGGCCGGCCTTGTCGGCCTCGACGGCCGCTACCTCAATAACGCCCCCAGTGCACCGGCTGGATGGACCTGACGAAGAACGGCGGTTCCGGATCGTTCTATATCCTCTGGAGCGGCCTCTACAAACTGAACACCGCCGCCGCCATACCGTATTATACCGGCCAGTACGCCCCGTCGGCGGCCAACGGCCATTCGCGGCGCGGCTTCGGCTTTGTCGCCATCGGGTCCGGCCTCGACTACTTCACCGCCCCGGCCCGGGCGACCGAGGCCAAACTGGTCGCGTCCATCGACGAAAATCTCAGAAAAACGGTGATGCAGCTCATCATCACCACCGTCATCCTCACCGGCATCGTCATCCTGATCGCCATCTGGATGGCCTGGCACATTTCGTCCCCCATCCGCCGCATGGCCGGACAGATGACCCGGCTGGCCCAGGGCGATTTCATTAACGCCGAAGTCGCCACCACGGACCAGGACCGCTACGACGAAATCGGCCTGCTCGCCCGGTCCCTCCACGATCTCGTCCAGGCCCGCCGCGACGAATTCGCCATGGCCAACGACATCGCCAAAGGCGACTACACCCGAACCATCCGCCTCCGGTCCGACATGGACCTCCTCGGCAAGGCCCTGAACGCCATGGTAAAGATAAACAAGGAGGCCCTCACCCAGGTGAATTACGCCGTCCGCCAGGTCAGCGACGGCGCCAGCGCCATCTCGGACGTCTCCGTCTCCCTGTCCCAGGGCGTCGAGACGTCGGATACGGTCCTCCGGGAGATTGCCGAAACGATAGATACGGTCGACCGCCAGGCCAAGGACAACGTCAACCACGCCCAGGGCGCGAACGTTCTGGCGAACGACAGCCAGGACGCCGCCAACCGCGGGTATGAAGCCGTTGTCGAACTCAGTTCCGCCATGTCCCAGATTGAACAGGCCGGCAAGCAAATCGCCAGCGTGGTCAAGCTGATTGACGACATCGCCTTCCAGACAAACCTGCTCGCCCTGAACGCCGCCGTCGAGGCGTCCCGCGCCGGCCGGAACGGAAAGGGCTTCTCCGTCGTGGCGGACGAGGTGAGAAACCTGGCGTCACGGTCCGCCAAGGCGGCGCACGAAACCGGCGCCATGGTGGCGTCGATGCTCGACCTCATGGGCACCGGCACCAAACTGGCGGCAAAAACCGACAAGGAATTCCAGCAGATTGTCAACACGACGTCCAAGGTCGTTGCCCTGTTCCGGAACATTGCCGAAGCGTCCGAGGAACAGTCGTCCGCCATCGGCCGCATCGTTACCAGCCTGAACCGCATCGACGAGGTGACGAAGGAAAATTCGGTCAATTCGGAACAGATGGCCGTGTCGGCCGGCGACCTGTCGAAACAGGCGGACGAACTTCGCCACATGGTCTCCCACTTCCGCCTCGGCATCGAGGAAGACCGCCGCAACCGGCGTCTGCCCGGCGGCGATCAATCGCAGTGGTAGGAGGTGGCAATTCAATGAGTGATACAGAAAACGCCGTCCCCGTCGGGTCGGCGTTTTTTTTGGGTATTCGAAAAGGCGACGACACCGACAGCACTCAAACGGATGCCGTTCCGCCGTTACCTTACGGCAATCCTACTGCAACTCGGTCGCCCCGGTATAGAGTTGATAGTATTTCCCCTGCTTCGCCATCAGATAATCGTGGCTGCCGCGTTCGATTATCCGCCCGTGCTCCAGCACCATGATGACGTCGGCGTTCCGCACCGTGGACAGCCGGTGGGCGATGACGAACACGGTCCGCCCGTGCATGAGGGAATCCATCCCCTTCTGGACGATGGTCTCCGTCCGCGTGTCGATGGACGACGTCGCTTCGTCGAGAATCATCACCGGCGGATCGAGAACGGCGGCGCGGGCGATGGCGATAAGCTGCCGCTGGCCTTCGGACAATTCGCCGCCGTCGTCCGAAATGACCGTGTCGTAGCCTTTCGGCAGGAGATGGATAAACACGTCGGCGTTCGCCAGGCAGGCGGCGCTTTCGACCTCCTCGTCCGTGGCGGTCAGGCGGCCGTAGCGGATATTGTCCCGGATGGTGCCGGTGAACAGGTTCGTCTCCTGGAGAACCATTCCGAGGGAGCGGCGAAGATCCGGCTTCCGGATTTTTTCGATATTGATGTTGTCGTACCGAATCTTCCCGTCGTCTATATCGTAAAACCGGTTTATGAGGTTGGTGATGGTCGTCTTCCCGGCCCCGGTGGACCCGACAAACGCCACCTTTTCCCCTTCGTAAGCGTCGAGGCTGATGTCGTGAAGAACGCGTTTTTCCGGAACATAACTGAAGTTGACATGAAGGAACCGGACGTCGCCGGTGAGCGGCGTATACGTTACTTCGCCGGTCGAATGCGGATGGCGCCAGGCCCAGGTGCCGGTGTGTTCCGGCGTCTCGATAATCTCGTCACCGTTCATCCGGGCGTTCACGAGGGTGACGTAGCCGTCGTCCTTTTCCGGCTCTTCGTCCATCAGGTTGAATATCCGTTCCGCCCCGGCCAGGGCGACGATGACCGAATTGACCTGCTGCGACACCTGGTTAATCGGCATGCTGAAGGACCGGCTCAACTGGAGAAAGGCGGCAATGACACCTACGGTCAGGTGAGCCTTCCCGGCCACCGCCAGCGCCCCGCCGGCGACGGCGACAAGGACGAACTGGAGGTTCCCGAGGTTCACCATCATCGGCATGAGGATGTTGGCGAAGCGGTTGGCGTTGGTGGCGCTGTCCCGCAGTTCCTCGTTGACGGCATCGAACTGGCGAATGCTTTCCGCCTCGTGGTTGAACACCTTCACGACCTTGAGGCCGTTCGTCATCTCCTCGACATAGCCGTTCAACGCGCCCAAGGCCGCCTGCTGCCGTCCGAAAAACGACGCGCTTTTCCGCCCGACCCAGCGGGAGAGAATCCACGCCATCCCGGCGACGGACAGGACCAGGACCGTCATTATTCCGCTGAGGTTAACCATGGCGATAAACACGACGATAATGGTCACAAGGGAACTGAAGACCTGCGGAATGCTCTGCGACAGCATCTGCCGCAGCGTGTCGATATCGTTCGTGTACCGGCTCATGACGTCGCCGTAGGAATGGCTGTCGAAGAAGCGAATCGGCAACCGTTCCATCTGCGTGAACATGCTGTCCCGGATATCCTTCTGGACGCCCTGGCTCAATTTAACCATCAGGAGGTTCTGGACAAGGTTTGCAATAACGCCGCCGTAATAGATCGCCGCCATTATGAGGAGCGCGTGGAGAAGCGGCCCGAAGTTCGGATTCGGATGCCCGAGAAGCGGCGTGATGTATTGATCAATGAGGGTGCGAAGGAACAACGACCCTTCCACCGACGCAAGCGCACTGAGGACGATGCAGCCGAGAACGAGGGCCAGCCGTCCCGGGTAGTCCCGGAGCACATACCCGAGAAGCCGCCGCGCCGTCCGCCACGGGTTGGCGACGCCGACCGCACTGGCTGTCCGTCCGACCTTAGGCGGCGTCATGGTCCGACCCTTTCCGAATTTGCGAAGTATACACTTCCTGGTAGATGGCGTTTGTCCGGAGGAGTTCTTCGTGGCTGGCGAACCCGTCGATTTTCCCGGCTTCCATGACGATAATCTTGTCCGCGTCCATGACCGAGGCGATGCGCTGGCCGATGATGATGGTGGTAATCCCGGCCAGATCGGTCCGGAGCGCCTTCCGGATTTCCTGGTCCGTCTTCGAATCGACGGCGCTGGTCGAATCGTCGAGGATGATGATTTTCGGCTTCTTGACGAGCGCCCGGGCGATGCAGAGCCGCTGGCGCTGGCCGCCGGACAGGTTCTTCCCGCCCTGCTCGACATGACTGTCAAGCCCGTCCGGCATGGTCGACAGGAACTCGTCGGCCCGGGCCAGGCGGCAGGCTTCCAGCAGTTCCTCGTCCGTGGCGTTCTGGTCGCCCCAGAGGAGGTTGTCCCGCACGGTTCCCGCGAAGAGAATGTTTTTCTGCAGCACCATCGCTACCTGTTGCCGAAGGGCCTGGATGCCGTATTCCCGCACGTCCCGCCCGCCGACGAAAACCGCGCCCTCCGAAACGTCGTACAGTCGCGGAATGAGCTGGGACAGGGTCGTCTTCCCGCTGCCGGTGCCGCCGATGATGCCGATGGTGGATCCGGACGGGATGTTCAGGGTAATGTGTTCCAGGCACATCGTCTCGTCGCACGACCCATAGCCGAATGTCGCGTCCCGGAATTCGACCGACCCGTCCGCCACCGTCGTCACCGGGTTCGGAGGGTCCGCCAGAGCCGGCTGCTCGTCCAGCACTTGGACAATGCGCTCGGCCGACGCCCGGGACACGGTCATCATCATGAGGACCATCGAAAGCATGTTCAGGCTCATAAGGATTTGGCTGGCATACGAGAGGAGGCCCATCAGTTGCCCCGTCGTCATCCGGGAAGTGACGATCAGTTGCGCCCCGATCCACGATAGGAGAAGCGTGCACGAATACATGGCGAATTGCATCAGCGGGCTGTTCAGGTTAAGGAGCCGTTCAGCCCGGTAGAAGCCGGTGTAAATGTCCCTGGACACGGCCTTGAATTTGTCAATCTCGTCCTCCTCCCGGACAAACGCCTTCACCACCCTGATGCCCCGGAGGTTTTCCCGGACGACGGTGTTCAGCCGGTCGTAGGTGCGGATGACTTGTTCGAAAATCGGATGCGCCCGGGTAATAATAAGGTACAGCCCGATGGCCAGAACCGGCGCCACGGCGAGAAAGACGAGGGAGACGGTCCCGTTGACCTTGAACGCCATGAGGAGGGAAAACGTCAGCATCAAGGGACTCCGGACGAGAATCCGAAGAAGCATCTGCGTCGCGTTCTGGACGTTCGTAATGTCCGTGGTCAGCCGCGTCACCAGGCTGGCCTGAGAAAACTTGTCAATGTTTGAGAAGGCGAATTCCTGGATGTGGGCAAACATATCGCGGCGGAGATTGGCGGCGAGTCCGGCCGAGGCGACTGCCGCGTGCCGTCCGGACATGATGCCGCAGACGAGGGACATGAGGGCGCAGCCGACCAGCGCCAGCCCAATCAAGTAAATCCAGTGCATGCTGGAAGCAGCGATGCCCCGGTCGATAATCTTCGCCATAAGGTACGGGATAATGACGTCGAGAACGACCTCGAGAGCGACAAATACCGGGGCCAGGATGGCGTTCCGCCGGTACTGGCGGATACTGCTGAAAAGGCGCCGTAACATAAGACCGTCCCCGAAACCGACCTCCCCCGAAACCGAACGAATCCGGTTTCATTCCATTAGATAAATGGCTGAGCGACGGTCGACTTCATGCGGCAACTTAACGCATTTTCGTTAATTTTTTACGCTATCACCCAATTTTACAGCATCAATGTCTATTTTACGCTTGTAATTTGATTGCCAATCGTGTAGTATTTTTCCCCGAAGTAACGGTTATAGAGAAGGAGTCAACCATAGCGGATCGGTCAGGCCCGGCTCGTGCGCCAGCCCCGCCGCTGCCCGGTTCGCAGTATCTCTGTCTCCGAGACCAGCCGACGTGTTCCTTCCCCGTGTTACCGGGACCCCTCCTCGGGTGCCAACGTAAACGCCCGGACCGTAACGGTCCGGGCGTGGTTTATAGGCAGTGGATATACATGTCACCGAGCGGCACGGTACGAGAACGCGTCGTTCCCGTCCACCGTTCATTTGGAAGCGGTTTCGACTTCGATATCCTCCGCCGCCTCAGACAAACCCTCCTCCGCATCTTCCGTTACGGCTGCGGACGCCGGCGCTTCCTCGAAGAGAAAATGTTCCGTCTCCTCGTCAATCGGCTGGAACGTCACCAAAGGTTTCTCCGACCTGACCGGCTTGTCGTTTTTCCCCATCGTGATAACGACAAGGGCGACGCTGGCATAACTTTCTAGGTGCGGACAGTTGGGACAGGCGTAGTTCGTCACCTCGAGCCAGTCCGCCGGCAATGAATCGGCGGTATACCGCCCGAGCTGACGGAGCGGCGTTAGATCATTCCGGTCAAACGCGGCATAGACTTCGATGGCGTTATCCGTCGGCACGGCGAAGTACGATTCCTTGCCCGTCTTCGCCACCCAGTCATTACACTCGACGCAGAGGATGTTGTCCCGGACAAACGTCTTCGCGCCCTTCAGTGGAAGAACGATCAGTACGCCGGCCTCGATGAGCCACACGAGCCAGTACACAAGTCCCGGCATCGACCCGGACTTCCCGATGGACCACATCGGGTTTTCCGCCAGATAGCGGGCGATGTCGACAATCGATCCCGGGTTCGTCAGGAGGTACCAGTAGTCGGAAAAGTCGTAATCGCTCAGCACCCACAAATACCCGAGCCAGCACGCCCACACGGCAAACACGCCCGTCACCAGCCCGACAAGAAGCGCCGCCCCCCGGCCGTCGATACGGTGCCGCCTGAGTGACCATTGCACCACTATACTCACCACCATCCCCATGCCGAAGCCGATGAGGAGGTTTAGGTACACGAGGGGCGAATGATGGTCAATCGGCCCGTAAACAAAGGACAGAATCCACACAACGACGCAGGACAGCACAATCGCCTTCACCACCGTCACCGCCGTGTACTTCGGCTTATGGGCGCCCGCCGTCGCCGCACCGACGCCGCCGACGCCGCTTCCCTGTTCCGCAGTCATTTTTCCCCTCCTCCGTATTCGATGTGAAAATGCGTGTACGCTACCGCCCGTCGTCGGCCTGGTCGCGACCGGCCAGCACTATGTTCTCCGTCTCTTCCAGGAGATTTTCCAATTTACCGGTGAAAAACACCCGGGCGATCGGAATGGTCCATTCCACCCCGTGAAAACGCATCTCCATGCGCGTTCCGATATAGAACCCGTTTTGGTGTTCGCGAATCGTCAGGACGTCCTTGTACTTATCGAAGGAAATCCGCCGGTTGACGTGGAAGCCGAGATATTTGTACTGCCGCACTTCCCGGAGGTCGCTGTCCAGCTCGACTTTGAAGGGGAGAAGGAGTGTCACAACGAGAAAGAGGGCGCCGACGCCGGCGTTGATGGGAGCCCAGTCCAGCGCCGCCCAGATCAAGAAACCAATACTAATAAGGGCTGGGAAAAACAGGGTGCGGAGCGTGAGACGCCGATACACGCCGCCCCGTTTCGAGTAGAACCTCGGCGCTTCCGGAAGGCTGTATACTCGGTTCCCGACCGCGACGCCGCCGGTGTCGGCCTCGTCCCGTTCGGCCCCAAGCATGGCGTCGATGGCGGGAACGACGACGGCCCGGATATAGACAAGCTCCGGATCGGCCCCGGCGTACACTTTTGTCAGCGTCACGCCCTTGCCGAACCGGTTGCCGCGCGGCGTGAGGCTGAGGAATTCGCCGTTGCCGCCGCACGTCTCCTGAAGATTGACCAGTTCCACCGTGCCGACCTGATCGAACGTCATGGACTTGAGCGGCCACAGGAGGTTTCGTCTCGTCACAAGGCGCGTTTCAGGGTCGAACGTGGTGACGGCCTTCTGCCTGGCGATGAACCACAGCCAGGCAAGGAAGATAATCCCAATAAAACACACTTCCAGCCAGAACGCCTCATACCCGACCCTCAGTTCGTCCGCCAGGAGGTACATGAGGCCCCAGGCCACAACGGTTACAATTGTCGCCTTCAGGAATTTGACCGGCCTGGTAATACGAACCTTATTCCCGTCCATCTGGACATTCTTGAAAACCATCCCCTCCTCCTCCCCTCGTCAGCGCCTCACAACGGAACGCCGTCGCCGCCGCCGGGCGCTTCCCGTCCGGGCGGTCCCGGCCACAATTGGCTGATAAGAACGCCGGCCAGCATCACGGCGCAGCCGAAGATCATCCGGGCCGTCATCACCTCGGACAGGATGAGAACGCCGGCGATGGCGGCGAACACCGATTCCAGTTGCAGAATAATCGCCGCCACCACCGGACTGGCGTCGCGTTGGCCGTATACCTGCAGGGTGAATCCGAGCGCCACAGACAACGTGCCTCCGCCGACGATATCCGGCCAGACCGCGACAATATCCGCCCACAGCGGCGTCTCGCCACGAATCGCCATAATGACGAGCCCGAGAATCCCGCAGACGAGCGCCTGGCCGGCTCCGAGGACAAACGAATCCATCCGCGGCGACACATAGCCGAGGCAGATAACGTGTCCGGCCCAGATAAAGGCGCCGATAAGCACCAACCCGTCACCCGGCCCAAGGCTCAGGG
>JAJQFC010000192.1 GCA_021201355.1 Planctomycetaceae bacterium | reverse complement strand
GTCCCGGCAGCGCCAGGTCTGGACCCGGGCCCGGCCGTCTTCCCGCATCTTCGAATAAAACACGGCGACGCCGGCGGCGAGGCGCCTGACCTCGTCCGTCATGACGCCCCGGACCATGACGACGGCGCCGTGGCGTTCGTTATTGATGAAAAACACGTCGTCCGGCCGGGACAGTTCCCGGAGAGCGTAGTTCTCCTCTTCGCGGCGGCTGGCGATGATGCGCGCCTCCGGCGTGACCTGGAAGTGCCGGCCGATCTTCAGGAGGTGGGCGTCCTCGGCCCGCCACTCCGGCGTGAACGTCATCAGGACGGCCAGCCGTTGGGAGAATCCGGGATCGGTCAGGAGGCAGCCGCCGGCCGGCGACGGATAGTCGCCGAGGCCGAGTTCCCGGGCCAGGGCCATTTGCCGATCGCGGGCGCGGCCGGAAATGTCGTAGAGGTACGCCGGGTCGACAAGGCCGTCCCGCTCCGGCACGGTGGCGTCGAGGAGTTTGGCCGACAGCGGCCGGAGGAGGCGGCCGGCGTGGCCCCATTCCGCCACCTTCCGGTCGGCGAGGGCGATGGCGTCGCGGCGCTGGCTCATGGGCCGCTGGCCGACGACCTCGCCGGTGACGACAAAGTCGCCGCCGCGCCGTTCCATCTCGTCGAATCCGGCCCGGACGGTGAGGAGGCGGCAGTCGATACAGGCGTTCAGGTGTTTGCCGTAGCCGTGGCGCGGGTGTTTTGTAACGTCGACCACCCGGTCGGCGAGGTCGGGAAAGACGATGTCGGCGGCGCCGAGTTCGGTTGCCCGCTTCGTCAGGGCGGCCTTTTTCGCCTCGATACGTTCGGTGCCGTGGAAACAGTTGACCGAATGGAGCGCGGTGGCTTCGATTTCCTGCACCGTCATGAGCCTGAGAGCGAGGAGGGAGTCGAGGCCGCCGGAGAGGAGCACAACGCATTTTGCCATAATTCACCTGTTCAAAAAAAACATGGGACGCGGGAGTAATCGTACGCACGCCACTATTATGGAAAACGGGCGGGGCATTTCCACCACTTCCCGGCGGGCGCGCCGCCCGGACCGACGAGACGGCGGGTGAAACGGAAAGCCGCCCGCGTACACGGACGCGGGCGGCGGGTTTTGTTACTGTCCGGGAGCCGGACGCTTCCCTGCCGTATTCCGGATCGACCTGAACCGTTAGAAGTCGTCTGCTTCACCCAGCGGAATGACGTCGTTCGCGGACACGGTCCTTACTTCTGGCTGGCGCCGCTTCTCGGCCATCGGCGCATGGGCCGCCGGCAGCGACCGCTGCGGCACGACGCGGGCGTCGACCTGGCGGGCCGGGGCCTTTGTCTGGAGCCGGGCCGATCCGTTGCCGCCTCTTCCTTCGACGAGGGAGATGAGGTTTCGCACCATGCCGTTCAGGTTGTCGGCCTGGGCGGTCAGTTCTTCCGATGCGGAAGCCGATTCTTCCGCCGTGGCGGCGTTGGTTTGGGTGACCTTGTCCATCTGGGCGACGGCGGTGTTGACCTGGTCGACGCCCTGGGCCTGTTCGTTGGTGGCGGCGGTGATTTCGGCGATGAGGCGGCCGACTTCCATCGAGCCTTCCTGGATTTCCTTGAAGGACTTGCTGAGATCCTGAACGATTTCCGAACCGTGGCGGACATTTTCCACCGTGCCCTGGATAAGGCCGGTGGTGTCCCTGGCGGCCTGGGCCGAGCGCCCGGCCAGGTTCCGGACTTCGTCGGCGACGACGGCGAAGCCCTTGCCGGCTTCCCCGGCGCGGGCCGCCTCGACGGCGGCATTAAGGGCGAGAAGGTTTGTCTGGAAGGCGATGTCTTCAATGGTTTTTATGATGTGGCTGATCTGTTCCGCCGAGGCGCTGATGGAACTCATGGCTTCCGTCATATTGGCGACGGCGTCGGCGCCGACGGCGATAAGCTTGTTGTTGTTCTTGGTGGTGTTGTTCGTCTTCGACGCGTTGTCCGCGTTCTGCCGGGTCATCGACGCCATTTCTTCGAGGGCGGACGACGTTTCCTCGAGGGAGGCGGCCTGTTCGGTCGAACCTTCGGCGAGGTGCTGGGAGGCGTCGCTTATCTGGTTCGACGCGCTCAGGACCTGCTGCGAGGCGTCGCCGAGGCCTTCAATGATGCGGGTCAGGCCGGTGATGATGCCGCGGACGGTGAGGAAGGACAAGCCGACGCCCAAAAGAATGCCGATGGCGCCGGCGGCGATCATCATGATGTCGACGCTCCGGACCAGGGCGGCGCCGGCGGACGTTTCCGACTCCAGTGAGCTGGCCGTGGTGGCGACGAAATTGTCAATGACGGCGGTGAATTCCTTTTCCGCCACGTCCCCGGTGGTGTCGAAGATTTCCATGGCGCGGCCGTTGGTGTTCCGGTTGACCATGGGCCGGATCTGCTCGATGATGGGCATGCCGGTACGCTGGATGTCCTGGAGAATGGCGGCGACATCGCGGCCGCCCTGATCGGCCGGAAGGGCCTTGGCGATACGGTCGAGCTGTTCCTGAACGTCCTGGAACATTTCGAGCATTTCGTCCTCATGGGCTTTTCGGACTGCGGCGTTGGTGTCGGTGGTAAACCGGACAGCCGCATTCTTGAAATCGTGGAGATCGGAACGGGCGCCCCGGAGGGTGATGGCTGTGTCGTGAATCTCCATGTCATCGTTGGCCCGGACCTTGGCGACGGCCGCTTCGATGCGGGCGTCCACGTCGTCCCAGAATGTTTCCGATTTTTCGAAAATGGCGATGGCTTCGTTGTTCGAATTGGCCATGGCCAGGCGGGCGATTTCGTCAGTTATTTCGACGTATTTTCCCCAGGTTTTCTGGATATTCTCGATGGCGGTCGCCTGGATGGGGGTCATGACCGCGGGCAGGTTGCTGCGGAGCGATTCGACTTCATCCTCGAATTGCTTGTCGATCTCCTGAAGGCGGCGGGCCGGGCCCTGCTTTTCTTCCACCGTGGTCGCCATCAGCATCTGCATAAGATTGATGCGCCGGCGGAGCTGGAAGCTCGACATATGGTTGTAATTGACGGAACGGTTGGCCAGCCCCGCCATGGTCTCGAGACTGCCGCCGAGCCTGGTGATGCCGTAAATTGCCATGCCGGTAATGCCAACGGCGATGATCAGGAGAAATAATACGATACCGTAGATCTTTTTCGACAATGACATAGGTGTTTCCCTTTCGCCACAACGAGACAATAGCCGCCTGCTACGATAAAACCAGCACAGTTTCCGTACCAAAATGATTTTCGATGGTAAGGATTAATAAGGGTGATGAAAAGTAAAATTTTGTAACGACGAAAAAATCTCTAATCCACCATCCTTCTTCGTCTTAGACCATTTCACGGCCCGGTTCCGCTTCCTGTCCGAACAGCGGTGGTTTGTGTCAATAATTCTCTCTTATTTTAATCGGCCATCTTCGGGAAATACCGTAATGGTTCTCCCGACGAATTAATAGAATTTACCGTGTTTTAAAGCAGATGGTTCCGTACTGTACGGAACCGGTTAAAATTGGAAAATACTATTAATCATTATAACGGCAATGTCTACAGCTATGAACCGAAACTCTACGAGGTGGGCGGACATCATTGCAGCACCAGATAACGGCGTGTCGAACCATGATACATAGTGGGTTATTAATGGATGATATGGAAAATTTTTAGACAAATTCCTCTGCCGCACCGTGCCGTCAGGGATGACCGGTTCCGGACGTCGCACCGGCGATGCGGACTTTTTTTGTCGAACCATGAAGGCGCAGCCGGTCTCGTCGCCCGAAGTCAATTTTCCGCGCCAGCGGGATCTGGCCCGTGATTCGCCCCGGGGCGGTGCGGCGCGGCATTCGCTGCGGCATCGCACACTTCTGTAATTTTCACGTTCGTTTCCCTGACAATCCCCTTATACTGGGTAGGGATTACAGATTCCATCGCACCGACCGCCGCCGCCGCGCAAACGACCGCCGCGCTGCCATGCGGCGACGGTCACGGCTTATCCACCCGAGGAGAGAGAATGACGAACCAAAAACAGCCCTTTGGCGACCGCCTGGATCAGGCGGTCAGGGAAAAAAGAAGCGTCGCCGTCGTCGGCATCGATCCGACCCTGGCTTTGCTCCCGCCCGACCTGGCCAGCCAGGCCCGGGAGGGCACGACCGGCCTCTACACCGCCATCAGCGACTTCTGCGTCGGCATCGTCACCGCCGTCGCCGACCTGGTGCCGGCGGTCAAGCCGAACATCGCCTTCTTCGAGGCGTTCGGCATGCACGGCCTGTCGATTTATAAATCGGTCTGCCTCACCGCCTATAATACCGGCCTCCTCGTCATTGGCGATGTGAAGCGGGGCGACATCGGGTCAACCGCCGCCGCCTATGCGGAAGGCCTCCTCTCGGCGCCGCCGGTGGACCTTCAGGAAATCGCCACCCTGTCGACGGAAGCGTTTCAGGAAAAGGTCGGCGTCCTCATGGGCCCCCATGACGCCCTGACCCTAAACCCGTACCTCGGGTCGGATTCGGTTAAGCCGTTTCTCGATATCGGCCTGGAGAACGGGCAGGGGTTTTTCGTCCTTGTGAAAACCAGTAACCCGTCCAGCGCCGAAGTGCAGGATCTCCGCCTCGAAAACGGCGGCACTGTGGCGGAATCGGTCGCCCGGCTGGTGAACGACTGGGGTAAAACTTCCATCGGCGAATCGGGGTTGTCCTCCGTCGGTGCTGTGGTCGGGGCGACCCATCCGGCCGAGCTTGGCCGTTACCGGGAACTCATGCCGGACACGCCGTTCCTTGTTCCCGGCTACGGCGCCCAGGGCGGCGGCGCCGCCGACGTGGTGGCGGCGTTCCGGTCGGACGGCAGCGGCGCCGTCGTCAATGCCAGCCGTTCCATTCTCCAGGCCTGGAAAAAGGACGGCACGCCGGACGACTGGCAGGGAGCCGCCCGCCGGGCGGCCATGGCGATGAACAGCGACCTCCGGGAGGCGCTCCAGCAGGCGGGGAAATGGGGCCTGTAACAAATACAAAAAAGGAAAAGGCGCCAATCCGGCGCCTTTTCCCCGTTTCGGTCATTAGATGTTTACCGCTAAACGGTACTTCTTACCTTAGTACCCGGGATACGGGGTGCAGGCCGACGGAGCCGGGGCCGGCGCCATCGCCACCACCGGGGCCGGGGCCGGAGCGGCGCCGTAAATCGGGCCGCAATCCGGTCCGCAGTCGCCGCAGCCCATGAACAGGAAACCACTCAAAGCCAAAATCAATGTAAAAACGGTACGCATAGCCATCTCCTTGATTTCACGGCGGAATTGGTTCGGCTTGAAATCCACATGCTCATCCCCCGATTCCGCAAGTGAATCACTGTTTGATCTCCCTCGGAGTATTACTATGGCAAGTTTAACGCGCTCCTTCGCGGCAAAGCATTTTTACGTTTACATATCCGTTGCCGTTGAATGTTTATACAAGGAAAATTGATTAATTGCTTGACAGGGTCGGGCGGAATGGCAATAATCCCGCCCCGGCGGGCAATTTTTGTTCCGTACATTAATGTAAAGGGCGGCGAAGGACTCCACGGCACCCCCGGACACGTTTCGAACATTGAACCGCGGCGTTTTTCCGGTCCGTCCGGGCTGGCGGGCCGTCCGGTTGACCCCTTTCTTTCCGAAATCGGGGCGTTCCCGGGACGTTTGCCTGATCGTGTTTCGTGAAAAATCCGACCCGTTTACAACCGATTACCCAATCTCCGCACCGGGAGGCAATGGTGGAAAAAAGTACTGTCGAAGCGGCGGGCAATCCCGACCTGACGACCATTCTTCAGGAGTTCGCCGCGCTCCGCGTCACGCCGAGCGCCTTGGAAGAATCCCTGGGCATCAAACTGAGCGATGTCGGCGAGGCCGAAATCACCAAGATGCGGCACATCCTTGCCTACATGAACCATGACAAACTGACCCTGAGCCGGGCGATAATGGCGTCGAACAAGGGCACCCGCCTCGTCAAGAAAAAGACGACGACGGTAATATTGTCGAAGAAACGCCGGTCGTCGACGACCGCCCGCGTGGCGGAAAAACCGGTTAAGGTATCCGCCTCCTCGTCCTCCACCCGGACCACGGCGAAAAAGGGCGCCGCCGCCGGCGCGGCCGCCGAAGCGAAGAAGAGACCGGCCCGCCGCGTCGCCGGGAAAGACAACCTCCTCATCGTCGAATCGCCTGCCAAGGCCAAGACCATCAAGAAATTCCTCGGCGGCGACTTTGTCGTCAAGGCCTCCATGGGTCACGTCCGGGACATTCCGTCGAAAGGCCGCGACCGGTCCGACATCGGCATCGACTTCCAGAACAAATACCAGCCGTACTACGTCCCCATCGACTCCCAGGAAAAGGTCATCAAGGAACTGCGCCAGGCCGCGGACAAGGCCGCCCACGTCTATCTCGCGCCCGACCCGGACCGCGAAGGCGAAGCCATTGCCTGGCACCTGAAGGAAATGCTTGAACTGCCGGACGACCGGGTCAGCCGCGTCACCTTCAACGCCATCACGAAATCCGCCGTCAAAGAGGCGATGGCCCATCCGGCCAGCATCAACATGGATCTCGTCAACGCCCAGCAGGGCCGCCGCGTCCTCGACCGCATCGTCGGCTACCGCCTGTCGCCGTTCCTCTGGAAAAAGGTGACGAAAGGCCTCTCGGCCGGACGGGTCCAGTCCGTCGCCGTCCGCCTCGTTGCGGAACGGGAAGAGGAAATCCGCGCCTTCAATTCGGTCGAGTTCTGGCGCATCAAGGCACAGCTTGCCGCCGACGCGGCCGCCAAAGACGAATTCCAGGCCGAACTGGTCAGTTGGAAAGGCCAGGATTTCGTCGTCCCCGGGAGCGACAAAAAAGCCCCGAAAACCCCGACCGCACCGGACGAAGCCACCGCCAAAGCCATTGCCGACGCCCTTACCGGCATTCCCTACCAGGTGACGGACGTCACCGAACGCGAGGTGAAAGGGCGGCCGTCGCCGCCGTTTATCACGTCCAGCCTTCAGCAGGCGGCATCGAACCTGCTCTGCCTCGGCGCCCAGCGCACCATGCGCATCGCCCAGCAGTTGTATGAAGGCGTGGAAATCGCCGGCGAATCCACCGGTCTCATTACCTATATGCGTACCGACTCAACCCGTATCGCCCCGGAGGCGATTGAGGAAGTCCGCGGCTACATCAAGGACACGTTCGCCCCGGCCTACCTGCCGGAGAAGCCGAACGTCTATTCGAGCCGGAAAGGGGCGCAGGACGCCCACGAAGCCATTCGTCCGACCTCGGTGCACCTGACCCCGGACGCGGTCAAGGAATTCCTGACCCCGGAACAGTACCGCCTCTACGAACTTATCTGGCGGCGGTTCGTGGCGAGCCAGTTGTCCCCGGCCGAGTACCGCATCACCACGGCGAAAATTACCGCCGGCGACGGCGTCTTCGAAGCGAAGGGTCGGCGCATTCTCTTCGACGGCCATACTGTCGTGTCGTTGGCGACGGCCAGGAAGAACAAGAAGGAAAAAAAGGAAAAAGACGACGACGTCCCGGACGACATCGAAGGCAAGGAAAAGAACGACGAGGAACAGCTTCTTCCCAAGCTCGACGTCGGCCAGAACGTCGACGCTCGGTCGGTGGAGCCGACGCAGCACTTCACCCAGCCGCCGGTCCGGTTTGCTGAAGCCAGCCTGGTCCGGGAACTGGAACGGGAAGGCATCGGCCGGCCGTCCACCTACGCCCCGATTGTCCAGACCATTCAGGAACGCGGTTATGTCAGGCAGGAGAACCGGCGGTTCTTCGCGACCCAGCTCGGCATGGCGGTGACGGGGATCCTCAAGGAAAACTTCCCCGACATCATGGACGTCAAGTTCACCGCCCAGATGGAATCCGATCTCGACCGGGTGGAGGAGGGCGATGTCGAATGGTCGCGCCTTGTCGATCAGTTCTACAAGCCGTTTGAAACGCGCCTTAAGGAAGCGATGGAAACGTCCCAACCCCTGAAGGGCGTTCCGGCCCCGAACGGCGAGAAGTGCCCGCAGTGCGAGGCCGATATGATGATCCGGTATTCGCAACGCGGCACCTTCCTCGGCTGTTCCAAATACCCCGACTGCTCCGGCACCCGCCAGTTGCCCGGCGAAGGCGGCGAGGACGGCGACGGCGAGGACATCCCGGACGTCGACTGCCCGGAGTGCGGCAAGCCGATGACGAAAAAGCGCTCCCGCTTCGGCGTCTTTCTTGCCTGCACCAGCTACCCGGATTGCAAGTGCACCCGGCCCATCGCCAAGAACGGCCAGGTCGTCGAACTCCCGGACATCAAGCGGGACTGCGAAAAATGCGGTAAGCCGATGGTGGTGAAGTCCGGCCGGCGCGGCCCGTTCCTTGCCTGCAGCGGCTACCCGGAATGCCGGAACACGAAGCACCTCGACAAGGACGGCAAGGTCGTCGAACTCCCGGAAGTCGAGGGCGTGGTCTGCGACAAATGCCAGGCGCCGATGGTGGTGCGGATGAGCCGGCGCGGTCCGTTCCTCGCCTGTTCCGCCTACCCGAAGTGCCGGAACGCAAAACCGATTCCGAAAAACGAGGAATAACCCCCGATATTTCTCTGTTTCATTTTATCGAACGCCCGGCCCGGTAACGGCCAGGCGTTCGCTATTTCAGGTCACACCGCGCCATCCCCGCTTGAATATTCTACCGCGTCTACTTGAGATTTCGGGAAATCATCCAGCGTATGCGACTCGGGAACT
>JAJQFC010000098.1 GCA_021201355.1 Planctomycetaceae bacterium | reverse complement strand
TCCGTCGAGAGACGCTTCGGCCTCCCGGGCCGCGTCGTCCGGGGTCATGCCGTCCGCCGACCAGCGGCGGCCGACGGCGGCCAGTTCGTCCCGTTTCAGCGCGGCGGCGGCCCGTTCTTCGTAGCGGCGGATGTCGTCGTCGCCGACGACCCGGCGGACCGCCGGCGAATCGAGGAGGGTGCGGGTCCGGGACGGATCCTGTTCCAGGCGACGGTCGAGGACGAGACGGCAGAACTCGCCGTCCGCCGCGTCGAGGGCGGCCTGACGCGCGTCGGCCGGGGCGTCCCGCAGTTCGTTGTCGACGCGGAGGAGGATCATGTCGCGGTAACGGGACTGGGCCTGGTCGTCGAAGAGCGTCTCCCGGCTCACCGCCAGATCCCGGAACATGCTTCGCTGGCGCTCGTTCACTTCCTGTTCGTAACGTTCGGTTTTCTCGTCCCTGACCGCGTCGCGCCAGGCGGCGGTCTGCGAGGCATAGGCGTCGAAGCCCATGGCGAAAAGGCTCTTTTGCCTGTCGTTCTGGAAATCGGCGGCGAGGTCTTTCCGCTGTTCCTTGAGGAACTCGTCGGTCCGCTTGTCCATACTGGCGGCGTCGCGGCCGGGCCCGTTTTCGATTTCCCGCCGGAAGGCGTTGCCGCGCTCGTGGAGGCCCGTAAGGGCGTCCCGGACGATGGCGTCGTCGTAGACGGCATCGCGGACGGCGCGGCGTTCGGCTTCCGGGTCGGGGCTTGCCGCCGTCGGGGATCGGCTTTGGTCGGTCGCGGCGCCGGGACCGGATGCCGCCGGTGAGGACGGGTTTGCCGCCGGCAGCATCGACGCGGACGGTGCGGCCTTGCCGACCTTGAGGTAGTGGTCCGACGGTTTGAGATCGGCCGTGGTGTAGCGTTTGTTCGGATCGAACGGTTGGTCGTCTGGTTTCAATTGTGGCACGCGCAGCATGGTTTTCCCTTTCTTCCCGAATAGTCTGGAGGCCGACAGGGCCATCCCGGGAAGAAGGGTAACGGTGTTCACGCGCTGTGGGCGGGAATATGGCGCTTTTTCAAGAAATTATCCATCATTATTTCGCCGTATCGACTCCGACTTCGACGCCGGTTCCGGCTTCGGCGGTAATATCGACCGGCCTGGACGCCGACGTCATATCCGGCTCCGTCAACGCTGACGGATGAACCCGCTCCGCCTATACTTCCGTCCTCGAATCCACACCCGAACCCGCATCCGTATCCGTATCCATATCCGAACCCGAACCCGAACCCGATCATGCGGGGGAGACCACGATACTGACGGCGACCGAACTGCCGCTTTCGCCACGGTCGATGACGAGATCGCCGCCGCCGGCGCGGGCCCGTTCCCGCAGGTGACGGAGGCCGAAGCCCTGATCGGGCCGGCGGCCCGGTGCGAACGGACCGCCTTCCGGAAAGCCGACGCCGTTGTCCTGCACCGTCACCCGGACTGTATCTCCGATCCGGTCCAGGCGGACCGTGGCCTCGGACGCTTCGGCGTGTTTCCTGACATTGGCGAGGAGCTCGTAGGCGGCCCGGTAGAGGAAGATGGCGTCGTCGTCCCCGATGCCGGAGCAGTCACCCTCCGGCGTCACGGTGACGGCGATGCCGGACTGTTCCGAGAACGTTCGGGCGTACCAGTCGAGGGCGGGCACGAGGCCGAGTTCGTAGAGGATGGTCGGACTGAGGCTGAACGACAGGGTGCGGAGTTCCCGGACCGATTGGTCGAGAAGGGCCTGGGCGGCGGCGATGGTGTCGGCGTCCGGATTTGGCAACCGTTTCCGGAGCGGTCCGAGGCGGAGGTTGGCGAGGGCGAGGGTCTGGCAGACCGAGTCGTGGAGATCGGCGGCGATGGCCCGGCGTTCCCGTTCGCCCGCTCCGGCGACCTGTTCGGTGAGACTGGCGATGTCCCGGGCCGCCCGGTCCAGGCGGCCGATAAGGCTGTTCACCGCCCCGGCGACGACTCCGGCCTCGCCCGCGTAGGTTCCGGCCAGCCGCCCGCCAGATCCGCCGGCCGCCAGCCCGAGACCGGCGACGTCCCGGGCCAGCCGCCACAGATCCCGGGTGAACCATTCAGACAACGCCCACACGAGGAGCGACGACAATGCCAATCCGACCCCGAACCACAGGTGGGCGCGGCTGAAACCGGCTTCAATGGGGGCGTTTACCTCGACCGAGGCGAAGACGCCGGCCACTATCCAGTCCGCCTCCGACAGCTCCTGCACGGCGAGGAGGGCGGGAACGCCGCCGGCCACTTCGATTTCCGCCCCGCCGTTCCGGAAGCCGCCGGCCGGAACCGGATTCTCGAACTGCCGGAGGACGAGGCTGTCGTCCGTGTGGCTGACGACGACGCCGTCCCGGGTGAAGACGCCGACCTGACCGAAGCGTCCGGCCCCGACGCCGGTGGTCTGGACGAGGAAACGGTTTTCCCGGAGATCGACGGCTCCGGCCAGGAGCCCGGTCATCCGGCCCCGTCCATCCCGGAGGGGAGCGGTGACGACGGCGAGCGGCCGCCCGTCCCGGCGCGGCGAGCGGAACGGCAGGGAAACGACGCCTTCCCCGCGCCGGAACGTGCGCTGGAAAAACTCGGCGTCGGCGAAGGAGACGCCGTCCCAGCCGTCCCGATTTTCACTGTCCATGACGACGGTCCCGGACTCGTCCAGGACGAGGACGCCGTAGTCGAAGGCGAAGCGGAGAGCGACGGCCCGGTCTTCAAGGCGGCGGCGGGCGACGTCCGGGTCGAGGCCCTGCAGGAGGGCGGCTTCCTCCAGGGCGAGGCGGCGCATGGCGGCGAGGTCGTCGTCCATCCGGGCGGCGAGCCGCGACACCATGCCGAACAGGCTGGACGCCACCGATTCGGACAACCGTGCCCGCATGTCGCGGATGGCCATGGAGTCGGCGGCGACGGTGACGACGATCATGACGCCGGTCACGGCCAGGGCGAGCCGGACCGGCAGGGTAAGGCCGTGGCGGCCCGGCGCGGTCCAGAAGGCCGGGCCGGACACCGGGTCGGAGGTGGTGTCGGGCGCACGGTCGGCCGGGGGCGAGGCCGGGTCGGACAGAGGGTCGGCCTCATGGTCATTTTCGCAATTCGGCGGCGGAGCGGGCGTCCGGGTGGGCGGTGACCATGACATACCGATCCTCCTGGGGTTCGGGACACAAGGGAAGGCGGTATTGTACGGGATTGCCGGTCCGGGGTCACGAAGCGGATCGGTGCGGGACGGCGGAGCGTTCGGCGGCACGACGGCCGGTCAATCCGGGGAGGTGACATCCCTGGCGCCGGCGTTTATAATCAATCCGACGAGCCGTCATTCCCGAGGCTCTCCTAAAGGAGACGATCCATGGACGACTTTACCCGCGCCAACACCCTCCTCGACAACGGCCGGGGCGAGGAGGCCCTCGTTATCTTCCGGCGCCTGGCCGAGGACGGCCGCCTCGACGCCATGCACTCCATCGCCCATACCTACCTGTACGGGATAGCCGGCCTGCCGGTGGATTACGACCAGGCCTTTGCCTGGTTTACCCGGGCGGCCAACCTCGGCTGTCCGCAGGCCATGTACCATCTCGGCCTGATGAACGCCCGGGGCTACGGCACGCCGGTCGATCCGGCCCTGTCCGCCGCCTGGTACCGGCGTTCGGCCGAACACGGCGACGAGGACGCCATGTACGAACTCGGCCTTTGCTACGAGAAAGGCTTCGGCGTGCCGGAGGACCGCCAGGCCGCCGCCGACTGGTTCGGCCGGGCGGCGAAACTCGGTCAGGAAAAGGCCAGGGAAAAGCTGGCGCGCTGACCGCCGGGGTACCCGGCGGGAAGGAGCGCCCGGCCGTGGGAATAGCCGGGAAGAGAAAACGAGGACAACCGGACCGGTTGTCCTCGAATGAGGCGTTACTCGCCAGAGAGACATTTTACTGCGCCGACGCGACGGAGAGGCGGAATAATGGCGCCGGCGTCTGGCGAATTACATCAGGCACGCCGCTCTCGGCGTTACCGTCCGAAGCGGTGTTACCGCGCGTTATTGGTGACGGAACCGGCATAGGGGTCCATCATCGTGTTGGCGCGGTCCATGGCCTGGTTGGCGCGGAGGCTCCGGTCCATGGCGTGGCGGTCGGCCATCGGCGCGACGGGGTCGACTGCGCCGAACTGGTCCAGGCGGGCGTTCGTTCCCCGCAGGTTGTGCCGGTTCATGCGGCGCATGCCCATACGGGAGCCGACGTTGTCCCGGTCTTCGTCGTAGGACAGGATGCGGCCGGTCATTCCGTCAATCTGCATGTCGATTTCGGCATTGTTCGCCATCATTTCGACGTTATAAACGACGCGGTCGCTGTCGACGTCCCGGTCCATGTCGACGATGAGGGCGTTCGGGGCGCGTTCCTGGGCGATTTCACGGACGCGCTGGAGGGAGATGGCGGACGCCACCCGCTGGGCGTCGCGGGCCGACAGGTTGTCGCGGAAAATCGGGGTCTGATCGACGCTGATGACCTGGCCGTTTTCGGCGTCGACCTGAATTTCGTAGCGGTTCTGGTCGTCGACGACGACGAATTCGTAGTCGTTGTCCCGGAACCAGCGGTTATTGAATTCCGAATCGACCACCCGGCCGCCGTTGACGTGCTGCTGGGCAATCTGCATGGCGCGCTGACGGGACACCGGGGCCTTGGCTTTGTTACGGGTGATTTCGGCCGCGAAAAGACCGCTCGTCAGGACGAGAACGGCGGCCGCGACGGCCATGCCTACTTTTTTCCCACTCATGAACATGGTTACTTCTCCTTGATAGCAATGATATAATCCTCACATGGCCGCTCGGCGGCCGCTACCCTTATCTGTCAAAGGGTGCGTTTAAAAATGCGGAATAATTAACGCATAAAAAGATAATAAGGCGTGAATTGCTTTATTGACGTCCCGTGGCGAAGGGCGCGGCCGCCGACGTGACATTTGGCGGTCCGTTTCGCGGCCGAAGGAGAACACGATGCCGGACTACCCCTGCGACCTCCACCTCCACACCACCCGTTCGGACGGCGCCGACAGCCCGGCCGAGCTGCTCGACCGCGCCGCCACCCTCGGCCTGGCCGTGGCGGCGATTACCGATCACGACATCCGGCCGCCGGACAGCGTCTCGGCCGGCGGCCGGGAGCTCGGCATACACGAGTATGCCGCCTCGCTCGGGATCACGGTTTTACGGGGGATAGAGATATCGTGCGAGACCGGCATCGAGGACACCCATATAGTCGGCTTCGGCTGCGATTGGCATGACCCGTACTTTGCCGACCTCGAAACGGCGGTCGTCCGGTCGAAGAAGGACAGTTATGTCAAACTCGTCGCCGCCCTCCGGAAGGACGGCATGGACCTGACCTGGGACGACGTCCTCGCGAACAACGGAAACGCGATCTCCGAGGAAGCCGTCCAGAAGAAGATGATATTCGAACTCATCGCCAAAAAAGGCTATGCCGCCACCTGGGCCGAGGCGAAGCGCCTCGTCAACGCGACGCCGGCCTACCGCATCTCCCGGGAAAAACCGTCGGCCACCGCCGTTATCCGGGCGATACGGGACACCGGCGGCATATCAATACTGGCCCACCCGTACCTGATTGCCGATGCGGTGGAGCATGACGGCCACGTCATGGGGAGAACCGAGTTTATCCGGCGTCTCATCGCCGCCGGACTGGACGGCATCGAGGCGGTCTATACGTACGACAAGACCAGTTACGGCGGCGGTATGACGAAGCAGGCCATCGCCCGGGAGGTCGTGGAGACGTTCGGCAATGCGGTGCGGATTGTCTCCGGCGGGTCGGACTACCACGGTGATTGGCGGAAAGGGGCGGTTAATCCCCGGGAGATGGGCGAGGCCGGGATCAGCCTCGAATACTTTCAGGAGAACGATCTGCTCCGGCGCGTCGTCGGAACATAAGCGCGTGTCACGCCGCCGCGCACCCGGTCCGGGCCAGGACGGCGCCGACCAGCCGGTCTATGGTCGGGAAAAAGAACTGCGCCACCGGCCCGACAAGCACGACCGACAGCACCGTCCCGACGCCGACCACCCCGCCGAGAACGAAACCGGTGGCGACTAACACGCTGTCGAAGGTAATCTTGACCCAGCGGTACTGGCACCGGAGCTTTTCCGCCGTGAAGACAGGCACGAGATCGTTCGGACCCATGCCGGCGTCGGCGCGAATAATTAGGGACAGGCCGATTCCGATGATGACGCAGCCGAGGACCGCCAGGCCGAGGCGGATCGGGGTTGCCAGACCGGCGGTAACGATTCCGCCGAACAGCCAGGTGTACATGTCGAGGAACGGCCCGGCGAAAAACGTGCCGGCAAAGGTGCCGGGCAGAATGTACCGTCGGGCAAAAACGACGAAGAAGGCCAGAAACAGGGACGTGACGGCCAGGTGGCAAAGGCCGATACTGTAGCCGAACACCACGGACAGGCCCTGGGTGAACACGGTATACGGTTCGGATCCGATGGCGGTCAACACGAACAGGGAGACGCCTATCTGGGCAAAACAGAGGCCGCCGACCATAAGGACGGTCCGGATCAGCCATTCCCGCCGGCCCCGGCGGGCGGCGGCGACGCTCCGGCCCGACGCCGCGGCGCTTTCAAGATAGTCGTCCGTAGCAGCCAGCGCCGCCTCGACGAGCGAGACGTCCGGACTGGCGCCGGACGGTTCGGACCGGTCGGAAGGCATCGCGGGAAAGCTGTCGGTGTCGTGCTGCATCGGCACTCCGTTATGGGCGGCGCGTGTGGCCCCGGTATTATTGACCCGGTACCCGTGTTCGACAAATAAATGTGCCTTTGGATGGTCTTTTGGGAAAGATGGCAGGTAGTCCTGAAAATCAGAAGATGAACCGGGTGCCCATATAGAATGTATTGGCCCGGTTGATCCGTTTCCCGCCGGCCCGGCCGAGGCCGTGTTCCGACTTCATCCGCCACTGTTCGTACTGCCAGCCGGCCTCGACGGTGAGGCTCCGGGCCAGTTCGTATTCGGCGCCGAGGAGGAAGCGGTAGAGGTTGTTGTCGCGGCGATCGCGTTGCCAGTCGCCGTCGGCCGTTTCCACCATCCAGCTTCGGTCGCGGACGTGGAGCCATTCGCCCTGGGCGTGGACCGTGAGGCGCGGGAGGAGCCGGTAGCCGAGGCCGACGTTGACGCCTTCCGACTTGATGTGCTCGTTAAAGCCCTGGTTCCAGCCCTTGGCGTATTCGACGCTGGCGCTCAGGTTGGTGTATGGTATCTCGATGGCAAGGCCGACGATGAGGGACTGTTCGTTCTTCGTGGCGCCGAAGGCCGGACCGTCGCCGGTATCTGACCACTGGCCGAGGGCGGCGTCCCAGCGGGGGTCGTCCGTGCCGCTGGCCAGATTGCCCCGGAAATCCCAGCGGTACGGGCTGTCCGACCAGTAGGACAGGTTCCGGCCCCGGTTGTGGCGGTTCCGGTAGTGGGCGGTCAGTTCCCAGCCTTCGAGCGGCTGGAGGCTGACGCCGACCTGCCAGGAACGCGGCATAAAACCGGATTCGTCGCGGGATTCCAGGACGCCGTTCCCGCGCCGCCGGCCCCATATCCGTTCCGTCTCCCTGAACATCGCCGCTTCGAAGCGGATAATGTCCCGTGCCTCGTACGTGAGCATCGCCGCCACCGGCGGATCGACGAGCCGCGACGCATGGGGGAGGCGGATGCCGTTGTTCCAGCCTTCCGGCTGCATGAGGTAGGAGGTCGATAGGTCGCCGCCGTCCATGTAGGACTGGGCGAAGAGGTTCCGCTTGTGCCAGAGGCCGAACGGCAGCCGCACCTTGCCGACGATAAAGCCGAAGCCGCTGTGGCTGGCCTTCATCATCTCGACATAGGCCTGGGACAGGATGTCCCGATCGTCGTCCTGATCGTACCAGTCTGTCCACTGATCGGCCGGCCGGCCGGTGTTCGGGTTGATTGTCCGCGCCATCCGGTGGCGGCCGTTGTAGCCCTGGAGGTTAATGTCAAAAAACACCCGCCAGCGATCGCTGGCCCGGGCTTCGACCATCAGCCTGGCCGTCTGGACGCCGAGGCCGCTCAGGCGGGATTTCGTTTTGGCGATGTCGCTGTCCGGGTTGAAGCCGGGATCGTGCCAGTCGCCGGAACTGTAGATGTAATTTGTCCGCAGTTCGCCGCCGATGGTCACCGCCGCGTTCCGGCGCAGGGACAGCACCCGTTCCGGCGCGTCGGGTATCGGACGCGGATTGTCGATTTCGTGGAGGATGGTCTGGAGTTCGGCGTTGAGGACTTCCGACCGGCGCAGCAGTTCGGCATACAAATCATCGTTCTCGGCTGCCCGGACCGGGAAGAGGGACACGACAAACGCAAGGAGCGCCGCCAGGAGCATTGCCGCTCCCGGGCGCCGGGCCGCGTTCGTCCGGAACGCGATTCGCTTGTGTGTGCGTCGTGTCACCTGGTCCAGTCGCTGGCCCTTTCCCCACGGCGTGCCGCCACGCCTCCCCATGCACCACAATGTCCCATAAGGGATCGTCCCCATGGGAATGCAAAGCACCGTATTGAACCATAAACCGCCTCATTCCGCAAGGGATAACCTGATATTTTTTAGGACTTTCCGATGGCGATTGGCTGGGCGCAACTTTCGCCGTAGTGAGGTTTGGTGGTGGAATATTTTCCAATGGCGTTTTTTCGGGCGGCCGCTAAAATCGTTCTGAATTTTTTCGCAGGTAGTCTTTACCTGATTTGAAAGGGGGGAACGTAATAAATGC
>JAJQFC010000331.1 GCA_021201355.1 Planctomycetaceae bacterium | reverse complement strand
GCCTACCTCACCGCCGTCGGGACGATGTCGTCGGCGGCGACGCTGCCGGTGTCACTCGAATGCGCCAGGAAGTCGTCGGTGCTGAGCCGGGAGACGGTGGATTTCATGATTCCCCTCGGCGCCACCGTTCACCTGTGTGGATCGGTCCTCACCGAGACCCTGTTCATCCTGGTCATTTCGCACATTCTCTACGGCGCCGTGCCGGCCTTCGGAACGATGATGCTGTTCATCCTTCTATTCGGCTTTTTCGCGGTCGGCGCTCCCGGCGTTCCCGGCGGCACGGTCATGGCCTCGCTCGCAATCGTCATCAGCGTCCTCGGGTTCGATACCGAAGGGACCGCCCTCCTTATCGCCATCTTCGCCCTGCAGGACAGCTTCGGCACCGCCTGCAACGTGACGGCGGACGGGGCGCTGGCGCTCATGATTGAAGGCATCTTCAAGAAGAAGAAAACCGCATAGGTATTTTGCTACCGAGTTTATCTGAATTTTTAAGAAAACCCTCCCGCACGTTCGGGAGGGCTTTTTTTTGCCGGAAGCAATTCGAACTTGCCGTCATTTCGACGGGTACATTGTCAAAATGCTTTTCTCGGCGTAATCGTCCTGAACACCGATTGGAAAGGTGACCGACAGGATTTTTCCTCGTCTCCAACCACGATCCGAAGGCATCGGAAAGCTATCGAGTTTGTCCGGATGATTATTCGTCGATGGAGAGCACCTTTTCCGCCGGAATAAGGCCGGACACGCCGTCTTCCCGCGTTCCGTACACCCATTCGTATACAATCCTCTTTACTTCAATACGGTCGCCTTTTTTGACTACCAACTCCGTCGGATTATATTCCGCGACCAAAGCGCCGTTTTCAACACACGCGTCAGGAATATAGGTGTGGCGTCCGTCAAGAGTGCATCCGTACCAATGCCTCGACTCCGGACACGGCGTCAAATCGCTGACGAGTGTTCCTTTGGGATAGAGGGGAAATACGCCTTCCCCGTCATGGTTTTCCATGGCCACAACTTTCATTTTTTAGTCCTTTCCTGATCCTTACTTTTTGATTACACATGTCACCCAATAGGCCGGACTGTACCATATCCATACCGCTCCGTCGATGAAAAAGCGCGGCGGCGGGATTCAAATCTATCGAATGTATCGCAAAAATGTCGGGAAAATCTGACAATTTTGTCAGACATATAATGCGTGGCAGCGACGCTTTTTTTCGGATATTTATTTAGTTCTTTTTCTATGGCGGGTTATGGTAATATTTGAAAAAAAAGAATCGTATGGCAACGCCATTGCATAAGGAACAGGCGTCCGCGATACAAATGAAGGAAAGCGTGCGGATAGAGAAACATGTAAAAATTTTACCGGCATGCCATTGTTGTCAATGCTGAATGCCGGTTCAAAACCGCGCACTGCGCATAATGAAAGGAGGTGTGAAATGAGTACGGTAGTGGTGCCTGGTCGTGGCGGTGGCGTTCCACCGACGGAACCGCCCGCCCTCCCGGCCGAGGCAAAGGGAATCCCGGGCCGGTGCGTCGCCGTCGTGCCCTGCCCGATGGCCAGGCCGACCGCGTTCGGCTTCGACCCGAGGGCCGTGGCGCCCGGCGTGTTCACGGACGACGGCGTCTATGGCGTCCGCAGCGTCGAACCGGGCGAAATGACCGCCTTGTACGGGGCCGGAACGTGTCGCGGCGCCTACGGCGGCCTTCTCCGGGTCGGCCGCTGCGTCGATATCGGCATCGGCAGGGTTTCGGCCTTTGCCAGGAGCGTCGCCGTCCATATGCTTCGTTGCGTCCCCCTGGACGGCGAAACGGTCAGCGCCGTTCTTCCCGTGGGTACCATCTCCGAATACAATCCCCCCGCCTCTCAGGCCGATAGCCATCGCGCCCACGCCACCACCCGGCTGTGCCGAACTCACCTGGACACCCGTTCCTTCTTCCGACAGCGTCAGGCGAAAACCCGGATAAAACGGTCGGCAGCCTAGCATGTGAGAAATTCTGATAATCCGAGTCAGGCACTGGAAGAAAGCATGAGGTGCTTTTCCGGCGGTTTGGAAAAATACCCGCATGCGTCCGGATGCGATTCGCTCGGAATTGTCGCGAAAATTCTTACAATGCTCTCATGCTACCTGAACGGTCGCGGGATTCGTTTTTATGGATTCGAGAATCCATAAACAAACATTCCGCACGCGCACCGTATCCGATTCCTGAAGCGAATACCGGCGGATCAAGGCTGGGCCGGTTGGGCTGCCGCGCGTGTTTCCGTGGCGCCTCCGGACAAAGCCTCGATGATGAACGGCTTCTCCATCTCCGTTATAATAGAAGCGCCCATGTCGATGCGGCGCGGAGCAGGCACGACCCAGTCGCACCCTCGCCACGGTGGCTGTCCGGCGGGCTCGTCCTCTCCACGCCGTATTGACGTTTTTTTATCCATTTCTTTTCTCCAGCCGCGCCTGCGTCCGGCTGGAATACGGCGTTTTATGGAGTGTTTTTATGATCAAGCCAGTAATCGGCGTGGTGCCCCTGTGGGACGATGAAAAAGACAGCCTGTGGATGCTGCCCGGATACGTCGACGGCGTCACGGCGGCGGGCGGACTGCCGGTGATTCTCCCGTTGACGACGGACGACGACGACCTGTCCTTCTTTGCGGACAGCCATGACGGATTTCTCTTCACCGGCGGCCATGACGTGTCGCCACGGCTGTACGGCGAGACCGCCCTGCCTCGCTGCGGCCCGGCCTGCGACGCGCGAGACGCCATGGAGAAGCGGCTTTTCTTCGACGCGATCGGACGGGATAAACCGGTCTTCGGCATCTGTCGGGGAATCCAGGCCATAAACGTTTTCCTTGGCGGCACCCTGTACCAGGACCTGCCGAGTCAGTTGAACGGTTCCGTCGCCGTCGGCCATAAACAGTCGCCGCCGTACGACAGGCCGTGTCATCCCGTCGCCATCGCCGCGTCGCCGCTCCGCGCCATTGCCGGCGCGGACGAAATTCTGGTCAACAGTTATCACCATCAGGGAATAAAGAAACTGGCGCCCGGCCTCGACGTCATGGCGACGTCGGCGGACGGGCTGGTCGAGGCTGTGTTTATGCCGGGTGCGCGTTTCATGTGGGCGGTGCAATGGCATCCGGAATTCGCCCTGGACGATCCGGTGAGCGCCGGATTGTTTCAATCCTTTATCGCCGCGTGCACAGCGCTGTAGAGAATGAAACCGCCGCGATTCTTCCCGCTTTACGACCGGCCTGCCCGTCGTACAATGACGGATGGACCGGCCTTAAATGCGGGGACTGAAAGTGAATGTAAAATCGGCCGATGTACCGTTTGACAGACAAGACAGGTGACGGCATGGCGAAAAAGAACGACATCGGGCACACGGAAGAGGAACTCATTCACGAGTGTCCTGATATTTATACCTTCAACCTGCTCGGCGGCAAATGGCGATTACCGATCATATGGATGTTGGCGAATTATGGAGACCAGCGCTACAATGAACTCAAGCGGCGGCTGAAAGGCATCACCAATATCATGCTGACCCGTTCACTCCTGGAACTGGAAGATCACGGCCTGATAACTCGCACGGACTATAACGAGAAGTCGCCGCGGGTGGAGTATTCCCTCACCGATAAGGCTCGTGAGCTTTTGCCCGCCCTGGATATTATCAGCGTCTGGGGACGGGAATTCATCGACCCGGCGGATAAGAAATAGCGTTCCGAGTCAGTGGCGTCTCACCGTATTCTGCATTAAATCAAACCCATTCACCCCCAAAAAAATGTAGGGCACATTTTTGTGCGTAGTTGTTTTCCATCACCACCTGGTTATCCTCGCTTGCACGGCTGGACGAAAGGCGTCCGCCCGCTTCATGAGGAGACGATAGCCATGAATTGGAAACAACTTTACAAGGAAAGACTCACGACGGCGGCGGACGCGGTGACGCGCATCAAGTCGGGCGACCGCGTCGCCCTGGCCCATTCCGTGGGGGAACCGTCCCACCTGGTCGCCGCCATGGTCGCGAACCGGGAGGCGTACCGAGACGTCGAAATCACCCACATGGTGCCGATGAGTCCGGCTCCCTACGCCCAGCCCGGGATGGAGGCGCATTTCCGCCATAATTCGCTGTTTGTCGGAAAGACGACGCGACAGACCATCGCCGCCGGCCACGGCGATTTCACCCCCTGCTACTTTTCGGAAATACCCAACATCTTCAAACGAACCATGCCCCTCGACGTCGCGATGATCCACGTCTCGCCGCCGGACGCGCACGGTTTTTGCTCGTGCGGCGTCGCCGTCGACTATACAAAAATAGCGGCCGAACAGGCGCCCGTCGTTCTTGCCCAGGTCAATGCCAACATGCCGCGCACCCTTGGCGACACCTTTGTCCATGTGTCAAAAATGACCTGCATCGTCGAGCACAACGAGTCGCTCGGAGAACTGCCGCCGCCGCGCATAACCGACGTCGAGAAAGCCATTGGCGAAAATTGCGCGCGGCTGGTCAACGACGGCGACTGCCTGCAGTTGGGGATCGGCGCCATTCCCGATTCTGTTCTCCTGTTCCTGAAGAATAAGAAAGATTTGGGAATTCACTCGGAGATGTTTTCGGACGGCGTGGTGGAGCTGGCCGAGGCGGGAGTCGTCAACCACGCGCGGAAAAACTTCAATCCCGGCCGGGCCATAGTTACCTTTCTTATGGGGACAAAACGCCTTTACGACTATGTCGATAACAACCCGACCGTAAACATGTTCCCGGCCACCTATGTCAACAACCCGTATATCGCGGGGAAAAACGACAACCTGGTGTCGGTGAATTCGTGCGTCCAGATCGATCTTCTCGGCCAAGTGTGTTCGGAGACGGTGGGGACGACGCAAATCAGCGCGGTGGGCGGACAGGTCGATTTTGTCCGCGCCGCCGCGCTGTCGAAGGGCGGGCGCTCCATAATAGCCATGCCGTCCAGCGCGGCGAACGGGAGCATATCGAAAATCGTCAATTTCCTCGACCCGGGGGCGGCGGTGACGACCAACCGCTACGACGTTGAATACGTCATCACGGAATACGGAATCGCCAACCTGAAGTACCGCACCGTGCGCGACCGCGCCTCCATGCTCATCGACATCGCCCATCCGAATTTCCGCGACCAACTGAAAGAAGAATTCGCCATTCGGTTCAACGCCCCGTATCAGCCCGGAGTAAAGCCAGTCCTGACGGCGTGGACGTGAGCGGCATGTTCCGACCTTGTGGAAAAGCGGCAGCCCCCGATACGGTTCGGGGGCTGTTGCATTGTATCAATAGATTGACGATATCAGCAGTATGCGGTTTAAATTGGATGCTTCCTCCACGCTTTTCGGTTTATTCCAGTACTAACCGTAGAACGAAACCAATCATTTTTAGAAAGCGCCAGGTGTGATTCGTGTACATGGATGATGGACGTTGACAGGGAAAAAAGGTCGTGCGGGAACTCGCCGCCCATGCCAATGGGCGACGTCACGGTGAGGAACCACTTTATGAAACGTACGGCGGCGAGACTGGGTTGACGTTGACCTGCGGGTAATGCGACCACCACCGCTCCGGCCGCGTCGGCAGAGGAACCGCCCGACGGCACGTCTTTTCCCGGGATTATCAGGGAGATAAGACGCGCGGCCGGGGCGGTCAGACGGCGCCTACGCGGAGGCGCGGCCGATGAATTTCGTGTTTTTTAATACTTCTTCACAGCGGTCCAGGCGCTGTCGTTCCGGGAAGACTCGAGGCACGCTTCCACAAACGCCAGGCCGCGTATGCCGTCCTCGACATTGGGAAAATCGAGATCGAGTTCGGACGGCGTCTGTCCCGCATCGAGGCAGCGGATGGTGCGGGCCAGGTTGTAGTAGACGTTGGCGAACTCTTCAAGATAGCCTTCAGCGTGGTCCGCGTAGCAGCGGGCGGCGCGGGCGGCGGCGGGGCTGGCGGCGTTGGCGTAGGACGTGTTCCGGCCCCACTTCTCGAGCGGGCGGTCCTGGGCGATAATGGTGAGGGACTCCATCTCCCGGTGGGTCCAGAACAGTCCGGCGTCAGTGCCGTAGACGCGAATGTTCAGGCCGTTGCCTTCGCCGGAGGAAATCTGGCTGGCCTGGACGCTTCCCCGGACGTTGTCGTTCCAGCGGGCCAAGGCGGTGAAGTCGTCGTCCGCTTTTCTCCCGCTGACGACGGTGCCGACGTCGGCGGCCACGGAAGTTATCCGCATGCCGGTTATAGTCTCGGACAGGTTCGCCGCGTGGGTGCCGATATCGCCGACGCAGCCGGATCCGGCCAGGGCCGGATCGGTCCGCCAGGTGGCGGCGCTGTCTTCCCGTTCCGCGAGGCGGTTCAGCCAGCCCTGCGGGTATTCGACCACGATTTTCGTGAGAGCGCCAAGCCTGCCCTGTTTGACCAGATCGCGGGCCAGCTTGACCGTTGAGCAGGCGGCGTAGGCGTGGGTCAGGGCCAGGGCCTTCCCGGACTTCCGCACGCATTCCCGGAGGTCGAGGGCCTGTTCCAGGTTGACCGTTATCGGCTTGTCCATGACGACGTGGAAGCCGAGTTCCAGCGCCCGTTTGGCCGGAGCATAGTGCATGTGGTTCGGGGTGACGATGCAGACGACGTCCGGCCGTTTGTCCGCGGGAAGGGCGTTTTCCTTGTCGAGCATTTCTTCCCACGACCCGTAGGCGCGGTCCGGGTCGATATACAGTTCTTCGCCCATTTTCTTCGACTTCTCCGGGTTACTGGAGAAGGCGCCGGCCACCAGTTCGTACTCGTTGTCCATCAGGGCGGCGGCGCGGTGGACGCGGGCAATGCCGGCGCCGGGCCCGCCGCCGACCATGATCATACGTAACTTCCGGTTCCCAATTCCCATCAGCATTTCTCCCATGTATGAAAAACCGTTTTTCCTCCGATTCGCCGTCGCGGACGTGCTCGAGAATGTCGGACCGGTTTTCTCCAGCCGGTTTCGCCCTTTCACCAGACGCGACCGGCGGACGCCACTCCTTCCAATCCGCGCCGACGACACGAAGGAAAAGTATACTTTATGGAAAAGTTTTTTCAGCCGATCTCACTGATTTTCACCAGACGTCCGGTCTTCGCCGACAGGTCGGCCGCCTTCGCCATCACCACCGCCGCCCGGCCGTCCTCGCCGGTGCAGTTCGGTGTGGCGCCGTGGAGGAGGCAGTCGGCGAAATGGATGCCTTCCGTCTGGAAGGCCGGGATGTAGCGTTCCATAAAGAAATTGAGGGCGCGCGGTTCCTGGAAACCGTCGGGGCCGGCGAACTGGGTGTTGTCCTCGAGCATATTGAAGGTGGACAGGCGACCTTTCGATCCCATGACTTCGACGCGCTGGTCGTAGCCGTAGATGGCGCGGCGGCTGTTGTCGATACTGCAGATGGCGCCATTCCTGAAACGGATGGTGACCATGGCGGTGTCGACGTCGTTGTACTTGGCGAATTCCGGTTCGATAAGACAGGCGCCGGTGGCGAAGACTTCCTCGGGTTCATCGTTCAGGAGGTAACGGGATAGGTCGAAGTCGTGGATCATCATGTCGACGTAGATGCCGCCGGAGGTCCGGATATATTCCGCCGTCGGCGGCGACGGGTCGCGGCTGATGATGTGGCAGAGTTCCGGGTTGCCGATGCGGCCAGCGATGACGTCCCGGCGAATCCGGGTGTGGCCGACGTCGTGGCGGCGGTTGAAGCCCATAAGGAAGGTGACGCCGCTCCGCTTCACCGCGGCGAGGGCGTTGTCGATGGCATCCAGGCTGAAGGCGAGCGGTTTTTCACAGAAGACGTGCTTGCCGGCGTTGGCGGCGTCGACAATCATGTCGGCGTGGAATTCGGTGGGGGTGCAAATGACGACGGCGTCGATAGCGGCATTGGCGAGAAGCTTCTTGTGATCGTCGTAGACGACAGGGATGCCATATTGTTCCGCCAGCTCCCGCGCCGCCGTCGGGTTCGTGTCCGCCACGGCTTCCACGGTGGCGGCCGGGACAAGGGTGGAGAAGGTTTTGGCGTGGACCTTGCCAATGCGACCGGCGCCGATAATGCCGATCCTGAGTTTGTGGGACATGGGGCAATCCTTTTAGATGGGTATGGAAGATGTGGGAGAAGTAAGCCCGGATGGGCGCGGGAGGAACAGCGCCGGCAGTTCCTCCCATGTCCCGGGCCGGAATTATTTAAGGTATTGGTCCACGTTTTCGCTGGAGATGAGTTCGGTGCCGGTGTCCACGTTCTTTTCAACCGGCTTGCCGAGATACGCGTCGTAGGCGGTGAGGACGGCGAATTTGCCGATGTTGAAAGCGTTCTGGGCGACGGTGCCGGCGATGGGGCTGTCCGGATCCTTGGTGGCGCGAACGGCTTCCATATTGGCGTCGAAGCCGATGATGAAGGTGTCGCCGCCGTCGGCGAGGACCGCTTCGGCGGCGCCGAGAGCCATGGAGTCGTTGCAGCAGAAGATGGCGTCAAGATCCTAGTGGGACGACAGCATGTCTTCCATGACGGACATGGCGATGGCGCGTTCCCAGTTGGCGGACTGCTTGGCGACGACTTCGATGCCCGGAGCGGCGTTGAAGACGTCTTCGGCGCCCTTCAGCCGGTCCATGGCGGTCTGGTGGCCCATAATGCCGACCATGATGGCGACCTTGCCCTTGCCGTTCAGGCGCTTGACGATGTACTCGGCGGCGAGGCGGCCACCGGCGATGTTATTGGTGCCGACGAAAGACACCTTGTTCGTGAATTCCGGCGAGTCCGAATCGAAGACCACCACCTTGATGCCTTCTTCATGGGCTTTTTC
>JAJQFC010000242.1 GCA_021201355.1 Planctomycetaceae bacterium | reverse complement strand
GTCGGACTGTTAATCCGCAGGTCGCTGGTTCGAATCCAGCCGGGGGAGCCAATATCACCACCGCAATCCGCAAGGATTGCGGTTTTTTTTGATTATCCTCTGTTTATCCTCTCTTCGGTAGTTTGTCGCCCACGCCTCACCCTTTCCCAGACCACTAGGATGAAAATCCGCCTACAGGTTGCCGGTTTCTCGCTCTCTTTGACCCGGGGCGGTGGTCGTAAGCAAAATCGAATAATCGCTGTAAGCAAAAAACGCTTTACTTAGTTCGGAGAACGCGGGAACCATTTCCATGAAGGAATATTTTGACAACGGGCTATTCCTCGTTTTAAATTACGTTGGTATACTGTGATTAGTCCCGTATCAACATCTTCCTGATTGAATACGGACATAATTGAACGGATAGCCACTATTTGTCTCGCGCCCATAGGTCTACAACGACTGAATGAAAGATAAACCTATGAATAAACGCTTTTATGGAGCACTATTGTTCCGCGCTTCCCTCGTTGCGTTCGTGGCGCACTTTCTTATACTTCCATCCGCCTACGCCAATTTGAATACTTCGGTCCCACCAACTTGGATGATTGATGGCGACACGCCCAATCCATATCCCATTAGCATCGGAACAGAACCGGCCACTCCTTTAAATCAAGTTTCTACCCTTACTATGGGGGCACGCGCCGCAGCTTCTGCTAGTTCAGAAACAGTTGATGTTGATGGCACCTTATCTTCGCCGATGATTGCCGTCAGTGCCATTGGCACTTCGGGGTAAAATCAAAATGAGTTCGATTCGTTACGGGGTGATGTAGCCCTTTTCCATGACTCCTTAAATAACCCATGTAAATCAATGCTCGACGCAGTTCTGAACTCTGTCACCATGGATTGGGTGGGCATAGGAGGGAGCGTCGACAATCCCAATGATGGCGACTGGGTAGCGAATCGGGATAGAATGCAGAGTGTGCAAGCCGTCTCGGGAAGATCGGGCCAGGTATTCATGGATGGTGACAAAGTCCATATTACCAATGCGAATCTAAATGAATTGACCGTTTCCTTGCCCGACAGTTCGTCTGGTCAAACGCTCACCGTCACGGTGAGTGGACTTGTGGTCGGGCGGACTGGCAGCGACACGTCCCCTCTCATAGGCAATGGCAATGTAACGATTGACGGAGATGGCGGCATAACCGCGGATGCAACAAGCGCGGTGGGCAGTTATTTGCCTGGCGAAACTGGAACGCCAACTCTTGTCCCCACCGGGAAGTTGGAAAAATACGGCAATGGCCGCCTGACTTTGAAGAATGCAGGTCCAAATATCTTTAACGAAGGCACCGACGTGCATGGTGGTGAAATTCTGGTTGCTGCGCCAGATGCATCAACCCGTGCCACTATCTTTTCCCAGGCACTTGACGTAACGGGGACGGCGGATAGTTTGCGCGGACATGTTCGTTACACCGGTACAGCCGGCGATACCCGGCAGGTAACTATCGATGCAGGCATTGTCGGAATAAACAACCATTTCCACATCGACGCCGGTATGGTGAATAATACGTTTCAGAATAATGATGATTTGTCCATTGTTGCGTTGGCCAACAACAGTACTGTCCAAAACCTTGGCGGCGTATTTTACATTGGCCAAAACGCCGAATTGACCATAAATGCAAACGGCAGTCTGACGCTCAACGACAACACCTATCAGTCGTCGGGACCGGTGGCTAACGACATCTATATCGACTCGAATGCAACGGTCAACTTCACCGTTGCGTCAGGAAAAGGGGTGTTTATCGGAAGCGGTGTCGGTGCGGACGGGGTGACCGGCAGCACAATCAATAAAATTGGCGAAGGTTTGGTGCAAATTGGCCGGAATTCTCTCTTTGGCGGCGCCACATACGTCAGGCATGGAACATTCCGGGTTGTCGGCGATGGGAGCGGAGTCGGCTCCGAAACAGTTGTCTACGGACAAGGTACCAGCGGCATCTTTGCCATGACGTCACAGGTTGATCAAAACAGCGTTCTTGCGGGAAGTGGAATTATTATTGCCGATAATTTTACATTTGGAACAGCCGGTTCTGGCGGGAATGTTTATATCAGGCCTGATGCGGCCACCTTCACCGCCTCCAGTATGGAGGTTGAAAATGATAAGAGGTATGCAACGCTTACTCTTCGTGGCTCTGGTACGGGAAAGTCGACAGCGACCTTTTATTCACCTGTGGACCCCACACAAAATACTCGTGACGGCTTTTGGTTTGATTACGACGTAGCAGCTCCCAATGCTGCCCATGAAGACAAGGCTGATGTTACAGACGCGGAAAAAGATCGCAGCTCCACCAAAAATGACCTATTATATCTTGAAGATATATCGACTGTAACTCTGAATGGTGGTGTAATTAATTTCCAAAGTGGCACTGGCCTGACAACGGGGCAATACCTCGTAATAGATTCTGATTCCACTATTCTGTTACCATCATCCACCTCCACTATCGATGGCATCAACGATTCCGACGGCGTTCTATCGGGAAAACTCAACGGGGAAGACATTCATAAAGATAGCCCGCGTGGATCAGCCGAGTTTTATATGGATAACAGGAACGGGCAACCGGCTAATTCGCAAGTCTGGCTTGCTGTTTCCCATAATTCACTTCAGATGGACTGGACTGGTGGAGACGGCGCATGGGGAAGGCCAGGGGCATGGGTGAGTCGGCAAATTGGCAGCAAGGGTGAACGGAATTACCAATTTACAAATGGCGATTTTGTATACTTTGCCGGTAATAGTTCCAATACCATCACCTTGACAGACAATGTGATAGTATGTGGAATGACTGCTGGGCGAAACAGCTCTGAGGTTGTCGCCAATAATGATGTCACTCTTAGAGGAACTGCCGGGATACATGCGACAGCTCTGGATGCAAACCTTATTGGTGGAATCTATGCCAATACAGGTGATCCACAGAATTTTGCAACGACAGGCAAACTGCAAAAATTTGGCACCGGCGTTCTGGCATTTGAAAACACCGGAGGCAACCTCTTTGAGGAAGGAGTGGAATTGTATGATGGAGTCATTGAATTCAATATGGCAACCCAGCTCTATGTAGGCACTGGCAAGGACATTAACATTCATTGACAACGCTATACTTCGTCCCACCGCATCGCTTACCCAAGATACCACTATCGCTATTGTTGACGGTAGAACCGGAACATTTGATGTCGGGCAGGACATAACCTATACCTACACCGGCGGCATGATCAGTGGAATTGCTGGCGCCATCACTAAAACCGGTGCGGGCACGATGGAAATCCGTGCTGATTCATCCCTTTACCAAGGCGGGATTACCGTATCCGGCGGAACGCTCGGCATCTATACCGATTACGGCAACGCCGCCTCCTTCACCGTTGGCAATGGTGGAACACTTGCCGGAACCGGAACCATAGGCGCCAGGAGTGCCGGAGGCGTAATCGAATCCGGCGGCATATTGGCTCCGCGCGGCATGGCGGATTACCTTCCTGGCAACAATCCCACCGCGGATTCTCTGACCGTCAACGGCGATCTGGCTTTTGCCGAAGGAAGCACCTTTGATGTAACGTTGACCCAGTACGACAACAACCGCCCCGATGGCAAATTTGAGCCGGTCAGTGAACGGGTCGATGTTGCAGGCGGTGGTTTGGTGACGATCGATCGCAACGCCAATCTCAATGTTACCATCGATTATTGGAACGATACCACATCAATTTACGATTACAACAATTCGTCTTCTGATCGGTTTACCATTATAGACGCGACCCATGGGCAGGTCGAAGATGCCGATGCACGGTTTATTCTGAATATGAAGGCCTTGCTTCCGCGTGGCGTCCAATTAGTGCAGGGCTGGAATCAAAGCCTGTATCAGTTGTGGTTTGAGGGTGACCCGGCCGGTACTTTCGAAAGCATATCCACACGGCACAACCGCACCCAGATCGGCAGGAATCTGGATCAGTTGATTACATTGCGGGACCCGGGATTATCCGGCCTCATCGGCCTGCTTTCAAGTCCTGCGTTCAACGACAGCCAGGTGAGCGATTTATTGGATCGCCTAACCGGCGATATTGGCGCAAACGCGCTGGACATGTCTTTGAAAAAGCCCTGGCGCATGCCATTTGGCCGGCTGGATACGTTTCGGCGCAATTGCTTTGGCCCGGAATCACAGGAAAATTTGGTCAACGGGACGCGGACCGATCGCGTAATGAAAAGGGTTTGGGCCGAGTATTACAACAATCATTCTAACTTTGATTTTGATCGCAATGCCCATGAATTTTCCTTAAATCGTAATGGAGTGGTTCTTGGCTATGATTATCAGCTAACTGATAATTTTGTGCTTGGCGGTGTTTTCAATTATTCAAATCCGCGCCTCAAACAGTCCACCGGCACGATAGCAACGGATGATTTTGAATTCGGGCTGTATAATCTTATCCGCTTGCGTGAAGATTTTGAAGTGAAGGTCTATGCCGGTTATGCACACCAACGCCACGATATCAAGCGCCGGGTGGATCTACCGGGCGTGGATGCGTTGCCAGACGGAATTCACGACAGTTTCCAAAACAATGTCAGCGGCCACTCTCTCTCTGCCAGCCTCCAAGTGGCGCGTCCCTTCTGCCTTACCGCTCGGTTTCGCCTGACGCCTGTCATTGCACTGGATTACGAGCAGGCGTGGATAGAAGGATACCGTGAAAGCGGCGGTTTGTCTTCCCTCGAATACCGTAAAAGCGATTTGATGTCATTCGTTGCCCGGGTCGGTGCGGAAGTGGATGTTGCCGCGAACGAAAATATTACCGTGCGCGCTCGCGCCTACTATGGCCGGCAATTAAACAAGCGGGATTACGGAGCTGTCGATGTCAGGTTTGCCGGTGCTCAAACTACAGACCATCGGTACGCAAACATCCACGGCGTTCAGACCGGTCGAAATCACGTCAATCTTGGTGCAGGAATGGATTGGAAAATAAACCCCGCCCGCAACCTTTCCATGTACGTCCACTATGATGCCGACCTGTATAAAAACGTCACAACACATACCGGACAAATAGGATTTTCCTTGGAATGGTAGAAACGGCGCTGTCGCCCCACTCGGAATCGAAGTCGTTATAAAACCGCACTCTGGCCTGCGTAACGATTGACCGGCCGTCCGCGGCACGCTCTCGGTACGTTCTCGGTACGACGATGGTAGAAAACGCAATCCTCCGATAATTTTCCGGTCGCCGGTTCGGAAAAAATATGCCGTATCCACACTCCGTACGACAGTAGTTAAGGGAGAGGGGACGATACGGAGTCATACAAATGCACGATTTTTTCAAGGACAAGGTCGTCGCCATTACCGGTGGCACTTCGGGCATCGGCGAAGCGGTGGCGGACTGTTTCGCCAAAGCGGGAGCCAAGGTGGCGGTGTGCGGCATTGAAAAGGATTTCGAACAGGAGTCAATCAAGAGGAAGGCGGCGGGCAAGGTCGAAAACGTTACGGCGGAGGTTGTCGACGTCACCAAGCCCGGAGAGGTCGCCGCCTTTCTTGAAGCGGTAACGAAAAAATTCGGGGAAATCAACATACTCCACAACAACGCCGGCATCTATAAGCGCTGCCCGTCCCTCGACGTTACCGAGAAGGATTGGGACGAACTCATTGCCGTCAACCTGAAAAGCTACCTTTTCACTTCCCAATTAATGGCCAAACGCTGGCAGGAAAAGCGGGTCGGCGGCTCCATCATAAATACCGCCTCCATTAACGCCCGTGACGTCGAACCCGAGGCCCAGATCTATTGCGTCAGCAAGGCCGGCGTCGTCATGCTGACGAAATGCCTCGCCGCCGACTGGGGTCAATACGGCATCCGCGTCAACGCCGTCGCGCCCGGCACCATCCCCACCACCCTCAACGAAGACATGTATACGGAAGAGGAGCGGCAGGAACTGAGCGAATCGCTGCCCCTGAAGCGACTCGGATCACCTGAGGATATCGCCGAGGCGGTAATGTTCCTCTCGTCCGACCATGCGTCCTATATCACGGGGCAGGTACTCTTCGTGGACGGCGGTTGGCTCCTGGTCAAGTGAGCCGGCCCAGCGCACGTCTGACACAAAGCCGTACGCGTTTTACGGTGACGAAACGGCAGATATAGTACTGCTTCTGACTAACCGCCGGCGCCTTCATCCAGCGGATGGTCCAGATCCGGCCCGCAGCGGTAAATGCTCACCCATTCGCTGTCGCTGCCGTGGACGCTTGAGAGAGCCGGAGCGGCGTATTGCATGCAGCCGCCCGGCATCGGCGTGACAAAACGCTTGTGGTTATGGCCGCAGAAGTAGCCGGAGACGGAATGATCGCGGCAGAATTCGATTAGCTTGTGCGCCTCCCGAAGGCCGCGAAAGTAGAGAAGCCGTCCGCCGTGGGAATCGATGACCGGATAGTGGCCGCACACGAGCCGCATGCAGTGGGACGGTTTTTTACACCACAGCTCCCGCGCCAATTGCAGGGGACCGCTGGTTTGCCGGCCGCGGGAGAAGAACAGGGGGGTCGGTATTCCCTGCTCGAGCGGCAGGAGTTCCACGCCTTCAAAAACGTAGATCCCGCGCCGGTCCGGGTACTGGTCCAGGGAGATCCGCCGCAAAAAGGCGATAAGCCGTTCGCGGTTCGAATGGCCGTAGATGTCGTGGTTCCCCGGGACGGCGATTATCGGCACGCCGTTTCCGGTGATGACGGACAGGAGCGCTTCCGCGGCGTCGAATTCGGCGTCGAGGCCGTGCTGAGTGATATCGCCGGTGAGGATGACCGCATCCGGCGGGTTTTCCATCATCTTCTCGAGGGCGTTTTTGGCGATCTGTTCCTGGTAGAAACGGCTGCGGAACAGGCGGTAATTGACGTATCCGAGAAGGCGTTTGGCATTGTATTCGCCCCAGCCAGGCGATCGCGCCACGTGAAGGTCGGTGATATGGGCCAGTCGCATAACATCCCCGCTCGTTTCGGCAAGCCGCCCGGTCGGCCGGATACCGGTCGGGTTCGACCGGGCCGGCCAGGCCGCCGCCACGGCTGCCGTGAAAGCATTTCACGCGGTTCGTGAAATGTTTCTCCCTTCCCTCACCGCTTTTCGAAACCTCTCCTCGAGCCGGTGCCGACCGGTCGAACTCCTGCGCCACAAGCTGTATGCCTACCTGCCCGGCCGCTGTCAAAGACGATGAAAAAGTTCCGGGAGGCGTGCTTCGCCCACTGATTTGGTCGGGTATGCCGGGAGGCTCGTTGAGTAGCGAGTCCGTTGGCACCGTGTTTCCGGCGGCGATGCGACAGGTAACCGGATAGTCTCAAAAAAGGCCGGACAGCCATTCTTGAGGCTGTCCGGTCGGAAACCTGATTAGAAGCCCATTTCTTCCGCCAGCGCCTCGATGCGCTGCTCAGCATAAATCCGGTACGGGCTTCCCTGTTCGTAGAAGTCGGCCGTCTGCCGCCAGTAGCGGAGCGCCAATTCCCGATGCCGCGCCCGGTTGCTGCCAGGCTGGGTCGACAGTTGGTCGTGGCACAGGGCCAGCATGTAGTAGGCTTCCCGGGGGCCTTCCGTCGGGGTGTTCCGCGACGTCGTCGCCTCTTCAAGCCAGCGGGCCGCTTCCTGGTAGTACGTCGTCGCCTGGGCGGTGTTCCCGGTGTCGCGTTCGAGCCCGGCCAGGCGGAAGTTGATAATGCCCATCTGGAACGTTTCGTTGTATTCCGGGGCGCCGCCGAGGTTGATGGCGTTCTGGAAGAACGGCATGGCCTCGACAAGGAGCGGCGTCACCGCCGCCTTGTACGAGTTCCGCTGGCGGATGTATTCGTCGTAGCCGAGGGCGCCTTCGCCCGGATTGACCGGTTCCGGGATGGTCAAGGCCCGGAGGTACGATATCATGCCCTGGGTCACCGCCACCTTTTTGGCCGCGTCCCGATCGGTCGGGGAGACGACGCTGGCCGCGTTGTTGATGGCGATCAGGGCGTTCTGAAGCGTCGAATTCCGTTCCTCCACGAGGCTCGTCAGGGGCGTCTGGCCGGTCCGGTGCATGGCCTGGATTTCCCGGTTGGTGGCGTGGGCCCAGATGTAGAAGACATCGGCGCAGTTCCACCACGTTTCCCAATCGGCCTGGAGGGTGGTGCTTTCCTTTGCCAGGTTGGCGGCGCGGACAAAGTCCGGCGGGTCTTTCCGGGCGTTGACCTGGGACAGTTCCATAAAGGCGGCCGGGTTCGTATTATCCGCGTCCAGGGCCCTCTGGGCCGAGTCGAGGGCGAGGTCGGGGCGACCCTGTTCCCGGAATGTCTGGGATTCCTTGATAGAATGGTCGGACAACTGACGCGGGGTTGTCTGCCTCGCCGTCGGCTGCTCCGGCTCCGGTGTGGAACGAACGGGCGGCGTAGCCGGCGCCGACGCTGTCCCGCCGCTCATGCCGGCGCCGGACGCGCTCGCCAGGTCGGTCGTGCCGGCGCTTCCGCCGGTCGCGGCCGGCGGCGTGGCCGTCGTGCCGGTGCCGGGCGGCCGGAGGCCGGACGACGGCGGCGTCAATCCGCCGCCACTGCCGGTTCCGGGCGCGGGCATGTTCGACAGGCTGACATCGCCCCCCAATCCGTCGAGCGACAGGCCAAGGTCCGACGTCGCCGCGGCGATATCCGGTCCGGCCGGCGCCTCGACCTGGGCCACCGGCGGCGGGGCAAAGCCGCCTGCCGTCCAGTCGCTGCCTGTGGCCGCCGGGGCGTTGGCAGTCGGCGAACCGGTCGGGAAGCCGTCTCCGGAGCCCCCCGGCGTCCCTGCCGCAACCGGCGAGGACGGCGTCGTCGGTG
>JAJQFC010000118.1 GCA_021201355.1 Planctomycetaceae bacterium | reverse complement strand
CCCGGATGCCGGCGCCGCCGCTGCCACCGCGCCCGCCGAGAGCGCGGACGGGGAGGTGATGGTCGCGTCGGCGCCGTCCGGCAATGCCCTTGCCGCGCCGCAGCTTCGCATTCCGCCCGGATCGGCCGACAGCGGCCTTCGTCCGCCGAGCAGTCCCCGGCATATCGAATCGCCCGCCCTCAGCATGGTCGCCGACGCTGCGCCGGTACGACCGGCCGCTGAAGCCGCACCGCTCCGGCCGAACCTTCCCGCCTCCGGCGCGCTTCCGGTGTCGGCGGTGGCGTCGACCATTGATACGCGTTCGGGATCGGGCGGCGGTGCGGCTCCGGCGACGAACGGGGGCGAGGCGGTGACGCCGCCCGTCAGTCCGCAGATGCAGCAGTTGCAATTACAGGCGGCGGCGCAGCAGCGACAGCTTCGCCTTGAGGAGGAACGGGCCAGGGCCGTTTCGGCCTCGGCGGCGACCGGGACATCCGGCGCTGTCGCGTCGCCGGTTCGGAACGACGCCGCCAGCCAGTCGCAACCGGCTCCGGCGCCGGTTCTGTCCGACGCCAAGGCGCAGATGCGCGCCGTCGATCAGATGTTGTCGTCGAATCCGGCCGAGGCGATGAAACGGCTCGACGACATCCTCGCCATGCGGCTCGAACCCGACGACGCGGCCGAGGCCGGCTACCGGAAGGGCTATGCCGCCCGGATGCTTCGCGACGAAACCGCCGCCGAACTGGCCTGGCGGGAAACGGCGGCGTCGTATCCGACCCTCCGCGGCGGCCGTTACAGCGCCCTCGCCCTCGCCGACACCTGGTACCACCGCTTCGCCGGCGACCGGCCGCAGATATCCTATTGGGACGACATACAGAAAATGTACTCGCTCGTTCTCGGAAAGGACGATGCGCCGTTCCTGCCCGACGCGGTGAAGGCGGGGATTAAAACCAAATTGTCCCGCATCAACGACATGGTGTTTTTCGGGACGGCGCCGTCTGGCCTGGCCCGGTATCACAAGGTCGAGAACGGGGAGCTCCTCGGGAGCATCGCGAACAAGTATCGGGTCGATTATGAATCCATCGCCCGCATCAACAGTATCGATCCGAACCGCATCCGGGCCGGGCTTGACCTGAAGCTCATCGTCGGCGACGTCGAGGTCATTGTCAGGAAAAACGAACGCGATCCGGAACGCGGCCCGACCCTCACCTGGTTCCTCGATGGCCGCTGGGTTCGGGAATATCCGGCCTGCGTCGGGGACGGCATGAAGACGCCGGCCGGAACATACACCTTTACGTCGAAGGACCGCTTCCCGTCGTGGACCAACCCGGCGAACGGGCAGCTCCTTCCGAACGACCATCCGGAAAACATCCTCGGCAGCCGCTGGATGGCGATGAAGGGGATGAATACCCAGGGCCTCGGCATCCACGGGACGACGGTGGACGACTCCATCCCCGGCTATACCTCGGCGGGATGCGTCCGGCTGCACGACAAGGATGTGGAGGAATTGTTCAGTTTTGCCCGTATCGGCGGGAAGGTGACAATTCTTGAATAGCCGGAATGGCGGGTGCGAGTCTTTTTCGCGTCTGGAAAAAGTTTTAGAAAAACATCTTGACAATTTGGCCGATAGCCATAAGATGCTCTCTCTACGAAATTGAAGTGGGCGACTAGCTCAGTTGGCTAGAGCACCAGCTCGACAAGCTGGGGGTCACTGGTTCGAGCCCAGTGTCGCCCACCATTTTTTCTTCGTACTTGCGCTTCTGTGCACTCTCCCGTATACTTCGGTACTGTGCCCGGCAGGGGAACGTATGAGGGATGCCTCCCTCTGTCCTCTTTCGTAAGCGCCGCCCTGGGTGGGAGCGCCCTCCCTTCCCATGGTTGAAGCAGCGGGCCGAGTACGGCCTGACGCGATGGTGTCCGGCGGAAGTTTATCCGTCCGCCCGTCGCTGGAAAAGGGTGCGAGACAACGTGGATGAAATCATGACGGAACCGCGTCCCCGGGACGAGGTTCCCATTTCTACAATCACGCCTTGTTCCGCTCCCCTTTTTCCACCATTCATATAAATGCATGTCGGCCGCCGCAGCGGGCCGACGGAAAAGGAAACGGAACCTCCCATGTTTACAGTCAGCTTGCCGGACGGCAAATCACTCCAGTTTGACAAACCGCTCCCCTTGTCCGAAGTGGCCGCCGCCGTGTCCCGGGACGTGGCGAAAAAGGCCCTGGCCGCCACCGTCAACGGCGAGACCGTCGATCTTACCCAAACCATCGATTCCGATGCCGCCGTCTCGTTTGTCATGCCGGACACGCCGGAAGGGCTGGATATTATGCGTCACTCCGGCTCCCACGTGCTGGCGGAGGCGATTCTCCAACTGTTTCCCGGCACCAAATTCGCCTACGGGCCGGCGGTCGAGGACGGATTCTACTATGATGTCGATTCGCCGACCGTCATCACCGCGGAAGATCTGCCGAAGATCGAGCGGGCGATGCAGAAGATTATCAAGGCCAACCGGCCCTTTGTCCGTCAGGAACTGACCCGGGCCGAAGCCGAGAAAAAGTACGCCGGGGACGAGTACAAGCTCGACAACATCGCCCGCGCCGACGGCGACGTCATCAGCTTCTACGAGCAGGGCGAGTTTTCCGACCTCTGCCGGGGGCCGCACGTGCCGTCGACCGGAAAGATCGGCGCCGTCAAGGTCATGAGCCTGGCCGGAGCCTACTGGCACGGCGACGCCACCCAGAAACAGCTTACCCGCGTCTACGGAACGGCGTTCCCGACGCAGGACGAACTGAAGGATTATCTGAAGAAGCTTGAAGAGGCGAAGCGGCGCGATCACCGGGTCATCGGGAAGCAGATGGACCTGTTTTCCACCGAGCCGGACGTCGGCCCGGGGCTTATTCTCTGGCATCCGAACGGGTCGATTATCCGTCACGAAGTCGAGGCGTTCTGGAAGGAAGAGCACCTGAAGCGGGGGTACCAGCTTCTCTACACGCCGCATATCGCGTCGGAGGAGATTTACAAACGCTCCGGACACCTCGAAAATTACGGCGACATGATGTACAGCCCGATGGACATCGACGGCAATCCGTACCGGGTCAAGCCGATGAACTGTCCCGGCCATATCCTTATTTATAATTCCAATGTCCACAGTTACCGCGAACTGCCGTTCCGCTGGTGCGAACTCGGCACGGTGTACCGCTACGAACCGTCCGGCACCCTCCACGGCATGCTCCGCGTCCGCGGCTTTACCCAGGACGACTCGCACATCTTCTGCACGCCGGAACAGGTGGAAGGCGAAATCAACGGTGTTCTCGACCTCATGGAACACATGATGAAGACCTTCGGCTACACCTACAAGGCCTTCCTCGCCACCCGCCCGGCCAAAGCCATCGGCACCGACGCCCAGTGGGAAATGGCGACGAGCGCCCTCCGCGCCGTGCTTGAACGGCGGAACATGCCGTATGAAGTCGACGAAGGCGGCGGCGTGTTCTACGGGCCGAAAATCGACATCAAGCTCGTCGACGCCCTCGGCCGCGAATGGCAGGGTCCGACGACGCAGCTCGATTTCAACCTGCCCGAACGGTTCAACGTCGAGTATGTCGGCTCGGACAACGAGCGCCATAAGGTGGTCATGCTCCACCGCACCGTCCTCGGCTCGATGGAGCGGTTTGTCGGCGGGCTTATCGAGCATTTCGCCGGCGACTTCCCGCTGTGGCTGGCGCCGCAGCAGGTCCGCATCCTCACCGTCACCGACGCCGCCATTCCGTACGGGAACGAAATCCTCGCCAAACTGAAGGGCGAGGGCATCCGGGCCCACCTGGACGATCGCGGCGACAAGATCGGCGCGAAGATCCGGGAAAGCGAAATCGCCCGGGTGCCGGTCACCCTTGTCATCGGCGAAAAGGAAATGCAGTCCGGCGAAGCGGCGATGCGCCGGCGCCTTGTCGGCGACATCGGCAGCCGCCGGGTCGACGACATCCTGGTCGAACTGACGGCGGAGATTCGCGAACGGCGTTTACCGCCCCGGGCGGAAAAGTAGAGCGCGGGGTGCGGGTGGTTTTTTGATCGCGCGGGTATCCGAAGATACGGTGCGATCGCTTGGCTCTTCAAAGGGGAGACTGGATGACGAACAGCGGCGGCAACAAAAAGGAACTGAGGCTTAACGAGCAGATTCGCAATGTGGACGAGGTCCGGCTCATCGGCGAGGACGGCGAAGCATTGGGGGTGGTTCCTTTCAGCGCGGCTTTTGACCGGGCCCGGGCCGCGGAACTGGATTTGGTGGAAATTTCGCCCACCGCCAAACCGCCGGTCTGCCGCATCATGGACTACGGCAAGTTCAAATACCAGCAGGCCAAGCGCGAGCACGAGCAGAAGCGGAAATACCAGGCGTCGGAACTGAAACAGCTCCGCATCAAGTCGTTCCGCATCGAGCCGCACGACGTCGGCATCAAGCGGAGCAAGGCGCGGCAGTTCCTCGAAGCCGGCCACCGGGTGTTGTTCATTATGATGTTCCGCGCCCGCGAACATTCCCACGCCGATCTCGGCGAACAGCTCCTCCGGGAACAGTTCTCGAAACCGCTGTCGGACATCTCCAAGATGGACGCGCCGCCCCGGAAGGACGGCAAGAAGATGACGATGACCCTGGCGCCGCTGCCGAACCTCAAGCAAATCCTCGCCGCCCGCGAGAAGGAAGAGGTCAGGCTCCAGGCGGAAGCGGAACGTCTCGAGGCGGAAAAGCGCGCCGCCCAGGATTTGGAACGCATTACCCGCATCATTCCGAAGGACGAGCTGGGCGATGTCGACGACGAGCCGCTGGAAGACGACGACGAATAAGGCGGCGGAAGAGGGCGGCCGGCGTGGAGTTTCCCGCTTTTGGCTGCGCCTTCTTCAAAGCTGGCGAATGAAGCGGTAGAAATTTCTGAAGCGAATTTGGTTTTTCAGCGCGGCGTGGCCGTTACGGCCGACGCCGAGCCGGGTTCGCTTTTTACACATGAGTTTGTACCACCGATTTTTGTGATCAATGCGGCAAAACCGAGTAACGGTCTGACAGGCGAAGCCGACGTGACGCGACATGACGGGCAACCGGAAACAGCCACGCGGTCGGGAAGGATTTGGCGTTATTCGCCGCGACCGTTTTTTCCCTGCGTGAGAGTGAAAGGAACAATGCTATGCCGAAACAGAAACCTGTTAAAGCCCTGGTGAAACGGGTGCGCGTCACCCGCACCGGCAAGGTTATGGCCAAGGGTGCCGGAGGCCGCCACAAGCGCGTCCGGAAGAGCGCGGTGCAGAAGCGTCGCCTGTCGAAGATTCGTCCGTTGGAAGGCGCGGCGGTCAAGCAGATTCGTCAAGGCCTGGGTTTGATTTAATCTATTTTCAACAGACGAAATGGCACAATCCGTCCGCGCCTCGTGGAAAATCCGAAGCGGCGGATGCAGTCAAAAGGGAGTCTCTACCATGGCACGTTCCACGACAGGTGTTGCTCAACATAAAAAACGCAAGGCGGCGATGAAGAAGGCCAAGGGGTTTGTCGGCGGCCGGTCCAAGCTCCGCCGCATCGCCCAGGGCGCCGTTATCCGCGCCGAAGTCTACGCCACCCACGACCGCCGCAAGCGGAAGGGCGATTTCCGCCGCCTCTGGATTACCCGTATTTCGGCCGCCGTCCGCGCCCTCGACATCTCCTACAGCCGCTTCATTGAAGGGCTTGTCAAGGCGAAGATCGAACTCGACCGGAAGACCCTTTCCGAACTCGCCATCAACGAGCCGGAAGCGTTTAAGCTCGTCGTCCAGAAGGCCAAGGCCGCCATCGGCAAGTAGATTTTGCCTTACGGTTTGACCCGGTATTTTCTAAAAACCGCCGCCTCTTTTGGAGGGGCGGTTTTTTTGTGTCCGTTTTCTGGCAATGAAAACTGTATGAAGACGCGTGCCAGGAGTATCCAGCCGATTTATGCCGCCACGGGCGGCAAAAATGTCGTCTCTTTTAGAAAACTAAACGCCGCCATTTCTTTTACGTAGCGCAGAAACCCAAGCGCGACAAGCGCCTTGTCATTTTATCATTGGAGTGGCATGCTCCTTGCTCGTTAAAACGGCAAGCATGGAGGGTCAATTCTGCGTAAAAGGAGATGCGATGTACGTTGCCAATTATTGCAAAGCGATGCAGTACACGTACGAAACTTCCTCGACGTCTTCGGTCGAGTCAAATGAAGATAAGGAATCACCCAATTCCCCGGTGGCTGGCGATAGCGTGGAAATTTCGCCGGAAGCAAAAGACCTGGCTGAGAAGAATACGTATGAAAACCGGATTAGGCAGTATTTTTCGAACACCCCTCAGTCCTTGGAGGAGGTTCGGGAAGAAGTGGAATCGTTAAAGAATCAGTTTTCCGACAACATCCAAACGGCAATGCGCGAAAACGGCATCCTGGGCAGTGTCACCTTCCCGAAGTTTACCGCGTTTGACGGCACCACGCCGCCGCTGTCGCGGCCTGGTCTTTTGATCCACGTCAGTAAGGGCGAGACTGAAACCTTTGAAAACGCCAATGGCGAGACGGTCACCCGAGTTGAAGAAATCGACTATGCTTCCAACAGGAACAATTATCATAAATTCAACCAGTCCATTGACAACGACCTTTTTGGAAGAATCGCCGCCCTTTCGACAATCCTGAATTATGCGGATAAAAATACGAGCTTTGCCGAACAGTATAATCAGGATCCGGCAAAAGCGGTGGCCGGTGCGTATTCCGAGTTGTTCGATAAGATAGGGTATTTCAAGCCGGAAGGTGGGGTATCCAGCATACAGTATGGTTTTGTTGACGAACGGTAGGATTCCACGCGTCGTGTCCAGACCAGGATATCTCCGGACGCCGTCATCGGCGTGCTCCGCTCCTTAGCGCCTGACCTTTGTGACATTCACTCCTTCACCATCACCCCTTTCCGCTGGCGGTACGCCTTCGGCGACGCGCCGGTCATCTCCGTAAAGACGGCGATGAAACGCGCCACCGAATTGAAACCGCAGTCCTTTGAAATCCGGCTCACCGGCAGGGTCGTCTCCAGGAGGAGATGACTGGCGTGGCCGATGCGGACGCGGTGGATCTCTTCAAGAATCGACGTGCCGACAATCTTCTTGAACCGCGTCTCGAGCGTCCGCCGGGAACGCTTGGCCTGCCGTACAACCTCGACAGCGCCGATGCCCTGGCGGGCGTTTTGCCGGATATACGACAGGGCCTCGTTTACCATGATGTCGGTGGAGGACAGGAGCGTCGACGACGCCCGTTCCACCAGGGGAAGGGGCGGGATGAGAAGGGGCGGCATGTAGCCGATAAGGCCCTGCATGAGGGCGTCCAGGCGCTCGGCGGCGCGGAAGCCGATTTCGAACCGGTCGAAGGGAATGCTGGACATCGGCGGCGTCGACAGTTCGCAAAGAAGCTCCTCGTTGTCGACGCTGACGAGGGCGACGTCCGCCGGGATGGCGAGGCCGGCCAGGCGGCAGGCGCCGACCACGTTCATACCGATGATGTCGTTCGCGGCCATGACGGCGAACGGGCGTTTCTGCCGGCGGAGAAAACGCGCCAGTTCCGGGGAAAATTCCGGCGACTGCCACCAGCCGTATTTTCGCCTGAACACGGCGACGTCGTCCCGGCGGTACGGGGCGGTCGCCTCCTGAAAGCCCCGGAAACGTTCGTCGGACCAGAGCGAGCCGGCGGCGGCGGCGAAGCAGTAGCGGTCGTAGCCGAGACGGGCGATGTGGTCGCCGGCGAGGCGGCCGATGGCAACGTTGTCGTTACTGACCCGGGTGAGGTCGTCCCGCTCGATGGCTCCGGAGATGTCGACAATCGGGACGCCGGCGCGGCGAAGCTTCCGGAGTTCGCCCGCACTTTCAACGGCTGCGATGATGCCGTCGCCGTTCCAGGCGTCGATGGCGCCGATTTCGTACATCGGCCAATAGGCGCCGAAAATGCGCCAGCCCTTGGCATTGGCGTAGCGGAGGGCGCCGTTGGCGATGCCCTGGTGGTGCATCTGGGTAAGGCTCAGGTAGAGGGCGACATTGTTCGGCATCGGCGTTCTCCTTCGGACGGCGCGGGAATCGGCGGCACCGGCACAAAACGTTAGTGTACCCGAGAGGGCGGGCGGATTCCACGGTTGCGCAAAATTGATGGAATATTGCGTTTAATTGACCGTTGCTAACCGGTTCGGCCGGGGTATACTGCCGTTGTAGCATTTGAATGTCCAAATAGAAAGAATGCTTGCCGCCGCGGCGGCTTCCTTATTGTCCGGCAACATCACCAGACGGTTTTCCCTACTCTCGCAGGTCAATTGACGTCGCCGCCGGCACGGAATTCCGGCCGGCGAATCTTGAATTCTGTTCTGTAATGCTAATTGTCATTCGTCGCCCCGCGTTACCGGCCGCCCGTACAGGGTTGCCGGACGGCGGGAGCTTTGTGCCATCATTTCCGGAAAAGGAGAACCCATGCAGAGACTGTTCCTCGCCATCCTCGTCCTTGTCGGCTTCGGCCTCGGCTCCCCGGCGGCGGCCGGCGAGAAGGTTCGCGTCAGCTACCTTGTCAGCAACTTCAACGACAACTTCCTGTCGAAGATCGCCGAAGCGGCCCGCAGCGCCAATTCGGACACGGTGTCTGTCGAACTCTTCGACGCCCAGGACGACGTCATCCGCCAGAACGATCAGGCAATCACCACACTCATGGAAAAGCCGGACGCCATCCTCGCCATCGCCGTCGAGACGACGTCCGTCATGCCCATGGTCAGCGCCTGCCGCGAAGCCGGAGTGCCGCTGGTTTTCGTCAACCGGAATCCGTTCCGGGGCCAGACGATTCCGGAAGGCGTCTATATCTTCGCTCCGGACACGCGGCTCGAAGGCGAATATCCGGCGCGGTACGCCTGTGAAAAACTCGGCGGCAAGGGGAACGTCGCCATCATCCGGGGCGGCAACCACGAGGCGGCGGTCAACCGCACCGACGGCGCCAAACGCGTCGTCGCCGAATACCCGGACATGAAGGTCATAGCCGAAGATTCGGGCGAATGGTTCCGGGAACCCGGCCTCCGGGTGGCGGAAAACATCCTGACCACCCACGGCGACCAGATCAACGCCTTCCTCTGCAACAACGATGAAATGGCCCTCGGCGCCCTCCTCGCCATCGACAACCTCGGCCGCTCGGAACAGGGCATCGTCGTCACCGGCGTCGACGGCGTGCCGGAAGGCCTCGAGTCCATCCAGCAGGGCCGCCTTGCCGCCACCGTCTACCAGGACCCGGGGGAGCAGGGGAAGGGCGCGGTCGATTTCGCCGTCCGCATTGCCCGGGGAGAAACGATGCCGCAGGAAGCGGTCCTCAAGGTGAACCTCATCACGAAGGACAATGTCGACGAATTCATCGGCCGGTAACCTCTTCGGCGATCTTTTTCAAGCGGCGGGGAGGAAGAACCGTCTCCCCGCCGCCATTACCCGGAATGTGCCGGTCGTGTACGGGACACTCGACTGCGGCTTTTTGAGAAAGCTTCAACCAATGAACTATCGAGAACGCGAATTGGCCACCCTCGGCTTTTCAAACGACGGCCTTGATCGCGGCGCCATCATCGAAAGCATGGGGCCGTGGATTAAAACAGTCCGCGCCTTCAAGGAACAAGGTTTCGACAGCGGCTTTCTTGACGCGCTCGAAAGTCCGGAACTGCCGACGGAAAACCTGTTCTACGCCCGCCGCCCCCGCGAGGAGTGGGAACGGTACTACAACGTCATGAAGACGGATCTGGTGTGCGACTACGAAACCGCCTTTGGCTGGGATCCGGTGAAGCGGGTGTCGTTCAGGATACCGTTTGTCTCGTACGAGGCGAAGGTTCTCGAGGACACGGACGAATACCTCCTCCGCTACGACCGGGACGGCTGGGTCAGGAAATACGTGAAAGGCCGCGAACTTGTTCAGGAAATAACGCCGGTGGTGTCGGACTGGGAAAGCTGGGAGCGGCACAAGGACCACACCCGGCAGGAACTGGCTCGCCACTGCACGCGGGAAAATATGGAAAAGGCCTACGGCCGCTACCGGGACGGGGACGACCGGTTTTCGATTCGGCTCCGCCTCGCCGGTTTTTTCTGGCTTATCCGCGACCTCATGGGCGTAGAGGAACACCTCGTCACCTACATGCTCGAGCCGGATCTCATAAAGGATATCAACCGCTTTCAGCTCGACGTCTACAAGGAACAACTGGCCGGCATCCTCGACATCATTCATCCGTCCACCGTCTTTTTCGAAGAGGACTATTCCGGCGCCAACGGACCGATGATTTCACCGGAGACGTTTGTCGAATTCATCTCGCCCTGTTACCGCGAGATCATCCCGTTCCTGAAGGAGCGCGGCGTCGGCATGGTGTTTCTCGACACCGACGGCGACTTCGTGCCGATGGTGCCGACGATGATGGACTGCGGCATCGAAGGCGTGTTGCCGGTGGATGTGAACGCCGGCGTCGACATCGTCAAGGTTCGGGAACAGTTTCCGCGACTGCGGTTCTGGGGCGGATTCGACAAGCTCGCCCTCGTCAAGGACACCGCCGCCATCGAGGCTGAATTCCGCCGCCTCATGCCGGTCATCCGCCAGGGCGGCTGCATCATCTGCACCGACCACCAGGCGGCACCGCATACGCCGCTCGCGAATACCGGTATTATGTAAAGCGTCTCGGTGAAATAATGGCGGAAAGCCGGAAGGACGGCGTGCCGCTCGTCGGGTAAAACGATGTCCGTCGTCTGAAACGATTCAATGGGCGCGCCGGTCCGGCTGGATTGGCGCGTCCTTCCTTTTGGTCAAGCGGAGGCGAAGCGGAACGTGCGGGCGGTCGTGGGTGGTTGCCGTTTTGCTGCGGGCGGGTACTATCTACGTAGGATTGGAGACGCACATTGTCCCGATCATCGGCGGATAAAACCGGGACAAGGGTGCCGGAGGAATAAGGAGAATCATGGCAACGCCACACAATAACACGGACACTCCGCAGTTTACCGTTTGGGTCGACGCGGACGCCTGTCCCCGGCAGCTCCGTGACATTTTGGAAATCGCCGCGCTCCGGCGGCGGGTGACGATGCGCTTTGTCGCGAACAGCTACATGCGGCTGGAAAATTCGCCGTATCTCCATTTTCACCAGGTGGCGGAAGGGGCGGACAAAGCTGACGACTTTATTGTCGAACACGCCGCCGCCGGCGACCTGGCGATATCCGGCGACATTCCCCTCGCCGCCCGCCTTGTGGAAAAGGACGTTATGGTCATCGACACCCACGGCGAGCAGTTGGACAGCGCCAGCATCGGCGAACGGTTGGCCATGCGGAACCTGATGGATTCGCTCCGGTCGGGCGGGATGGACGTTGGCGGGCCTCGGGAACTCGATCGGACCGGCGTCCAGCAATTCGCGAACGCCCTCGACCGCTACCTCACCCGGAGGGGAAAATGAGCGGTCTGCCGGTCCCGGCGGCGGACGGCTCCCTCGTCTGGCCGGAACCGCTGACGGAAGGCGTTCTCGTCAGGCGCTACAAGCGCTTTCTCGCCGACGTGACGCTTCAGGACGGCAGCCTCGTCACCGCCCACACCGCCAATACCGGCGCCATGCTCGGCTGTTCCGAACCGGGTCGGCCGGTCTGGCTGTCCCGGCACGACCGGCCGGGACGGAAATATCCGTACTCTCTCGAAATGATCCGGATGCCGTCCGCCATGGTCGGCGTCAACACCGGCATTCCGAACCGCCTCGTCGAAGCGGCGGTGGCGGCCGGCGCGGTCGCGGAACTGCCCCGGCCGGACGCCCTGCGGCGGGAAGTGAGGCGCGGCGCCAGCCGCCTCGACCTCCTTCTTGAAACCGCCGGACGGGAGACGCTCGTGGAAATCAAGAACTGCACCCTGGTGGAAAACGGCGCCGCCCTTTTCCCCGACGCGGTGACGGTTCGCGGCGCCCGGCACCTCGAGGAACTGGCGACGCTGGCGGCGAACGGTTGCCGGGCCGTCATCTTTATCGTTGTTCAGCGGAGCGACGCCGAATGGTTCAACCCGGCCGACGCCATCGACCCGCACTGGGGACGGACATTGCGACGGGTCGTCGCCGCCGGCGTCGAACTTTTGGCATATCGGGCGGAGGTGACGCCGGGTCGCATAGCCCTTGCCGACCGGCTCGAGGCGCGGTTGTGAACCGCTTGTTTCATCGTCCGCGTCGCTGTCTTCGGGAAGCAGCGTAGTGGACGAACCGGGTGAAACGACATGAGGTTTTCTCGCCTGCCACGCCGCTCGGTCACCGCGCCATCAGCGAGGTAGCGCCTCGTGGCATTCCACCCACTTGATGATTTGTGGAATTATTACATTGTGAAGAATTGCCGAAAGATACCGTCAGAACTGCGGAGCCGGTGCGGGATCGGCGTCGGTCAGGGGGATGGCGGCGCGGGCCTTGTTGTCGCCGTTCCGGTTAAGGCGAAGGATATCCTTGAGGCCTCCGGCCATGGCGAGAAGTTCTTCGGCCGTCGCCGCCGAGGCCGAAGCGGACTGGGCTGTGCGTTCGGCCGCCAGTCCGACTTCCTGGACGCTTTCCTTCACAGCCGAAATGCCCTGGAAGTTTTCACCCGCCACCCGGGCGATTTCCGTCATCAGGCCGCCCACTTCCTCCACGACATTCTCGATTTCCGCCAGGGCGGTATTGGTGGAAGCGAGGCAGTCCGTGGTGTATGACAAACGGTCGAGGGATTCCTGCATGAGCTGTTCTGTTTGCCGGGCGGCCTTGGCGCTCTTGGCGGCGAGGTTCCGCACCTCGCCGGCCACGACGGCGAAGCCGCGCCCGTGCTTGCCGGCCCGAGCCGCCTCCACCGAGGCGTTCAGGGCGAGGAGGTTGGTCTGGAAGGCTATTTCGTCAATAACCTTCATGGCGGAGGCGACCTTGCCCTGGGAAGCCTGCAGGTCGGTCATGGCTCGGGTCATCCGTTCCATTTCGCGGTCGCCTTTTTTGGCCGCGTCGAGGGCCTGGGTGGACAGTTCGGCGGTTTTGTCCGCGTTCCGGGTGCTAAGTTTTATGCCGCCTTCCAATTCGCCAATGGAGGAACCGATAGTGTGCATGAGACGTTGCTGGCGGTCGGCGTCGTTGGTCAGCTCCTGGCTGGCATTGGACAGGTATCCGGCCGAGGCGGTAATTTCGTTGGCGGCAAGGGCTACGTGTTCCAGCACCCGGCCGAGACGGTGCAGGGCGGTCCGGGCGGCGCTGTCCCGGTCCCGTACCTTGTCAGCCATGTCGTTCAGGGCGAGGATAAGCATGCCGACCTCGCCGCTGTCGTCCGAATGGACCCGGGCGGACAAATCGCCGGCGCGGATGGCGTTGGCCATACGGGCGGCCGCCACCAACGGCCTGGCGATAAAACGGGTGGTGACAAAGAGGGCGACGCAGGCGAGGGCGAGGGTGCCGAGCCCGGCCACCCAAAGGCCGCGACGGAAACCGTTCGAGGCCTGATGGACGGCGAGAAGCGTCTCCCTGGTCCGGCCTTCCACCGACGCTTCGATGTTTTGGCGGATTTCGGCGCTGATGGCGTCCATGTCGGCCCGGTGCTGTTTGACGCTGTCGTCGACGACGAGGAGGCGGACCTCGCCGCGCGTGACGCCGGCCAGGTCGATAATCGGGGCGGTAAACTGGGTGACGCCGGAGATGGACGGATCCATAAGCCGTTCCGCCACCTTGTCGACGCGAAGCTGGCCGGCGTCCTCGCCGATGCGGCTGGTGACCTCGGGAGAAGAGTTCCGGCTGGCTCCGGAGAAAAACGAGCCGTCCGGATAGACCGCGTAGAGGGCGACATAATCGCCGCCTTCAATAAACTGGGCGCTGATCTGCTGGAATATGGCGATTTCGCCGTATTGAAGCGGCTGCATGGCGTAAATGGCCGCCGCCGCCACCTGGTGGCGGGCGCGCTCCTCCTGGTCGGCGACGATGGTGGCGAGGAGGTCGTTTTCCATCCTCTGGTATACGGTGGCGGTGTCATGGTTGAGGGTGTCGGACAGTTCGCGCATCCCGGCTTCCGTCATTTCATTGATGCGGTTTGAAAAGACATGGGCCACCATGTTCAGGGCAACGAGTCCGAGGACGATGGTCACACCGGACGCGATAAGCATTTTCCAAACCAGGCCTGAGCGCATTCTTTAAGACCTTCTATCATTGAAGCGAGCCGAATCGGCATTCACTTCTGATAATTGACCATGGAAACACCTGTTGAAACGGCTTGGCCCGATCGGAAAAAATCGGGGAGGGCCGTACCATACGACGGACCGTTCGGCCGCTAGAGTACACTGTCATGAAACATGGTATCGTCTTCTGGACGTTTCCGTCGTCATAAAGGCGTTTCGACTGGAATGGATCATCACCAATCCGGTTCGCGTAACCGGTAAACAGAATAATCCGGTCGCATCGGACCGGACCAAACCCGATCATTGAACACTCAACCGATCGCCGCGATCTTGTCCACAAACCTATCTGGCGGAAAACGCCGGTTCGGTCGATGATAGCCAACCATCAGCGAATGTCCACAAGAATCCCTAACGTAATGAGAGACGGTTTGCGGCAGGGCGTCACCCTTTGGTGGGATTTCGACAGGCGGTTTAACTGACGTTTTTAACCGAACGGTCGGCAGTGATACGAGCATGCGCGTCAACGTTGAGTTCAAATCTTCGGATATTAATGGTTACTGTCGGTCCGAGCGTATGGCGAAGGAGGGTCGGTCAATCCGGATGGGAATCGTTCGGGTAGCGGCAGGCAAAACCGCCCGGAGCTACTGGATGCGTCCGGGCGGCTGTAGCGTTTTACGTGTCCTGGTGAGTGGTGCTGGATGACGTTGACCGATGGTCTGGTCCGGTATCTCGAAGGCGGCTGTCCTATTTGCCTTTTTCAAGGCGCTCGGCGACTTTTTCCCAATTAATAATAGTGAAGAACTGTTTTACGTATTCCTTTTTCTCGTTTTTGTACTTGAGGTAATAGGCGTGTTCCCACATGTCGATGGGGAGAAGGAGGGTGGGGCTGCCTTCGGGTAAATCCTGGTTCGGGGAAATGACGACGTCCAGTTTACCGTTCTTACTGACAAGCCAGGCGTAGCCGGAGCCGAAAAGTTTGGCGGTCGCGGCGCTGTCGAGCTTTTCGAGCATTTGATCGTAGCCGCCGAAATCGCGGTCGATCATCTCTTTGAGTGTGCCGGACGGTTTGGCGCCCTTCGGCGTCAGGCTTTCGAAGTAGAGGTTGTGGTTGTAGTAGCCGCCGCCGTTGTTTTTCAGGCCGGTCCGTTTGTCCGCCGGGGCCTTGTCCAGATTGTCGAGAATTTCCCTGGCGCTCTTGCCTTCGAATTCGGGGACTTCCTTGACCAGCTTGTTAAAGTTGTCCGTGTAGGTCTTGTGGTGCTTTTCATAATGGGTCTTGACCGTATCCGCGTTGAGGTACGGCTCCAGCGCGTCGTATTCGTACGGGAGGGCGATGCGTTCAAACATGGTGGTGTCTCCTTTGTTCACTGCCTCACCCGGCTGCATGGTAGCTGTTCGTCAACTATTATGCAATAGTAAACGTTAAAAAGTAGTGTTATTTCACGCGTCGCATCATTCCACCTGGCCGCCCGAAGGCAGGTTGAACAAGGGAGGAATGGTGATGGCGGTTCCGTGGTCGTCGCCGGCGCTTCGGTCGACGCTTCGGCCGAAGTAGCGGCTGCGGATCTGTTCGACCAGGCCGGCTTCGGCCAGATCGATAATCGCCACGGACAGCCGGTCGGCGAGGGCGGGTTGGTCCCGGCTGGTGGCAAAGGCGAATTTGTACGGTTTGAACGGCCGGCCGGTGACGCTGACGCGGGCATCGGAATGTTCCGCCGCCCAGTATTCAAGGACTGCCGTGTCGGCGACGAAGGCGTCCGTTTCCCCGGCGAGAACGGCGGCGGCGGCGGCGTCGCGGTTGCCGTAGGAGACGACGCGGATACCGAGGCCCGGGAGGTGGGTCTCGGCGCCACTCCCGGACAGGACCGCGACGGTGTGGCCGGGGAGATCGCCGAGTTCGTGAATTTCCCCGCGCTGCCGCAGTGACGCCATCGTCATGGCGCTGGCGACGCTGGAAGTGATGTAGGCGAGGAGGGCCATGCCGAAAATCATCCAGGCCGAGACGAGGAGGTTCCGGATCCAGTTCGGCTTGCGGGTCGGCAGTTCGCCCGATTTGGCCACGGAGATGACTTCCTTGAGGCAAGTGGTGAAACCGTCCAGCCAGCGGTCGGGAAAGCCTTCGTCATGGCGGCGGCGGATGGCGGTCGCGACCAGGGAGACGGCGACGAAAAGGAGTAAGAGGAGGACGTAGGCGTGGGCGTGCCCGTTTGTGACAAGACGTTCAAAGACGCCTTTGTGTTCATACCGCGGGGTCATGATGCGGAGGCCGGAGTCGAACCAGGGAAACGTAAAAAGAACGGAGGCGGCTCGTTCCGACGTGACGGCGAGGTTGGCGACGCAGACGTCAACCTGATCTCCCCGGGCCGCTTCGATGAGTTCCCGAATGCTCCCGTATTCCCGGTAGTCGCTATGGAGGTCGAGACGTTCCTCAATACTTCGCCATAGATCGACAGCCATGCCGGAGCAGGTGTCGCCGTCACGGATGACGAAAGGCGGATTGACATAAACGCCGACCCGAAGCCGGTCGGTCCGTCCGGTCGCGGCGCTTTCCGGTTCGGCTGCAGGGATAATGCCGGTGGAGAGGAGAATGACAATAAAGACCCGTAACCACATGCCAGACACTTTCGCGGCCGGCCCTCACTCCTCTACGAGGGTATCGGCATTGGCGAACAAAATCAACTGTATAGTGCGAGAATGGGTTGTCCGCTTGTGGTCGCGGTTTGAGAAACTGTACCGTTTTTGGCTCTCGAAGCGCTGCGGTTTCATTTTCTGAGCGATTAATGGTTGCACGTCCCGAAAGAGTCGTGCCTCCCGGAGCACGGAGAATGAAGACTCGCCCATTGCCTTGTAAACCCACCCACGCTAGTCGACGCCGACGAGGTCGTAGTCCTTCGATCCCATGCCCAATTCTGCCATATACGACAACTGCCGCAGGCCGCCACGCGATTCGATGCGTTCGACCATGTCGCGGCGCTGGTCGGCGGGCAGGGCGTAGATTAATTCCACCGATGCCTGGTCGATGGCCAGAATGTCGGTGGAGGCGAGGATGCCGATGTCGGGAGTCGTGACCGGTGCGGCGCCGACGCCGGCGCAGTCGCAGTCAACGGACATGTTCCGCAAAACATTAATGTAGGCCATCCGTGGACCGAAATGGGTAAGAATTGCCTTTCCCGATTCGACCATGTTTTCCATGAGACGCGCGCCGCTATGGCCCCAGTTGTTGGCGCCGCTCCGATGGAGTTGGGCTTTCCCGACCTTCCCGGACGCGCAGCCGATACCGATGTTTTTCAATGAACCGCCGAATCCGCCCATGGCGTGTCCCTTGAAATGGGTTAGGACCAGCATGGAGTCGTAGTTGACCAGGTTCCGGCCCATGGCGATTTCCGAAAACCATTTGCCGCCGGGGACGGGGAGGTTGACGTCGCCTTCGTCGTCCAGAATGTCGACCGGCGCGAAATCCCACCCGTTGACCGCCAGGGTGCGGCGGTGGCCCTCGGTGGTTGCGCGCGGGCCGCCGTAGAAAACGTTTGTTTCGACAATGGTGGCGTTTGGGATGTTCGGGAAGAGTTCCTTGATCCAGGCCGCCGGAATGATGTTCGGACCGTTCGGTTCGCCGGTATGAAGTTTGACCGCAATCCGGCCGGTGAGCGGCTGGTTGACGAAGCCGTACATCTTTTTCAGACTGTCTGCGGAGAGGTCCCTCGTGAAGTACACCACCGGCTTCCCGGTGTTCCGCTCGCCGGCGGCGGCAAAGGACACGCCGGGTAACCTGTGGGCGAGGAAAAGCCCGGCGGCTGTCGCTCCGGCAGTCTTGAGAAATTCGCGCCTATCCATGCATTCTCCTTATGGCATGCGGATAAAAGATCGAAACGGAATGGCTGACGAGTCGGTCCGGCCTTCCGGTTTTTCTTTTTCCGGGGACGCTATGGACCGGCGCCGACTGTGCTGCTCCACCCCGGGAATTTATCATATATGCCGATTATAGCATTAATTTAACGAGTGGCAAATACTTATATTCTATACTGTACTATGCCTGAAACGTATCGACCCGGTGAGGGACGGAACCAAATGTATCGGGGCGAATTGACAAGAATCGCCGACTGGTGAACGGGCGTGGATAAAAGCCGACGGCCACTTGCTTTTTATGGCGCAGTCCATATAATTTCGGCTTCACTACCCCGTGGTGTAATTGGCAACACAAGAGATTTTGGTTCTCTTGTTCCAGGTTCGAGTCCTGGCGGGGTAACCAACACACCAAAACCCGCAGCCACAACAGGTTGCGGGTTTTTATTTGACCTTCCTGTAGCTATATGATATCCTCTCCGCACCCTTTCCCGCACCATTAGGAGGATTACCCATGCCCAGGCTTGGTCTCAAACCCACCCCGAAAAAGCGCTACCATGGTGGTCGCTGGCGCATTTATTGGAAATGGAATGGGAAACAGTATTCCATCCCCACCAACTACCTCGACCAGAAAAAGACGGCGCTGGTGGACTCGGATCTACGACTCATCTCTGCCGCCCTGGCGATGGCGGAACCCGACTTTCCCGAACTGTATGTGGAGTCTTCAGCTGTTTTGCAGTACATGCTTGACCGTTATGGGCGCAACGACCAGTCGGATATTCCGACCGATCCGGATTGGATAGCGGCATACCAATCCACTCTCTTCAGCGAGGCCTCGAAAGGCTGGGCAACCCATTCGATGCGCTACCTAAATGAACTGAACGAATTCTGCAATAATAATAAAGACCATAATCGGCATGACGGCGATATCCGCATGACGACCAGCGCACAGGCTCAGGAATACCTGAACTCCATCATACTGTCGGGTAAATCAGCAGGAACGCGAAACCGAGTGCTGTCTGCCTGCAACAGTTTTTTCAAATGGGCAATCCGCACCCATAGAACGCGCAGGAATCCATTTGCAGGAATAAAAATTCTGCCCGAACAAGACGCAGAAGACATCGTATACTGCACCAAAGCTGAAAGGCGGGAAATAATCGAAATAGTAAAAGCGAGCGGCTGGCCTGACTGGCACGCCATCCCCATCGCCTTTTATGCAGGCATGAGACGCGAGGAGGTATGCCGGCTGAAATGGAACGACGTTTTTTTGACCAAGGGCAATCTGGTTGTCCGAAAAGGAAAGACTGGAAAACGAACAGTCCCATTGGCCAAAGAACTCATCCTCCTCCTATCAAAAATTCCAGAGTCAGAGCGGCATGGATACGTCGTGAAAATGCCAGGCGACACCGGCAATCAGAATAAGGACGAACTCACCCGTCCCAACCGCCTAACGGACCTGAAAATACATATCCGCAAGGAAAAGGAAAAGCGCCTCATGGAGGAATGGCAAATAATTAAACCATCCCTCTATACCGGCAAACCTCGATCGCTTACCAGCGAGCAATGGAAAAAGGCGAAGGCTGAATATCGGAAAGCCAAAAAAACTATCAAATCGAACTTGCCAAAAAGACAGAACTATTGAAGGCGCATCTCGAACGGATTGGCTGGAACTCGTTCCGTCACACCTTCGGTTCTCTTCTTGCACAGGAGGGCGTCAGCCTCGACAAAATAACATCATGGATGGGCAATACCCCCTGAAGTCTGTCGAAAGCATTATGCACAATTCGTTCCTCGTGACAGCCGGGACGATGATATTGATAAATTGATATAGTTTAATCATCAATATAAGAGAGGTATTCGCGGCGTTTTTTATCACCCATGCCTTTCCGAATTTTTAATCCCTCATCGTCTGTAAGCTGCCGTACTCCCTGTAACGTTTTTGAACGAGCGAACGCGATAAGACGAATCAGCTCGTCGCTCCACAATGGAGAATCTTTTTTTGGATCGCCTTTGGTTGTTCTGCTGCCATCAGGAGCATACAAAGCATGTTGGTGCCGAAGTTCATACATCGAACGCGGAGAAAGGCCCAACATGCTTGCTGTTTCCTCCAATGACCAGAACAGTCGCTGTACCGGCTTTGCCGAATAGGAAGTGTCATTATAACTGACAGCATCGCTTTGTTTTAATTTTTTCATAATCGCACCTGGTGAATAGTCAAAAATTTGACACGCTTCGAAAGGCGCAACGAAGCCCACCATGAGTTAACGATTGAAAAAATTCGAAAACGATTTCGGTGATGTTTTATTTATTCAAAATCCACAGTGATGGTCCATATGCTATCAACATTGGCGGATGGAGAGGCATATCTATATCTATGATATCTATGATGCCCCCAGTTATATGTCATTATATGGTAATGTATTGTTAATATTAGTGTTATCGTAAGAAGTTCCCATAAGAAGGTAATGAATGGCTCCATATTCGAGTTCTTGGGATTCAGAGGTTATAATCGAATTATTTAATATATCGGAATTATCAAACTGGCTTTTAAATTTGAGGTATTTTAATGCGCTATCTTGATGGAATGCAGCGTTAAAGACTTTTTCCCTCATTTCGGGTTTAAGAATTTCTTGCTGAAGCCATTGCATTAATTGAAATTCATCCCTTACCCGTTCACGTGTTTGCCGGAGCATGGCAGTACGCGCTGTACCTGCAATCTGCTTGAAAAGGCGTGTTACGCTTACTGTTTGCGGTTTAATGACTCTCTCGATGTCAACACTTGTAATTCCGAGGCGATCATTATCCGACTCCACCCAGTTCTGGAATTGATTGCCAATCCATTCCCACACCAGCAGTGTCTTGCCGTCCTTTTCGGTAAACCTGAACAATTTTGTCATAACATATTTAACCAAAGAAGCGCGGCATTTTAGCCAGTCATCAACGGTATTAATGCAATGTCCTCCATTGTAACCCCAACTTGTCAAAAACGGTCTATGAAACCTGAACTCAAACCTCGTTAGCTTTGAAGTAATTTCTCCATGCTTATCTTCATAAACACGTTTACTTTCTTCCGATTCGTCGGAGTCGAATTTATCTGCTTTATCGTAGATAACGACTTCAACATCCCCGCCTAAATTGACATGGACACCATTCCCGTCCACGGCAGTGAGGCAACCATCATCTGTTAATTTCTTCTTTAAATAGGGCCGAACCTTTTTAGAAAGCCTTCCTGCGCAACGATTATCCAGGACGAATTCAACAAATGGGTCAGTTGCAATCGCGACATCAACATAAATATCTATTCGGGTGATCCAGCTCTCCCATACAGTGGTCACGATGTCCGCAATTGCCGCATTTGTAAAATTATTCGCCGCTACCAGGCCATACCTCAGTGCGACCGGCCCCATTCTTGTAACAATATTCGGCAAGGTGCCTGGCTGGGGTTTGTCATACCTATTTCCGGTTGAAAAACAGAGTTTCACGCCATTTGATCGGTATCTATACCGCAACTTCATTTTTTCCATTCGTCAGAGCCAAAATCATCCGGGACAAACATGCTTTTATTTAAAAATAAGGATTGCTCTTCCAAGGTTAGATTTCTGCCGCGCCATTTTGATTTTTCGAATTCAGTAAGAGCATGGTCATGGTTATCATAATATCCCTGATAAGCCTGTATTACCGTGTCCTCACTGCAATTGACTATGATACCGTCCAACTTGCGGAATATCCGCTCCCTCATTTCGTTATAGCGCTGTTCTTTGGTTTTAGGTTTTTTGTAAACGCGCTTTATGGACGGGTTTGCTGCCTGCTGTTGTTCCTTGGAAGGATGATCACAAATTCCATCTTTTGTCATGACTTTTCCTCATCGTAACTGGAGACTTGAAATTGCCACATCACAGTGTTGTGGCATTACCAGGTAACGACGAGTTGAGTCATGATAAGGATAGGTGACGTTTTTATGAGATAGACTAACAAATACCCGTGATTATGCCCCCCTTAAATCTGATCGCGGTACTGAGGCTCGCGCCCTTCCAGCAGCCAGTCCCACGTAACACCTGTCTCTTCAATTACTTTTTCCATGGTATCCCATGACGGCCTTCGCGTTGGGTCTTTTATCCAACGACTGATGAGGGTCTGCGTGATACCAAGCTTTTCGCTTAACGCGGTTTGCGTCGAAACATCATAAAGCAAAAAAAGTCGCCCTACGATCTCCTTGCAATTCAACATGTTGTATATCCTTTAGAACTATAAGGAATAATTGCACTTGATTTTAGAACTTTTAGTTCTATATTATTTTATCGACACGACGTCAATGAATCTGCACAGAAACCATTATTTAATAGAACGTTTAATCCCTTTTTCATAGCAAGGAGACGCATATGGCTCGCCCCCGCAAAACTGCCGTATATTCGCCGATTCACACCAATTCCACTATGAAGCCACCGCAGACTGACAGAGGGCATTGTGACTGGTCCTGGACCAATACACTGGAACTATGCACGGTGGACTCGCGAAATACCGACGTGGAATTGGTCGATAACATGATGGTTGTCAGTATATCGCGTGAATTTAAGCGTCGTTTCGGTGTGCTAGGCGATACGATTTACAAGGAACTTATCTGCGCTTTGAAAACCGTGATATGGGTACATCTGAAAACCGATTTCCCAAATTCAAATCCGGCGATAAATATCATCCTGCCGCTAGTCGATCTCGGAATAACAGTGAGCAATAACCCTGAATCGACCTACCTTCGAGACCAGCGCGTTATGCAAGAACGGGTGGACAAGGCATGCCAGGTCTTTGCAGAGGCGATCGGATTATAATTTTACCAAAATAGGGAGTTATTATGCGTAGGGCATCTCGACGTGTGTCCGATATTCCTTTCGACAAATTACCAGAATATATTAATAAAATAGCTGATGACATAAAATCCTCCTATGACGACCCAGATGCACTTTTATTTATAATAGGCACAATTACCAATATCGGTGGTCAGGCGATAGAGAATACCTCCGAAGACGCCGTTCTCCGATATCGGGAAGGAGTTACCTCGCTGATACGGGTACTGGAAAACGGGGCCATTCCCGAACAATTACGCGTTCTCGTGGAAAGATATGCCTTATCACCTATTGAAATGTACTTGTTGCTTATTCTGATTTGTTCGGCTGTTGGAATTGGCGCTCAGATTGACACGATTGGCTGTATGCAACAAGTATTGCCACGGGACGTGTGTAACCACATCGAAGTTGCCAGGATGTTTTTACCCGATGCAAAATTGGTCGCAAGTGGGCTGGTTGACCTGCATCAACAAAACCCTATAAAATGCTCCGATATATCTGTCTCACAGAGTGTAATTGAGCCGATTCTCCGAAAAAAGGGTTATCTCGTATCTGGTTGGGACTGCGAAAGCCAGGAAGAATTATTTAAAAAATTACCGCAAATTCAGAATAAACTTTTTGAATGCATCAATACGGTTAATTCAATCGTTGGAGCAGACCACGAAAGATTTTCCGAACATTTTGAGTTAAAACGCTTAGTTCGGATGTTTTTGAGCAGTATTAAGCCAGGGTGGAAATTGGAAAAGCTGTTCGATGACATGCATGGTTTTTCCGAGAACGGAATACTTGTCGCGCTCCTGCACAAGGCTGTCTGGGGCGCGGATAAAATCGGGCGCAGGTATTATATGGAATCAGATAATTTTTACACCGGAGAGTGGTTGGCTCGCGCCGTCGCTTCAAATGTAACGGAGATAAGCGAGATAGTTGAATCGTTTTTCGTTCCATCTTCCGGCCTAATAACAAAAGAGGTTATTCAACCTGTCAATAAAAACGCTGACGATATGGTTGGTGCAGATACCGATTCAGTTCGGAATATGGAATTCGAGCTTACCGACCGTTGTTTGGATGAAATAGGGGTTGAAAGGAAAAAGACCAAGCGGATCATGGACGGCTCCAGGGTGCGTAAACCATTGATGAAATTTGACCATCTGGTTTTATCGAGGGAGATCGTGGATGCTTTGCAATTGGTAAGCAATCAATTTGCTCATCGAGACGTATTCAGCAAGTGGAACATAAAATCGACCTTTCCATACGGCAATGCGATTGCATTACTTTTTTGTGGTCCCCCGGGCGTGGGGAAAACAGCGTCCGCAGAGGCAGTCGCCAGTATGCTTGGAAAACACATATTAGTCGCGGATTACAGCAAAATTCAAAGTTCCTGGGTGGGTGAGACGGAAAAGAATATCACTGGCCTCTTCCGTGAGGCGCAGGATCATGATTGCGTCCTGTTTTGGGATGAGGCCGATGCCATGTTTTACGACCGCGACAGCGCGAATAGGAATTGGGAAGTGCGCCACGTCAATGTACTTCTACAGGAGCTGGAGCGCTTCGACGGAGTGTGTATTTTATCCACCAACCGGGACATAACCCTGGACAAGGCGCTCGCCCGAAGAATATCCCTTAAACTCCATTTTGAACCGCCCACACGCCATCAGGTTCGCCAAATATGGGAAAAGCTCCTGCCACCTGGCATGCCGCTCGCGCCAGACGTGGATCTCGATGCCCTGTCGCTAAGGCGGCTCACTGGGGGCGAAATTAAAAATGTCGTCCTCAATGCCGCCCGGCGGGCTTCGGGACAGGGTGCTGGCGCTATCGTGACTATGGCCGACTTTTTATGGGTCCTTGAAATGGAGTATCACGGAAAAGGTATCGCAAACAATCACCGTTGCATAGGATTTCACCAAACACAATTATTGCATGAATATTGAATGGGGAGTCTAGCTGGGGGATCATGGTTATTTGAATAGTGCTGTTGTTATCCTAAAAGTAGTAAGAGATTTTTTATTAAGGCGCTCATCCGTCTAGGTCCGGCACGCCTTATACTCTCCGGATTTCAACAGCACATATTGAATCCGTCATGCTGCGTTTCAGAAGTTTGATTCCGACACCAATCACTGACCAATTCGTCCATTTACATTGGATATTGCGTATTGAATATGATTACTGGGGTTTTCGCTAATTTGCTGAAGCCATAGTCTCTCTTGCTCTTTAAAGGTACCATTTACAATCAGGTTATTTTTATCGTAGGAGCGAGGAGCGATATCCGGGTCAATGTGAACAAGCGTACGTAATGCATTGAAGTCATTGATGATGGATTCCTTTAGTTTCAACTCTCCTCTGAATATTAAAGGGTCTGCAATGAACCCATATCCAGTTGTTGATAAAACTAGTGGCGCAATTATCCATCCGCATGCTGATCCCTGTGATATGGCGTACGTCTCCTGCCATACTGGTTCTCTGATCTTATTGTGATTTTTGTATACCCATTGATTATTCCGGTTAAAGAAATAAGTTGTGGAACTAAATGGTATATTTAACCTGCATTCTAAAATTTGAGAGCATTCTTCCGGGAAGTCTATGCTGACAACATCTACCTCAAAATTGGCAGTACCATTTTTATCGATATTCGTCACTGATAAATTCTTAATTACCAATATCCTAAAACCTTTTATATCTTTAACTTCCTCAAAACGCTCATCATGGATTAAGTTCCTAAGTTTATAAAATGTAGTGCCTTTCCCTCCAGAACCATAGCGGCTTACCAAACCCATCCATCGAGTTTTTATTTTTTCCTGTTTGCATGGGTATCCATTTGCCTCAGCCATTTCAAGCAATTTATCAGTAAATGTATTGTAACGCTCTTGATTAACGGTCATTTTTAATATATACGATAATTTATCAGAACTTTTATCGATTTTTAAATCCTCAGTTTCGGCAGAAATTAACTTCATGGGAAAGTCATCAAAAATTTCCCAGACTTGACCTATATGATCGGGAATTTTACCCTTTTTATTTTGTGTTTCCATTGTCAAAAAAAACTGTTTTGGTTTATTGGTTTTATCGGGGTTGTTCTCGACACTTCCGTCCATCTTTATAAGATCATAGTGATTAGGTGCTATAATGCCTCCATCAGGCATGGTGACTGCTTCTGTTGCATTTCTCGAGAACTTTCCCGATTCTCGCCACAATAACAATACCAATAAAGCACAAAAAGCCAATAGTAGCTGCTTATGGTATTTTAAACGTCGTGCTCCGTGGACAAATGAATTTAAAAAATACCCAATAATGGAGTCAAAATACATAAAGGATTTTTTATATTTTTCACGATTATTAGCAGCCATCATATTTCCTCCTTTAAAAAACCTGAGAGTTGTTCCGGAAAGATAAAATTTCATCCAAATATCTTAAATTGGTTAGCCTTAATATATAGAATAACCTTTCGTGTCCTACCGTTTTGGGATTTTAGAGTAATAACGTTGAGATTATCGCCAAAATCTGAATTTGCATTACCGGTGATTGTCCCACGTCTCGTCCCGAATCAAAATTGAAGGTACATTTCACATGGGATAAGGACAGAAAGTGGAAAAATCAGGATATACACTTACGTCGTCGTCATGATAGAATCCAGTGTCCTTTAAAATAAGAGAGGACGACGGGGTCGGTACGTTACCATGCATATTGGTATTTCCGGGAGCTACCAAAACATGAAGAGGAATATGCGCTGTATCTACGCATTCTGATCCATCTTGCTTGTTACCCTCTCCCGATAACCCAATCGAACCATACAGAATACAAAAAACAATTGTGATAAACTTAAACATGCTCCACCCTTCCTTTTGTTTGGAAAACCTATATATATCTACGCCGTTCACACCGCCCCTTTGGATGTAGCAAACATTTTCTCTGCTCATATTCGAGATTTTGAACTTTGAAAAACAGTCAGAAACAGAAAAAGACGCCGAAATATCCGGCGTCTAATAAAAGCGTGGTATGCGGCATATAAAGGAAAGGGGGGCTGCCGCTACCGCTCAGACAAAGGCCCCGCCAGAGGCCCGCAAAGGAGCAGAAATGCGGACAGCACCCCCAAAAAATCAATTGGGGGTGCGCCTCATTCCCGGCTACGCCTTTGCAGTAAACCTGGCGGGTTTTTGTCTGCGCTTCCGAGATTTTGACGCCGGTGCGTCATGAAAATTTTCAGGTCAGGTATTTAAATGGTTATATCCTTTATCTGGGAGATCAGTAAGGTTCACAATGGTGGCACCCTTACGTTATATTTAAAACAATTGATCGCGTCAAATAATTACTGGCGGGCGGTAGTCATTGAAAATTCTCTAACTCGGGTCAATCAGGAAGATGCCCTTGGCGCTGACTGTTCTCGGTAAAGTGCCATAATTCTCTTAACCTGGCTTATACTGCAACCGGCGGCTTCAGCGGTTTGCGCCAATGTGTTTCCGTCCTTTCGTAGTGCAATAATCCGCTTATGGATTGCCGTGTTTGCCGTTCTTCCGCGATATTTACCTGCCGTTTTGGCAAGAGCGATGCCTTGTCGCTGTCGTTCGCGCCTTACCTCGTAATCATCGCGAGACATTTGCAAAGCAATTTTCATTAGCAGATCCCGGACCGTCTTAAGGATGATTGTGGACAATTCATCGGTTCCGGCGATAAGATCGGTAAAATCCACGACCCCCGGAATTGCCAGCTTCGCTCCCTTATCACGAATCGACGCGATTAGTTGTTCCGCTTCCGGCAGGGCAAGACGGCTAATTCGATCCATTTTTTCGGCAATAACGGTGTCCCCGGGTTGTAAATCGCTGATCATCCGTCTAAGTTCAGCCCGGTCGGCATTGGCTCCCGAAGCCTTTTCACTATATACACCGGCAACATAATAACCAGCCGCCTTGGCATCTCGGACGATTTGTTCCTGACGAGCGAGGTCTTGGTCATCGGTACTGACTCGTTGATATATTCGTGCAGGTTTCATGATTTGGCCTCCGGCTAATATGGGTATACCCTATATAGCCATATTAAACTATAGGCTCGAATAGTAAGAATAAACTTATATTGGCTATATGCTTTGTGACCATTTATAATGGCCACATACCTGTTATTCGAAAGAAAAACGACACCACGGAGGCAAGTCTATGATTCCAGGAATGCGTTTCATTGAAAAAGGTCCACTGATTCCAGGCGACTTGCTTACTGCCAGAGACAGAGGCCGTGTTGTATTTGTTTGTGGCGCAGGCGTGTCACGAGCCAAGGCCGGAATTCCAGATTTCCCTAATCTGACAAACAAGGTGTGCCAAGAACTAAAAGTATCCGATAATCCAGAGTACAAGAAATTGCTTATTTAGGCAGCAGAGGAAGACACAAGTCTTTCTTTTGATCGTATATTTGGAAAATTGGAAAGAGACTTTAATCGTGAAGTGATTGATGCAACTGTATGCCGTATTCTGAAACCCAAAAAAAAGAAGGATTACCTCTCTGCACACCAAGTGATACTGGACTTAGCAAAAACAGATGATGGACAGACAAGAGTCGTTACAACGAATTTTGACCGCCTTTTCAGCGAAGTAAATCCAACACTACGCATTTTTACCCCCGGTTCCTTCCCCGATATCAATGCAAATCCTGATTTTGATGGCTTGATCCACCTGCATGGAATTGCCAATAGAAAATATGATACGCCTGATGGTGAAGGATTAATACTTTCAAGTTCGAGCTTCGGTCGGGCGTATTTGTCGGAAGGCTGGGCAACCAAATTCATTGTCAATCTGATTGACAACTTCACCGTAGTATTTATTGGATATGGAGCGAGTGACCCTCCAGTAAGTTATCTTTTGGAAGCACTCGGCAAGTATTCATTACTATGCAATCACATTTATGCCTTTCAATCTGGCGACGACATAAGTGCAACTGGAAAATGGGCTCATAAAGGTGTACAAGCAATACCATACATCGAATCAGACAGGCACTCGGTCTTATGGGATACGTTGAAGGCTTGGGCAGCCAAAGTGAAGGATAAATCACGCTGGGAATCAACTGTTCTCACACTGGCCCACCAGTCTCCAGACAAACTGAAACCTTTTGAACGAGGTCAAGTGGCGCATCTTGTTTCGTCCAAGGAGGGCATGAAGGCCTTTGCCTCAACAATTCCGACGCCACCATCGTCTTGGTTGTGTGTGTTTACACCTTGGACACGCTACAACAACAAAAAAGATACTGAAAATGATTGGTTCAATAAACCCAAAAAAGACGACGTGGATTTGTTCGCGAATTACGCACTTGATAGCGATATCCCCCCTCCAGCTGTTCCGGGAAAATCCAACGACGAGGTTGCTCTTTCGGCATGGAATTTTTTCCGTTTTAATGAAACAGACGAAATCGAGATAGACGCATCCTTAACAACAGGCCTGGTCAGCGAAAAAAGTTCGTATGGCTCAATACCCCCGCGCGTGTTTTTGTTTCGAGGCTGGTTTGAAAAACTACTAAATGAGCCTTGCACTCTGTGGTGGGCCTGCAAGCAACCGGGGATACATCCTCGGATATTACGTTTCGTGGACTTTATCAAGGCACATCCAGATTCCCTTAAAATATGGAATGTCCTTTTAGAAGAATGGAAGCAGCGGGACGACCCACACAACCATTTAGAACTTCAAATTGAACATGAATCTGATAAAATCGCAGATTTGATACGTAAACACAAAAAAAACATGAGTCTTTTTGCCACCTTTTTCAGACTTAATCACCCCTATGCTTTTGTGACGCCTAAAATTGGTTTAAGAGAGATATTGAATTGTCGCACGAAAAATATGTCAGAATGGTTTAATGTCACAGTCAGATTTCCTAATCATTATGAAAAATTATCCTTTTTTAATAAAAAATATACATTCTTTTTTCTTAAGGAGGTGCGAAGGCATATCGATTGGGTCCTTCAAGTGGAGCCATACAAAGAATACAGCCTTCATCCATTTAATGATTCACTAAAAAAGAGCCACATTAGGGATAGCGATTTTAATTACTTACTGCACTATTATACTTCACTATTCGAGACAGCTATTACGTGTGATATTAATGCCGCCAAAAGCGAGTACTATTCCTGGCCCAAAAATGGCGTGCGCATATGGGATTGCCTGAGAATTTGGGCTGCGAAATTTATCCAATTGCAACCATTAGATAATATTGTAGCCAGTCTTTTGGAAGTGAACGACGACGATTTTTGGGAATATAATAATCGGCGTGACCTGACAATAACACTTAAAACCATATGGGGATACCTTAATAATAAGCAAAAACAGGCAATTGAATATCGCTTGCTGCACGGCCATCCAAAGCTACCCAAAGAACACCAAGAAACAGATTTCGTGAAATACGCGGGCTATTTGGTCTTGAAAGAATGTAGTCTTTCGAAGACAACACAAAAACGTTATGAAAAGTTACGGGAAAAACATCATTATTTAAGTGAAAGATATATTCGTAATCTGAATGGAGCTATTGAGCCAATAGTGACGGGCGGATTTGTGCAATACGTTACTGATTTTAGCTTCTTGAATAATGTACCCATCCGAAATATTGTTTCCGAATGTATTAAGCATTCAGAAAAGAAGACACATTTCCTAAAAGAGAACAAACCTTTCATTGGCTTGGTCCAACATCGGCCAATTAGAGCGTTTCATGCTTTAACTTACCATGCCCGAAAGCATATATTTGACAGAGACCTATGGAGCACATTTTTTTATAATATTTGTAAGAAAAATGACGCTATCAATGCTAAGAGATTTTATCTTTGTCATATTATTATAAGTCGTCTTTTGCAATACCACAATCTGAACCTCAAGGACATTATGCCCAGTATGTCCTCTTGGTTTGAAAAAATAAGTGCTGGCTTATCCGAACATTATCCTGAAACATATGATGCATTCATGGACAAGCTTGTCTCAATTAACAAGGAATATCCAAAAACCGCGAGAACAAATATCACCTCACCCGCTGATATTTCGGTCTTGGAGAAAGCATTGAACTCGCCAACGGGAAGAATCGTGGGGGCCTGGTTTAAGGATGTGCGTTACGATAAAAACAATACTAAATTACCTAAGCAGAAAACAGACGGGCTAACAGAATTATTAGGTTGCGTGGGGGAAGTGCGCGATTACTCACTCTCGATGCTTTCACATAATCTACCTTGGCTATACCTAAAGGCAGAAACATGGGTAAAACACAATATCCTATGCTTCTTCAAGAACGGCAACAAACGCGAAAGCATAATCATTTTGGAAGGGATGAAGGGAGCGACGGACTATCCGCAGCCCAGGTTATTTTACAGCCTAAAAAATGAATTAATTGATGTCCTCTGCACTGCCAAGGAGATAAGAGACCGAGATCGATATTGGAATTTGCTCCTGTACGGTTGGTTTATCGACAAAAAGATTTCGGGGAATCAATTGGTGTCCAACAAAGAGTTTCATGATATAATTCAAAGAGTTAATGACGATAATCGACGAATACTGCTATGGACAATTGGACATTATTTTCGCAGAGCAAAGCAACATACTAGAGAAGAGTACACAAGGTTCGGAGAGTTTTTCAATGATGTTTGGCCCAAACAAAAAGCAGTCAATACAACCAACACAACCGACCAAATCATGGGAATAATGATGTCAGATGTCGAATTGTTCCCGCGGATTTATCATGCGACTAGGCATTGCCTTGGAACGATCGGTTCATCAATAATGTTAACCAATATAGACGCAGCCGTACTCGAAAAACACCACCTGGAAATATTTCGGCTACTGCATAAACTTTTACCTCATGATATTAAATCTTGGCCCTATAAGTTTGAGAAAGTATTAAGAGCCTTGGGTGCATATGCGGGGGTGGCAAAAATCAAGGAGTATCAAAGGATTATGAAGATACTTGAACAAAAAAAAGAGTGGTAGAGAGCCATTTGGGATTGCTCAATAAATCATTTTCAACCCAACTTCTGCCCAATCCTTGACTTATACTTCTGCTCTTGTATCATTAAGAAGTGAAAAAGGGATTACTATGAATAATGTTATCGATATTCCTTATACAGACGATATACTGGCCAGCGCAGGCATGTCGCGCACAGAGTTGGCCGAGACTGCCAGAATTGCCACTGCAGCCAAGCTGTTCCAAGATGGTAAAATCAGCCTGGGACAAGCCGCCACCATGTGCGGCCTTGGCAAGGTGGATTTCATGAATGAATTGGCGCGACGTGGGCATTCTTGCGTAAACCTGGGTATCGAAGATGCCGATGACGAATTAAGGTTCATCAATGGCGATGATTAAGCATATCGCTATTGACACAGGACCTCTTATTTTGCTGGCTAAAATCGACCTTTTGTCAGTGGTTGCCCAACTCCCTTATCAATTTACCGCGCCACAGGAGGTAATTGACGAGTTGAAAGTGGGTGACGAGCTCGGGCATCAGGTTGTTGATGCTCCGTGGTTGCACGTACAATCCTTAATTACCCCCATTCCAGAAATGATTCGCGCAACTCTGGATAAGGGGGAAGCTGCTGTCATTCAAATGGCTCTTGAAAATGGCATCCGTCGCGTCTGTATTGACGACTTGCGCGGCAGACGTATTGCCAAAGCTGTTGGCCTCGAAGTCATCGGTGTTCTGGGGCTTTTGGGAAAGGCAAAGCGCCGGGGCCTTATTCAAATAATTGCGCCTCACATTGACAAACTCATTGAGGCTGGAGCACATTACTCCCCAGAGTTAATCGCGGCAGTCATTGCCGATGTGGATGGCAGGTAAATCTCAGCATTTCCCCGCACCAATCCCGCACCAATAGCCCATTTTTGGTGCAGAATCATGCAACATCAGGCGAAATCAAAGGGTGCGGAATTGGTGCGAAGCAAAGAAGTTGGCATATAACCCTTGCTTTAAAGGGATGTTGCAATTTCGCCAAATGCGTTTTTGGTTCTCTTGTTCCAGGTTCGAGTCCTGGCGGGGAACCAACACTAAAAACGCTAACGTCCGCCAACGGCCCATAAGCCTTGGCGGATTTAGCTTTATATGGAAATCCGGTCCGATTCGGTTCCGTCAAACCTTAACATTTAGAATTTTAGTAGGTACTTTTGCGGGTGTCGTCAGTTCCCGAAAAAGGAAATACCTGCAATGCCTTTGACCGAGACGCCATTAAAAACCTCAAAGCAATGGGTTAAGTCCATAAACATTATGACGGCGGCGGCCTATACGTCCACGTCTCCCCCACCGGGAGCAAACTCTGGCGACAGTTTTACGTTTCGGCGGCAGGGTTAAAACGCTGAGTTATGGAGCCTATCCGGTTGTTGGCATGAAAATGGCGCGGTATCTCCGCGAACAGGCCAAGGAACTGCTGACCAGAGGTATCGATCCGAGCGTCCGTAAGAAAGCGGCGATGCAGCATGAGCGGGAACTCACCGAAAACACGTTTGAGAATATCGATCCATGGCCTCCACCCTGCTCAATGAATAGTCACGCTATCGAGCGCCAGCTTGCCCACGCCGAGCGAAGCAAGGTTAGAGCAGCGTATAATTTTGCGGAGTTTTTGCCGGAACGGCGTAAAATCATGCAGGCATGGGCCGACTATCTGGACATGTTGAAATCAGAGTCCCCGACGAATTAGGGCGAACTTATGGAAAATGGTTCAAAAGAGGCGGCAATCCGGCGCTACTTCGATGCTTGGCTTAAACAGAGCATCGCTTTGTTGGACGGACTTTTTGATGAAGCCGTTGTGTATACCGAGTCATGGGGGCCTGAATATACCGGCTACGCTCAATTGCTGCACTGGTTCAGGGAATGGAACCACCGCGCACAGGTTACTCAATGGGACATAGCCCAGTTTATTCATCAGGGGCTGACCACCGCCGTCGAGTGGAGATTCCGGAACCGATATGATACGGGCGAGGAAGAATATTTCGATGGTGTTTCCATATTCCAATTTAACGAAAGCGGAGCAATTGTAAGGGTGAAAGAGTTTGGCGCCAAGCTACCCCACTTTAACCCTTACACACAGAAAGGACCCCTCGATCGACGGACATGTGGACTATCAAAATTCATGAAGAACAGTAGTATCACGTTGTTGCGCCAGCGACCTTTCAGACCGCTGGCGTAAAGTCTCGTCAAACATTACCGCACATCAATAGCAAAACGGCCTCGATGACCTCCATCAATGTTTTTGCGCGGCAGGAATCGCTTGATCCAAATATATCAATATACGTTCCAAATTCTCTTATTCAGATCGGTTTCGTTGCCATGCTGCACCATCAGCCGCTTCCTCGCCCATGCCACGCCGTACCGAGTCAAAACCATTCAATTGATTGTTGCTGAACTGAGTAAACAAATTTCCTCAGTCCAGCTTCCATTGTTGCATAGTTCCGAATAGTTGGCGATCATAGTCCAAACCTGCCGTGCTTCCGCCTGAATACTGCCTTGCCATACGCATAATATTTCGATTGGTGAGTTCGCCTGTATCGCCGCTGCCGACAGGGTACGCCCCTTCGCAACGCCGCCTCCGCTATACGATTTAGGAACTTCGGCAGATCCACCCTGGTTGGGCTCCGCATGTTGAATTGACGTCGACCTTTCAACCGGGTGCTGGACACACCAATCAAAACAACGCCCGCTTGTAACGAATTGCATTGGCGCGTCACTATTTAATCAGAAGTATAACTCGCGCCGGAAAGGAAAAAAAGTGAGAAAGAGAAATCAAATGCCCTTCAACAGTTGGTTGCAACTAGGACGCTTTGTTGTTCAAGCAACCGCTCTTGTCATAACGGTGGTTGGCGCTTATGCCTTGATCAAGGGGATGGGGGTGCCCAAATGGGCTTTCTATACGATTGTCATAATGGGCGGCATGTTTTTTTGTGGATGGTTGTGTCCGTTTGGGACGATTCAGGAATGGCTCTACCATGTTGGGCAAAGCACCATTGGTTACTCGCTAAAGATACCGCCGCGCATCGACAGGCTGTTATCCTACAGCCGGTACCTGGTGTTGATTGTACTTGGCGTCTTCGCCATCGAAATATATGAGCCTCGCCTCGCTTTCTCCGGTTATTTTTCCGGAAAGAGCGCGGAAGTGGGCGCATATGCAATGCTGGGAGGCTTCCTCCTTCTTGCGTTGTTCATGGAAAGACCTTTTTGTCGGTATTTGTGCGGGTTTGGCGCGCATTATGGATTATTGAGCATTATACGGCTGTTTTCAGTCAAGCGCGACAGCGCCAAATGCGTCAAATGTAAAAAATGCGACGCACGCTGCCTGATGGGTGTCCGGGTTTCATCGACTGCGGTGGTCCGGCACCCGCATTGCATCAATTGCTTTAAATGCATTTCAACTTGTCCCGTTTCAGGAGCATTGGCATATGGAATGGCCTTTCCCCGGCTCCCCGATGTGGTGCGTAGAAAACCAGGGTTACCATTATAATAAGTTTTCCCAATAATACGTCAGCGGGTTCTTACAGCCGAACTCAGCTAGGCAGAGAAGGTGAACGTAGCATCTTTACAGCGGACTTTTAACCCCGCAAAATAGGGTGGGTGGTCGATAAAACAACCGCACGCTTGATTCGACACTGCCCCTCATCACACGTCTCAGTCCCGATATGGCGGCTTTTGGCACCAACCACCTAAAGGTTGCGTTATCGCGTTAACTGGGCGGACCACCTCAAATAATTGCGGGAGTTTCACCTTACCAACCGATTTAGATTTAAGCAGTTCGCTTTTCGGGGAAACGGTGAACAGGCATGACAAATTGCCTGACTTTGGACGTGTTCTGCGACTCATGGTGACTCTGTTTTTTCCCGCGAGTGCGGGAAATCTTTAAAAAGATGATGGCAGCCGTGCTGTGCGTCGGGGCGGTCTCCATGCTGGCCTTTGAGTTGTTCCCGATACGAATTATCAGTATTTTTGGCAGTGAGGACGGTTTATATAATGAATTCGCAGTATTGTGCTTCCGTATTTTTCTCTCCAGCGTTATTCTTTGCAGTGTAGTGAAGGCATCGAGCATCTTTTTGCAAGCGTTGGGGAAGCCGATACACTCTATGGCCTTGTCCCTCTTGAGGGAATTTATACTTTGCGTACCGCTGATCATAATCTTGCCCAGCCAGTTTGGCCTCATGGGTACGCTCTTTTCGGCACCTATTGCGGATATCGTTTCGCTTGTCGTGGCCGTTGCTTTGATAAAAATTGTTTTTGCAAAAATGTCCGTAGAGCTCACAATTCAGGCACCGGCAGCGGTCTGTTAACGGTTGTGACTTCCTAACGAATCACACAGCCGGAAATATGAGGGAAACTACTTGGAACCAACCTATTTCACGCAAAGAAGAATCTTCTTAAGTCAATCTGTTGTTCGGGCATGGGAATCCGTGAAACAAAAAATCTTTAAAAAAAACGCCGATGGCCAATAGTTGGAAGCACGGCAAAAATGCCACTCATCAGGCATATGAAAATGTCAAAGAAGGCTATGATTATTTTAGCGTCACCATTTGTATTGCTAGAAATATCATCGGCATCTACTATGTGCGGTATGAGTGGGAATGGAATTCAGGCAAGAACGAGGAAAAAGTTTATGGTTGCTAAAATCTGTACACTGGTATGGTTGACGCTGAGTGTTTTTGCCTGGGTTCATGCGGGAGAATTCTCCATGCGAGTTGAAAAAGTCTCGGCCTTTTATGTCATTGGAAAATTGGGGCAGGGCAGCGTTGAAGATAAAGACTCCTGGATACCACCGTTATGGGCCGAGGCGTCCGGCAATGTCAACGAGATTGCCGGACATGTTAAGCGCGCGAATAGCGGTATGCCTTCAGGCATCTGGGCTATAATGAGTGACCACAACGAGACGTTCAAACCGTGGGACGCCACCGGAGGAAAATATTTGGCAGGGTTCGAGGCGCTGGATGATTCGGCACCACCTGATGGATGGGTTAAATGGCGCGTTCCCGACTATGAGTACGTTGTCGTCGAAACAACGTTGGCACGGTATGGTGAAGCATTTTCTCACACTTTGACGACTCTGTTACCCGAAAAGGGCTTGGCCCTTGCGGGCGCGGTTCATGAACGGTATCCCTCACCAGATGATCCCAGTGTTGTGGAATTGTATTTTCCCGTTCATCACTCGTCAGGCACCGCTCGTACTGAATACCCGTTGCAAATAGTCAGAACGGCATCGGGGAAGGCATGTTCATTTCCGATGCAAATGAATATTACACCATTATCGAAAAGCTTCATCCGACTTGCTTGACTCACCGATAACTGGCTGGATTTCAGCTGGAATGACGCGTGTCCGGCAAGTTGTTACGTGGCAATATTGGGGTATTATGGAATGGTATTTGTACATAATGATCTCGTTATATGTTTATAGAGTCACCTTTTTTTGAGAGATGACATTACGATACTAAAAAAGTTGAGGTGCCTGGGGAGTTGTAACCTTAAATTCATAAAAGATTTACATCGTTTTCAGAAATAATTGTAAATAATTCTCAAAATAAAACTTGACGATGAATATTTTTTACATATACTACCTTTAAATGACAATCAAGTTCTTGCTTTGCAGTCCGTGAGGAATATCTACTGAGCACGGTTGCTTCACGAATACACAGTTTTTTGCCAACCCTTACTCCCAGCGAGGCGAAGGTGGCAAATTATTGTGTGGACCATCCTGACGCGGTCATCGATTTATCCATCAGCGAGGTCGCAAAGGCTTCCGGCGTCTCTATCGCTTCGGTTAGCCGCCTCGCCATCACCCTCGGATTCAAGGACTGGAAAGAATTCCGCCTCAATTTCGCCAGGGGCGTCACACGACCGGACGACGAGGAAATATTTCCCGACATCACTCCGGACGACGATGACGAAATGGTGGCGCGGAAGGTTTTCGAGAACCATGTTCTCAGTATCCGCGAGACCTTTGACCAGATTGACAAGGCGGATTTGTTTCGGGTGGTGGATGCCTTGGTCAAGGCTGACAAAGTGGTGTTTTTTGGCTCCGGCGGGTCCGGGTATGCGGCGCGTGACGAAGCGCTCCGTTTTACCCACCTGGAAATTTCCGCTTCGGCCCATAACGAAGAATTTGAAATGATGCTCCACGCCGCCCGCATACAAAAGGGGCAGGTCGCTTTCGGCTTTTCCAATTCCGGGCGCAGTCGCGCCACGGTGGGAGTGCTCCGGGAGGCGCGGCGAAACGGCGCCCTCACCGTCGGCATCGCCAATTACCACGGCACGCCGCTGGAGGAGGTCTCGGATGTTTTTTTCTGCACCTCGTTCCCCAAGCGGGGCGGGTACACCGCGTCCCTGACGGCGCGCATCGCGGTCTCCGCGATTATGGATGCGATATATGTGCTGTGCGCCCACCGCGGGCGCATTGTATCGAATATCTGTGACGTCGACCGCGCTCTTGAAAGCGTCAGGCTGGCGCCCAAAAAATTACCCTGAGAACCACGACTATCACCCTGAGTTGCTTCTTTCCCCTGAACCGCCGCTTTCACTCACAAACGCCATAATTCCACGCGGAATGTTCCCCGCGCTCCATTGCCGCCCCTTTTCGGAACGGGAGCGGGGCTGTGTACCTTTTTCGAACTTCGGCGCATGAATGGAGTGATGTAAAAGTCTAACCCGAACCCGTAAAAACCGCTTTCCACCGCCTTGCCGGTCATACCGGAAAATGCGGCGGGTGCGTTATGGGCAGCGCCCGGCACCACACGTCATCCGATAGGAGAACTCTCATGTACGATGTCGCCATCATCGGCGCCGGCGTTATCGGCGCCGGCATCGCCCGGGAACTTACCCGCTTCCGCCTCGACGTCGCCGTCATTGACAAGGGATCCGACGCCGCCGTCGGCACAAGCAAGGCCAACTCCGGCATTGTCCACGGCGGATACGACGCGAAGCCCGGCACCCTCAAGGCGAAATATAACATCGCCGGGAATCCGATGTTCGACGCGCTGGCGGAAGAGCTTGATTTTCCCTTCAAACGGAATGGCAGCCTCGTCCTTGCTTTTTCGGAAGAGGAAATGCCCGGTCTCGAAGAACTCTTAAAGCGGGGGAACGAGAACGGCGTCAAGGGACTCTCCATACTAAACCGCCAGGACCTGCTCCTGCGCGAGCCAAACCTCGGTCCCCAGGTCCACGCCGCCCTTGACGTCCCGACCGGCGGCATTGTCTGCCCGTACGAGATGACCATCGCCCACGCCGAAAACGCGGCGGCCAATGGCGCGAAGTTCCTGCTGAACCATTTTGTCGAGTCGATAACGCGCACCGCGGACGGCTTCCGCATCAACACTTCCCAGGGAGTAATCGAGTCCCGCCTCCTCGTCAACGCCGCCGGCGTCTACGCCGACGCCATTAACAACATGCTCTCCGAGGACAAGCTGGAAATCATCCCACGCCGCGGCGAATACTTCCTCATGGACAGGACTGAAAGCGGCCTGGTCAGCCACACCGTTTTTCAGCTTCCCGGAAAAATGGGGAAGGGGGTTCTCGTCACACCGTCGGTTGACGGGAACATCCTTGTCGGCCCGACTTCGGAAGACATTCCGGACAAGGAAAACGTCGATACCACCCGGGACGGCCTCATGCTCATAACCGAAATGGCTCTCCGCGACGTCGTCGCCCTCCCGCTCGGGAAGACCATCGCCTCCTTCGCCGGGCTCCGCGCCCACTGCACCCGTGGGGATTTCGTCATCGGACCCGTCGCCGACGTTCCCGGCATGATCAACGTCGCCGGCATCGAATCGCCCGGCCTCTCTTCCGCTCCGGCCATCCACCAGGACGTCGCCGCCATGGTGGTCGATATCCTGAAACCGCAACCGAACCCCGGATTCAACCCGGTCCGCCGCGCCGCTCCCCGCTTCCGCCACATGACGGACGCCGAACGCCGCGCCGCCATCGCCCGCGACCCGAACTACGGCCACATGATCTGCCGCTGCGAAAGCGTCACCAAGGCGGAAGTCCTCGCCGCTCTCCGCTCCCCCCTCGGCGTCCGCGACCTCGACGCCATCAAACGCCGCACCCGGGCGGGCATGGGCCGCTGCCAGGCCGGGTTCTGCTCCATGCGGCTGCCGGAAATCATTGCGGCGGAAACGGGGATTGACATTACCGAAGTGACCAAGTTTGGCGGGGAAAGCCGGCTGCTCTTTTATGCGAACAAGGCTACTTTGTGAGAGCTTTTGTAGTGATGCCTTTTTTCTTTTTGGAACGGGGGCGCAAAATTCGCTTTGCTCTTTTGCTCTGATCGGTAGTCGCGCGCGATAGTTTTTTTCCACCGATATACCGCCGAATAAGGGATTCTTTTCGCGCGCTCCAATTTCATTTTTTAGAATTTTGGGGGCTGGCTGCGCCCCCAAACCCCGCAGCCAGCGTCACGCTGGACCCAATGACGCTCTCGCGCCGGATGGCACGTGGAGGGGATTTCGGGACGGCTTCGCTCAGGGCCATTGATACGATTATACAGGAGGTTTCCGTGGAAAATATCGATCTCGCCATCATCGGCGGTGGACCCGCCGGACTCGCCGCCGCCCTCGGCGCCCACGAACAAGGCGTCAAAGACATTCTCATCCTCGAACGGGATTACAACTCCCTCGGCGGCATCCTGAATCAATGCATCCATAACGGCTTCGGCCTCCATCGCTTCAAGGAAGAACTGACCGGTCCCGAATACGCCGAACGCGACATAAAACGCGTCAAAGAACTCGGAATAAAAACCCTCCTCGGCACCATGGTACTCGACATCACCCCGGACCGCGTCATCACCGCCGTCAATGAACACGGCGTCCACGAAATCAAGGCAAAAGCCGTCATCCTCGCCATGGGCTGCCGCGAACGGACCCGGGGCGCCCTCAATATCCCCGGTTCCCGCCCGGCCGGCGGGGTAACCCCCCGCCCCCCCCCGAAATTAGTGCACCGAGACGGGGTTATTCCCGCCTCCCCCCGGGGGAAACACGGCTCCCGCGGGCCACGGCACCAGAATGCCCC
>JAJQFC010000240.1 GCA_021201355.1 Planctomycetaceae bacterium | reverse complement strand
AAGGCCGGCAACCTGTCCGGCGGCAATCAGCAAAAAGTCGTCATCGTCAAATGGCTCATGACCAAGCCGAAGGTGCTCATCATGGACGAGCCGACGCGCGGCATCGACGTCGGCGCCAAGGTGGAAATTTACAACGTTATGAACCAACTGGTTGAGGAAGGCGTCGGCGTTCTCATGATCAGTTCCGAACTGCCGGAAGTGCTTGGCATGTCGGACCGCATCGTCGTCATGAGTGAAGGCGCCCTTACCGGCGAATACGCCAAGGACGACGCGGATCAGGAAAAGGTGATGACAAGCGCCACCGCCCGCTTCCGGGCCCGCGGCCACACGAAAGTTGCATCGGCGCCCGTTGGGTAGGACGAACGAAAAAACGACACGTGCGGCCTTGGGCGGATAATGGTGAAGCGGTCCAGGGCGTCGCAAGCGGTACCGCGAAAGACGTAATTCAACGCTGTTGTAAAAAGTGGCCAACAATCCAAACCCATTCGAGAGGGAAAGACGATGGAAGAAAATAAAAAAGGGAAAAAAATCCAATTCCTGTTCCTGATCCCGACGGTCATCATTTTCTGCGGATTTTTCCTCCCTCTGGTCAATGTCTCGTCGTACACGGTCTTCCGCGGCAAAGAGCTGTTCGAACTGTATTGGTACTGGCTGGATTATGCGCCGCCGGCGACCGGGTACGGGCTTTTGGTCAGTCTGTTCCGGATACTCCCGCTTCTGGCCCTGCCGGTTCTGGTGGTATCGGCTCTCGGCTGGCGGGAGACGCCGTTCTTCGCCGCGCTGTTTTCCGTTGTTGTGCTAATTTTCACCCTGAGCCTGGCCGGCCCCGGCTACACGCCTCTTGTCTCCATCGCCAACCAGTCCGAACTCGGATTGCCGTTGCCGCATCCCGGATTTTTCGGGCTGATTAGCGGCGGCCATATGGGTATCGGTTACCTCCTGATGATCGTCTTCTCGGTAGTGCTTCTTCTGTATTCCGTCTACTACATCGCGACCAAAGGGCAGGGGAGACTGACGGTGCGGTCCGAAACCGCCATCTACAATATGGCCTCCCGGAACATCCGTCAGTTCATGATGATTATCGCCCTGTTGGGCATATGGGGGATTTTCTACGCCATTACGGAAAACGGCATTTTCATATCTTCCCGCAACCTCTCGAACCTGTTCCTCCAGTCAGCCTCCATCGCCGTCATCGCCTGCGGCGTCGTGCTTATTCTCGTCACCATGAATATCGACCTCTCCATCGGTTCGGTCGTCGGCTTCATCGGCGCCATCGCGGCGGTCTGCCAGGTCGATTCCCCGATAGCCAACTGGTTCTCGGCCAGGCTCACCAGCATGGGCATCGGCCTCGACTGGATGGCGGTCATCGCCATTGTCGTCGCCCTCCTCGTCGGGTTGCTGATTGGCGCCTGGCACGGCTGGTGGATTGCCTACCGGGGCGTTCCCGCCTTTATCGTGACGCTGGCCAGTATGATGATATTCCGCGGCGGCCTGTTGTACTTCACCGGCGGCAAATCCATCGCCAACATGTACCCGTGGTTCAAAGCCATCGGCATGGAGTACCTGTCGCCCCGCTGGTCGTTCTTCTTCAGTCTCTTTATTATCGCTGTTTATATAATCATGGAGATCCGGAACCGCACCGTTCGCCAGCGTTACGGTTTCGACGTTCCGTCCCTGGCGACGCAGATTGCGAAAATGATATTTGTTTCGGCGGCAATTTACGTGTTCTTTGATATAATGATCCGGTACAAGGGCATCCCCTACGCCTGGTTCGTCGTTCTCGTGGTGATGGTCATCTTCACCTTTATCGCCGAAAAGACCACCTTCGGCCGTCACCTCTACGCCATCGGCGGCAACCCGGACGCGGCCCGTCTGTCCGGCATCAACATCAAATGGAAAATCATGGCGATGTACTTGCTCACCGGCATCGTCGTCGCCATCGGCGGCATCATCTACGTTGCCCGTCTCGACTCCGCCACCGCCAATGCCGGGAACGGCATGGAACTCGACTGTATCGCCTCGGCCGTCATCGGCGGCACGTCCCTCATGGGCGGCGAAGGCTATATCTACGGCGGCGTCGTGGGCGCCCTCGTCATGGGCAGTCTCGACAACGGCATGAGTCTTCTAAACCTCGACGCGACCTGGCAGTACATCGTCAAGGGCCTTGTCCTGCTCCTCGCCGTCTGGGTCGATATGGCGACGCGACGACGCGGCAGTTGACGGCCGCTCGACGCGTCCCGCGGGGCGCCCGGGTTGTGCGGCGACGAGTGTGTAAAAAGTAAAACGTGTGAGGTGTGTGGTCCAGCGGTACTTTTGCACCTATTCGGAATTTATAAGGAGAACAACCATGAGGAAGTTTTTGATGCTGATGGCGGTGGCCCTGGTGCTCCCGACCCTGGCCGGCCTGGCGCAGGCGGGCGAGCGGCTGAAAATCGGCCTGGCTCTTCCGACGCAGCAGGAGGAGCGGTGGGTGCGGGACATGCACGCGATGCAGGCCGAAGCGGACAAGTACAATGTCGATCTCCGCATTGCCATCGCCCGGAACGATCAGGCGCAGCAGAACAACCAGATTGACCAGCTCCTTTCGCAGGGGATCCACGTCCTCATCCTCGCCCCGCACGACGGCGAAGGCGCGGCAACGTCCGTCAACAAGGCGCACGAGGACGGCATCAAGGTCATCAGTTACGACCGCCTCATCATGGGTACGGACGTCGACGTCTACATGTCCTTCGACAACGTCCGGGTCGGCGAACTGATGGGCGAATGGATCACGAAGCGCGTCCCGAAGGGCGATTACATCCTCATGTCCGGCGCCCCCACCGACAACAACGCGAAGCTGTTCAAACAGGGCCATATGAACTTCATCCAGCCGCTCATCGACAAGGGTGACATCAAGGTCATTCTCGATCAGCCCGTCATCGACTGGCAGCCGGCCAACGCCCAGCGCATTGTCGAAAACGCCCTGACCCTCGCCAACAACAAGGTCGACGCCATCCTCGCGCCGAACGACGGCACCGCCTCCGGCGCCATCGCCGCCCTCCGGGCCCAGGGACTGGCCGGGAAGATTCCGGTCACCGGCATGGACGCGGAACTGTCCGCCGCCCAGCGCATAGTCCAGGGCACCCAGTCCATCACGGTCCTGAAAGACACGAGGAAACTCGGTGAAGAAGCCATTCGCCTCGCCATCCGCATAGCCAAGGGCGAAGACATCTCCGACGCCATCAACGGCGCCGTCGACAACGGCACGATGGAAGTTTCGTCCGTTCTTCTCGAAGCCCAGGTCGTCGACAAGGACAACATCGACGCCGTCCTCATCGAATCCGGCTACCTGAAACGGTCGGATGTCTACGGAAATTAGTGCAATTTGACCGGTTGTGATTCGGGATGGTTCACGAACGCCTTGAATCCGTGACAGCCGGTCCTGCGTCAATAAAACAATGAAAATCCCGTTACCAGGAGCCCCGGACCGCCGGGGCTCTTTTTTTTCGTTTGCTCGCCGATTTTCAGAACCGGCGGGCGCGTATGGACTTCTCGCCGGTGCCGTCGCCGGCGACGCTTTCATGGGCGAATAGGCACGAAGGACGGCCCGGCGGAGCGGACATTGTTCCTCCATAGACAACTTTATTCCACTCCCGGCCCGGGTGGCTCATGGCTGGTGATCGCGTTGACGCGATTGCCATGGGCGGGGACCGTCGCAATGCGGTCCTCCGGGACGGTTTCATGGAGGCACAATGAAAACCACTCCGCGTCGCGCGTGGGTAGTCGCGCTGTCCGCTTTTGCCCTGATGTTTGCGTTGGCCCTTCCGGCCCGCGCCCAGGAATATATCTCCCAGGACGTGGCCGGGCGCGTTGCCGCCGCCACCGTCATGGTCCACATAGAATACGACGGCCCCGAGGCGGGCCACACCAGTTGGGGATCCGGATTTGTGGTCGGGAACGGTCTCATCATGACGAACGCCCATGTCGTGAAGGATCAGACGCCGAAACGTATTTACGTTCACAACCAGTACCTACCGGTCACACCGGCCCGGGTGTTGGCGGCCCGGTACGACCCGGACGGCAGGGGAACGGCGGGGTCGAGTTACTACGACGTCGCGCTCCTGGCATACACGCCGCCGGCCGGTTTGCAGTTGCCCATTCTTCCCTTTACCACGCCGTATCCGCATCAGGGCGTTTTCGCATTCGGGTATCCGGGTCAAGATCGTCCGGCCCAGTATGTCCCGGAAACGAGCGCCTCTGGAGCGGCTTTGAACACACCGCTGTCGATTACGGGCGGCATGGTTAATTCGGTTCTCCGGTCGAATCCGAGCCTGGTCAAGCACGACGCCCTTTGCTACTTCGGGAACAGCGGCGGACCGCTGGTAACCGCGAGCGGCGAAGTTGTCGGGATGCAGACATGGAGCGCCGAACCGGATCATCGGAATGTCGTCGACTCTTTCGCCATCGGCAGTCACGGCCTGGCCGATTTCATGATGCAGAGTGGCTACCAGCCGTATTTCGCCAGGTAACGGTTTATGAAAGTCATTGTACAATCAATAAAACGCCGGGACGGATGACTTCCGTTCCGGCGTTTTTCGTGTTCATTAGCGAGAAGAGAGCCTTACGCATCGTAATGATTCGATTGCAACTTTTTCTTTAACGTCCCTAGATTCTGTAAGGCATACTCGATGCTTTGTGTTATATGGACAATTTCTTCCAAAACTTCGGTGGGTGAAATGGAACATCGAGGATGGTTCGTAGTGGCGGGAGGAGAAAGTGCCATAGAACCAATATTTGAATAAAGCACTTCTTCCATCGAATGATGCTGACGTAAATATTCGACTGTGACGTTGAACAAATCGGCTATTTGCTTCAGACGCATCTCGTCCGGTGTGCGATAACCGCGTTCCCAAGGTGACCATTGCTGAGGGGATACGCCAAGGGCTTCAGCGCATCTTTTCGCACCTCCATGACCGGGAAAGGATTTTAACCGGCAAAGCCGTATATTATTCGCGATCGTTCTTCGCAACTCTTTGGGAATTCTTCCCATGCCAGTCCCCTCGTGCAAGGCCGGATTTTAGAAAATTCCGGTAGTCCGATGGCTGACAGGCACGCCTCCAGTAATGAAGAGGGCGGGCAGCCCGTCAACCTTCAGCAGCGCGAGGGTCTCTACACCCTGACAGATCAACCCCTCCGGTATCGTGAACTGACCGCCCAAATCTATACAGTTCACCTGAGGGGTTTTGACGATACCGGATGTATATACCAATCCGACTGGGCATAAGTGCCCACGGATTACGGGAGACAATCGTTTGGTTTATGTACACCAGAGTACCGTCACTGTCTGTCAAAGAAGTTTGTAGAGATTTCGCGCTGATGGCAGTGATGAAAGAGCTAAAGCACTCGTTAATAGTGCAGTTGTACCTCACTTATATCATCTATAACGAGGGACGCAAGGCCGGTTAAATATTATTTTGCTCTTTAATGGAAGTAATACGAATCAAATCGGATTTAGACAATCCCCGCACCCAATTTCCGCGCCTCGTCGAGAATCGGTTTCCCGGCGATGTCGCCGATCTGCATGACTCCTCCGGCCAGGACTTTGCCCCGGTCCTTCCAGCCCAAATAGTCAAGCAGCCTGTCATACCACAGCGTCACTTCGCCGTAGTCGTTCCCTTCGGCCGCCATGAGGAGGATGGCGTCTTTTTTCGGATTGGCATAGTTCGGATCGCATTCGGCGACGGCGAACAGCCTGTCGAACGCACATTTCAGCTGGCCGCTAATGGTCCAGTAATACAGCGGCGAGGCGAGCGCGACGATGTCGGCCTCCACGTACGCCGGATAGATCTTGTCCATGTCGTCCTTCTGAACGCACGGGCTGGCCGGATCCTTGCCGCCTTGCAAACAACCAATGCAGCCGGCAATCTTCATCGATTGCAGGCGAAATTCCCTTACGTCGTGCCCGGCCGTCTTTGCCCCTTCCGTGAAGGAGGCGATGAGCCCGGCGGTGTTGCCGTTCGGACGCGGGCTGCCGTTCAGGATTACGATTTTCTTTGCCATGCGTTTCTCCTTGAGAGTGGGGAAATGTAGCAATGGAACGGTTCGCGGACGCCCCCATTCTCCATGCCGGCACGACAAAGTAAAGCGCCGTCCCGCCGCCTATTCCAGATTGGCGTGGCGGGTAAACATGGTATCCGAATCAATCCATTCCGTATCCATCAGTTCCATGACAAGCGCATCGAGAAACAGGAACATTCCCTGCTCGAACAGGTTCCCCATCGGCTGGCCGGACGGTACGGAGCCCTCCTGGCCGGCGGCTTTCGGCGTCGGCGCGGGCAGCGTCACGACAATGTCGGCGAGGCCGGCCATGGTCGAGTCGGGCCGCGTCGTCAGGATGGCTTTCCGCAGCCCCAGGCGGTCGGCTTTCCGCATGGCCGCGACAAGGGATTCGGTCTCGCCCGAACCGGACCCGATGAGGAGAACATCCCCGCGCCCGGCCGCCGGCGTCAGGGTGTCGCCAAGGAGGTGCACCCGCTTACCCATATGCATAAGGCGCATGGCGAAACAGCGAAGGAGCAGTCCGGACCGGCCGGCGCCGCCGATAAACACGGCGGAATCGTCCCGAAGCCATTCGAGTATTCCGTCCGCACCGGCATCGTTCATCCGACCGTACAACGCCGCCAACTCGCCGAGAATCCCGTTCAGGCGCGCTTCCCGTTCATGTTTCATTCTCGATTCCTTTCCTGACGATAATGGTGCCGGACTGGGCCATCTGTCCATTTTCTAAAAAAACCGTCGCCGGCGCCACGCCGCCGTCGCCGCCGAAACCGCCCGCCAGCGAACAGGTTAAAGAGTAAAAACAAAAATAGCCAGCAAAAAAATTGGTAAATATTGAGAAAAACTGTTGCGTATGGGAATTTTATCCGGCATAACGCAATTAAGCCAATTGAAATGATGCATAACCCACAAATTGCCAATTGCAGCCAACAGGCTTCCCTTTCCTGGAAATTCCGTCATAATACCTGCTTCGTTGCATATTCCAAAACGTGGGCCCGAACGAGCCGCCGCCGGGCGGTGAATTCGCGGGAGGAGGAAGCATGGGTATTACCTCGGAAAAACGCCGTAACGAAGTGCTTGCCGCCATCACGGTCGATGACGGCATCAAGGTGAGCGAGCTGGCCCGCCGGTTCAACGTTTCCATGGAAACGATCCGGAAGGACATGAAATGCTGGGAAGAGGTCGGCGTCCTTAAAAAGACCCACGGCGGCGCCGTTCTCAAGTCCGACGTCACCGCGCTCCGCCACATAGACGAGCGCATTGTCGAAAACATCGACGCCAAAAACGCCATCGCCGCCAAGGCGGTGGAGTTTATCCCGGAACGCGGCACCGTTTTTATTGACGCCGGGTCGACGACGGTCTGTGTCGCTAAACACCTGAACCTGATGAGTGGCCTGACCATTATCACCAACTCCATTTTGGCCGCGACCAAACTTTCCGACGCGCACAACCGCATCATGGTCCTTGGCGGCATTCTCCGGGGCGACATCCTCGGCACCCACGGCGCCTGGGCGGCGATGGCGCTCCGTTCCATTCTCATCGACGTCGCCCTCCTGGACAGCAGCGGCGTCAAGGGGTTTGACGGTCCGGTGGTAAACGATCTGAACGACGTTGAATTCAAGCGCGCGGTGATGGAGCGGTCGAAAACGAAAATAGTCCTGGCGGACAGTTCCAAGCTGCATATTTCCGGCGCCATTTCCTACTGCGATTGGGAAGACGTGAGCGGCCTCATTGTCAACGCCGACGCCGATCGGAAGAAGCTCGAGAAGATCCGGAAACGGACCAAGATTATCTTCGCCTGAAACGGCATATACAGATTCACCGTCTCCGCCGCCATCAGGCAACCAACCCGGACCGCCGCCTCGGCTTGACCGCCGTCGGCAACGGTCCCGATGACCATATAGTCCATAAAAATCCACTTATAAAACGGGCCAATCCGCCTGTCACGCGTCATCCGCCATATCCGGCCGATGCGGCGGTCACTTGTCGGCCGTGCGGCCCGTTCCGGCATTGGCCGGGCTTCAAATCACACACTTTCCATGGCACCATTCGGGGCCATTTACTTTTCCCACGGAGGACAAGCAATGCGTAGAATTCTCGGTTTGGCGGTCCTGTGCCTCGTCGCCGTCTCCCTGTGTCACGCGGGCGAACGACAGATCAAGCGGGTCGGCGTCACCGTCGGCAGTCTCGGCAACCCCGGTTTCGTCGTCATGGGCGAAGGCGTCCGCGAATCCGCCACCGCCCATTACCCGGGCTGCGAAGTGGTGGTGGTCTCCGGCGACTACGACCTGTCCAAACAGTCCCAGCAGATAGACGACTTCATCGCCGCCGGCATGGACGTCATTGTCCTGAACGCCGTCGACGTCGAAGGCATGGCCCCGGCGGTCCGCCGCGCCAAGGAGGCCGGCATCATCGTCGTCGCCATGGACGTCGGAGCCGAAGGCGGCGTCGACGCCACCGTCACCTCCGACAACATCACCGCCGGCCGCCTCCCGGCCCAGTACATCGTCGACAAGCTCGGCGGCAAGGGGAACGTCGTCATCCTGAACGGCCCGCCCGCCACCGCCATCATGGACCGCGTCATCGGCGCCAAGGAGGTGTTCGCGAAATATCCCGACATCAACATCGTCTCGGACAACCAGAACGGCCTGGCCGGCCGCGACGAAAGCTACCGCATCATGGGCGATCTCCTCACCGCCCACCCGGAAATCGACGCCGTCTTCGGCATCAACGACCCGACCAGCCTCGGCTGCGAACTGGCCATCAAGCAGGCCGGCCGGAGCGACATCATCATCACCTCCGTCGACGGCCACCCGGACGGCATCGAAGCGGTCAAGCAGCCGAATTCCTTCTATCTCGCCACCGCCGCCCAGCAGATCAAGAACCTCGGCTTCATGTCGATGGAAGTCGCCGCCGGTCTGGCCAAAGGCAAGAAGCTTCAGAACGAAACCGTCCTTATCC
>JAJQFC010000293.1:1633-9033 GCA_021201355.1 Planctomycetaceae bacterium | reverse complement strand
GGCGTCCGGCATTGCCGTCGCCGCCGTCGGCGTCGGACCGATTGTCCTCGCCCCCGTCGCCAGTTTCCTTATGAACCGCTACGGCGTCATGAACATGTTCGCCATCCTCGGCGTCGCCACCCTCGTACTCATGGGCGGGGCGGCGGCCTGCATCACCAATCCGCCCGCCGGCTATGTCCCGGAAGGCTGGACGCCGCCGGCGACGCCCCGGGCCGGCGCGCCGATCGCCGCCAGGGAAAACCTCGACTGGAAGCAGATGATCGCCCGCCCCCTGTTCTGGCTCCTCTTCGTCACGTATTTCTGCGGCGTCTTCGCGGGCATCCTCGTGAACGGCCTCGCCGCCCCCATCGCCATCGAACTGGCCGGCTTCGCGCCGGACCGGGCCACGCTGGCCGTGATGGCATTCGCCTTCGCCAGCGCCGGCGGCCGGGTCATCTGGGGGCTCCTCTCGGACCGCTTCGGCCGGGTGCGGATGGTGTCGGCGGCGTTCATCCTCACCGCCGCCACCATATTCGTCCTTCACGGGCATGTCGGCACGCCCGGGGTGTACCTCCCCTGCGTCGTCCTGGCCGGGCTCTGCTACGGCGGCGTGTTCGGAACGTTCCCGTCCCTGAACGCCGACTGCTTCGGCGTCAAGCACGCGGCGGTCAACCTTGCCGTCCTGTTTATTTCCTTCTCCCTGGTGGCGCTCCTGGCGCCGCAGGTGGTGGGATTTTACCGGTCCGGCGGCGCGGCCGAATACCCGAAAGCGTTTCTTGTGGCCGGATGTATTGCAGTTGTCGGGTTTGTTTTGTCGATACTAATAGGGAGAACCGTCCGGGCCAATGCCGGCGCCGGCGCGGCTCCGGCAGCGAAAGGGAAGTGAAGGATGAAGGATTCCGAGGAATTCCTCCGGATAATGGGGAAGGACGTTTACGCCCATCACACGGGGATTGAAGTACTTACGGCCGAGCCGGGCTATTCGAAAACCCGCCTGCCGGTCAGCCCGGAGACGTTGAACGGCCACGGCAACCTCCACGGCGGGGCGCTTTTCACCCTGGCCGACTACACCGCCGCCATCGCTTCGAACATGCTGGGCGTGCCGACCGTCGCGGTGAACGGGAACATCCAGTACCTCCGGTCGGTCCGGGGCGGTTCCGTCACCTGCGAGGCCCGGGTCATTAAAACCGGCAAGCGGATGAACTTCATGACGGTGGAAATCCGGAACGATCAGGACGACCTCGTCGCCACGTTCCAGGGCGGCGCCATGACGGTGGTGCGGAAGGACGTTTAGCCCGCGCGAAGGCAACGCGAAGAACCGCCGGCAACCCGGCTTGACGCTCGGCCGTGGATTCCGGATAATTGCCGTTGGCTGTACGCGCATTGCAATGAGCATGACAGACCGGCGGTGAACGGCGGAAGGCAAAGTCTTTGTGACCGATGGTCCGGACAGGTCTGTTTAGATGCTGTTTTATTAAATGAAATAGGTTCCAGAAAAATTTTGACGGTTGGAACGAGGCATTTTCCCCCACGGGAAAAGCCAGACCAGGGGATATAGACATATGTCACGACTTTTCCAGGTGGTTCTCGCGCTTGTGATCCTTGCCGTTGTCGCCGGCTGCGGCCGGTCCATCGGCGGTCCCCGCTTCTGGTGGGACGACCAGAACCAGGTCCGGCTCGAGGAATACCAGTTGCCGGCCGATCCGGGCGCGCCGGCCGACTTCGGCGTCGACCGCGTCGCCGTGCCGTCGGGTGAGGATCTGTCCGAAAACGATCTCCGCGACTACCGGACCAACCTCGACCAGGAAGAGGAAAAGCGGAAGAGCGAATCGTCGCTTGTTGATTTTTAACCGTCGTCCACCCATGACGGCGTGTTTGCCAGAATGAATTACCCGTTCCCGGCGACGGCATTGCGCCGCGCTCGGCGCCCGGGAACGGACCAAAGCGCGTCACGCGCGGTTGTCACATCGGCATCACCACAACCAAAGCAATGCGGAGGCACGCGTCTTCCGCCGGCGCCCGGACAGCGTGTCCGCCGCCGCCGGGTCCGCATTCTTTCCACTTGAGGGGACAACATGGACAACACCACATTCGGCAACGCCGACGATTTCCGCAAAATGGACCCGTGGCGAATTTTCCGCATCATGGCGGAGTTTATCGAAGGGTTCGAAGCCATGGCCCACATCCACCGGGGCATCAGCATTTTCGGTTCGGCCCGGACGCCGGAAGGCGATCCGTTCTACGCCGAAGCGCGGAAATTGGCCGGCATCCTGACGAAGGAAGGCTACACCGTCATCACCGGCGGCGGCCCCGGCATCATGGAGGCGGCCAACCGCGGCGCCAAGGAAGCGGGCGGCGAATCCATCGGCCTCAATATCGATTTGCCGTTCGAGCAGGATCCGAACCCGTACATCGGAAAGCTCCTTTCGTTCCGCTATTTCTTCTGCCGCAAGGTTATGTTCTCAAAGTATTCCCAGGCCATCGTCACCTTCCCCGGCGGCTTCGGCACCATGGACGAACTGTTCGAACACCTCACCCTTATCCAGACGATGAAAATCCCGACCATGCCCATCATCCTTGTCGGCGTCGACTTCTGGAAGGGCATGCTCGAATGGGTGGACAAGACCGTCCTGAAGGAGCACTCCTACATCAGCCCGCCCGACCTCAACATATTCCGCCTGGTCGACACGGCGGAGGAAGCGGCGGCGGAACTCCGCGAATGGCTGCCGAAAACCCTGCCGAACCGCACCTCCGGGCGGCACGTCCCGAAGAAGTAGATTTTCCCGTCCGGACCGTGACGGCCGCGAATCGGTCCAGTCCTGTCGACAAACCGGTTTTTCTCCCCCGCCCCGACATCGCGGCGGGGGATTTCAATTCCCTTCTGGACAACCCGTCCGCCGGACGGTATGGTGTTGTCTGCCGCCGGGAACGGTTGCGGCGGCGGCGTGGTGCGGAAAAAAACTGCGCGTCGCCGGTACGCGGACGAAGGGCCAGGAAAAGAACCGATATGAAAAAAACCAAACGCGATCAGGACGAGGAAAAATCCCGCGAGGAACGCCTCGCCTATGTCGGCGTTCTCGCCGCCGGCCTCATTCATGAAATCAAAACGCCGCTCCACGCCATCCTCCTCACCGTGCAGATGCTGGTTGAGGACGCCGAGCGTTTGCCGCCCGACACCCGGCCCCGGTTTGAACGGCGCTGCCGCCGGGTTCACGGCGAAGTGAAATCCCTCGCCCGGATGCTCGACGCCTTCCTCTCCTTCGCCCGGCCGCCCAAGTCCGACCCGACGCCGACCGATCTGAACCATTTCATCCGGGAACTGGTCGACTTCGCCAAGCCGGAGATGGACGAATCCGGCATTATCCTCGAGACAAACCTCGCCCAGGACATGTACCCAGTCGTCATGGACAAGAACCAGTTCACCCATGTCGTCCTCAACCTCCTGAAAAACGCCCGGGAATCCATTGAGGCGTCCCGCGAGCAGTCCGAGGAGGATTTCGAGGGCCGCATCATCGTCGCCACCGCCGAGGACGAGGAAGGGATCAGCCTCGTCATCCAGGACAACGGCGTCGGCATCTCGCCCGGCGACGAAGAAAAGGTCTTCGAATTTTTCTACACGACAAAACCCAAAGGCACCGGCCTCGGCCTCGCCATGGTCCAGCGGACCATCGAGGAACACCGGGGCACCATCCGGGTCGAACACATTCCGGAACCGGGGGCGCGGTTCGTCATCACCCTGCCCCGGGGCCATTTTCTCGAATTCTCGGACGGAAGTTCCACCCAGCCGACCCGGGAAAGCGCCCGGATGCGCTTACGGAAACAGGCGACGCCGGACAACACAACCACCTCACAGGAAGGGAACGACTAACCATGGCGGACGCGCTTGTCACACGTTTACAGACTCTCAAGAAGGAGCGGAACGCGGTCATCCTCGCCCACTCCTACCAACCGGCGGACATCCAGGACGCCGCCGATTACGTCGGCGACAGCCTCGGCCTGTCCCGCCTCGCCGCCGACACCGATGCCGACGTCATCCTGTTCTGCGGCGTCCATTTCATGGCCGAAACCGCCGCCGTGCTGTCGCCGGGGAAGACCGTCCTCATCCCGGACGGCAACGCCGGCTGCCCGATGGCGAACATGGTCACGCCCCGGCAGCTCCGGGAATGGCGTGAGAAAAACCCCGACGCCGTCGTCGTCACCTACGTCAATTCGTCCGCCCGGGTGAAGGCCCTGTCGGACATCTGTTGCACCAGTGCGAACGCAGTGGAAGTCGTCGCCACCATTCCAAAGGATAAGCGCGTCCTCTTCGTCCCGGACCGGAACCTCGGACACTACGTCCGGACGAAACTCGGCCGCGAAAACATGGAACTGTGGAACGGGTTCTGCCCGACCCATGAACGGATGCTCCCGGAGATGGCGGTCGAGTCGCGGAAACAGCACCCGGGCGCCCCCCTCATGGTCCATCCGGAATGCCGTCCGGAACTGGTGGCGATGGCCGACTTTGTCGCCAGCACCACCGGCATCATCAAACATTGTCACGAAAGCCCGGAACGGGAATTCATCATCGCCACGGAAATCGGCATCCTCCACCCGCTCCGGAAGCAGAATCCGGACAAGGTCTTCCACCCGCTGACGGTGGTGGCGGACTGCCCGAACATGAAGCTGAATTCCATTGAAAAAATGGTCTGGGCCCTCGAGGACATGGAACCCGTGGTCACCGTCCCGGCGGACATCGCGGAACAGGCGCTCCAGCCGATCCGGCGCATGCTGGAGATCGGCTGATGCCGGACATCGCCGCCAATCTCCAAGCCGTTCGCGATCGCATCGCCCGGGCCTGCGACCGGGCCGGCCGGCCGGCGACGGACGTCACTCTCGTCGCTGTCACCAAAACGGTTACACCGGTCGAGGTAGCGGAACTTTACCGCCTTGGCGTCCGCGACTTCGGCGAAAACCGGGTCGCCGACGGCCTGGCGCGGAAAGATGCCCTGAACGCTCCGGACGCCCGCTGGCATATGATCGGCCACCTCCAGCGGAACAAGGCCGCCGCCGCCCTGGCGGGCGGCTTTACCCGTATCCATTCGGTGGAGTCGGACAAGCTGGTCGAGGTGCTTGAACGTGAAGCAGCCAAACAGGACATCACCGTCGACATCCTTCTCGAAGTCAACGTCTCCGGCGAGGAAAGCAAATACGGCACCGACGCGGACCGCGTCCGCGACCTCGCCGCCGTCGCCGCCCGGCAGCCGCACCTCCGCCTGAACGGCCTTATGACGATGGCGCCGTTTACGGACGACCCGGAAACGGCCAGGCCGTATTTCCGCCAGCTCGCCGCGTTACGGGACGACCTGGCGGACCGTCTCGGCCGTCCGCTCCCGGTGTTGTCCATGGGTATGACCGGCGACTTCGAGGTCGCGGTCGAGGAAGGCGCGACCCACGTCCGGGTCGGGACGGCGTTGTTCCGGTAGCAGTCAGGACGATCCATCATTTATTGTTATATTGGCAGCAGGGAGAATTCGTCATGCCTGACAGTGCGGGAACCGCCATCCGCCTCGCCGTCCTCGGCGGCGGCAACATGGCCGAGGCCATCGTCCGGGGCGTGTTGTCGTCCGGGTATCTTCCGGCCGAACGCGTCGCCGTCTTCGACCCGGTCGAATCCCGGCGCCAGGTGTTCGCGACTCTCGGCTGCCGCGCCGTCGCGGCCCGGGACGACCTCCTCCCGGCCGACGTCGTCCTCCTCGCAACAAAACCACAGACCGCGCGGGACGCCCTGTCCGGCTTCCCGCTGGACCGGAACCACCTCCTCGTCAGTATCGCCGCCGGATTGTCGACAGACGTCCTGGCCAAATGCGTTCCGGACGGCGTCCGCATCGTCCGCGTCATGCCGAACACGCCCCTCATGGTCGGCTGCGGCATGTCGGCCCTGTGTCCGGGCGCCAAGGCCGGAGCGGACGACCTTGCCGTCGCCCACGCCCTCTTCGCCGGGGCCGGCGACACTGTCGTCGTCCAGGAAGACCTGATGGACGCCGTCACGGCCGTGTCCGGAAGCGGCCCCGCCTACCTGTTCCGCTTCGCCGAAGCGCTTATAGACGGCGGCGCCGATCTCGGGCTGGACCGTGACGTCGCCACCCGGCTCGTTCTCCAGACCATCCTCGGATCGGCCCGAATGCTCATGTCCGGTGAGGCGCCGTCCGTCCTCCGGGAACGCGTCACCAGCCCGGGCGGCACCACCGCCGCCGCCCTCGCGGTCATGAACGACGGGAATTTTGCCGGCCTGGTCGGCCGCGCCCTCACCGCCGCCCGCGACCGGGGACGTGAGCTCGGCAAGGCTTGACCGGCGATCCCTCCTTCCTCTCCGGCCCCGGCCGGGGGAAAAGGAGGAATCCAGTTGCCTTCCTGACACTGACCATTTATACTATGTTGATCCAAACCCCTCACGGGTATCTGGTGAAAACGTGACGACGACGTCACGTTTTTTTACTGCTGTCGCAGAGGTGATCGTCTGTACGACAGTCCGTTTCTCACCAGATGCGGGTTAATGTCCTATTCGGACAGTGTATGGTAAGGTTAGTTCAAAAAAGTTGGTTCTACTCGGGAGAGGTAATGGAAGTAATCAATATACACGACGCGAAAACGCATCTAGCAAAACTGGTCGAGAAAGCGGCTGCCGGTGAATCATTTGTGATCGCCAAGGCTGGTAAACCTCTGGTCAAGGTTACACGCGTTGATGCTCCCGAAAAGACTCCGTCCTTGCTTGGCTGTATGCGTGGAGAAGCCATTTTCGACGAGAATTTGGACATTAAGAAGCTAGGCGCGGATGAGGTCGTCGCATTGTTTGAGGGTAGCGATTGAAAAAAATTCCTCATGGATACGCAAATCATTCTTTGAGCGACGACATGGCCGCATTTACTATCGGACGAGGCGCGGGAATTGCTCACTGCCGCCGATATTGAACGGTATTTTTCAGCCGCCAGTATTTGGGAAGTCAGTATTAAAAGTGCCTTAAACCGCCGTGAGTTCAAGGTAGATGCGCGGGTGCTTCGACGTCATTTATTGGATAGCGGGTGCATTGAACTGGCTGTGGACGGTATGCACGCGGCGGCAACCAGTGAATTGCCAGCTATTCATAAAGACCCCTTTGATCGCGTTCTGGTAGCACAGGCGATGGTGGAAGGCATTACGATCTTGACCGCCGACTCCCGAATCTGTTCTTACCCCGCTCCGACTCGACTGGTGCAGCGCCAATCGCGACGATGAAGTGCCGCACGTAATACTACGGTGGTGGCTTTTGGTGAGGACAGGTTCTTTTTTTCGGCGATTTCAAACAAGTTGTACATATGCAAGAATGGGAAGACAGTCACATGCCCGCGATCACCGTGGCCATCATGAACCAGAAGGGCGGCGTCGGCAAGACCACCACCACGGTC
>JAJQFC010000293.1:0-1533 GCA_021201355.1 Planctomycetaceae bacterium | reverse complement strand
CACCGTGGCCATCATGAACCAGAAGGGCGGCGTCGGCAAGACCACCACCACGGTCAACCTCGGCGCCATCCTCGCGAACGAACACGGACGCCGCGTTCTCCTGGTCGACCTTGACCCGCAGGGCAACATGTCGGATCACATCGGCATCGACCCGAATGCCACCGGCGATTCCGTCTACAACGTCCTTGTCGACAACGTCGACCCGCGTACCGTCATCCGTCGCGTCCACGGCCTCGAGGCGCTCCCGGCCAATCTCGACCTCTCGGGCGCGGAAATCGAACTCGCCACCACCCAGGGCTGGGACTCGCGACTACGTACCGCCCTCGCCGGCATCAAGGACAGTTACGACTATATCCTTCTCGACTGCCCGCCAAGCCTCGGCATCCTCACCGTCTCCGGCCTCGCCGCCGCCGACCGGGTCATCGTCAGTATGGAGGCGGAATACCTGGCGCTCCGGGGCATCAGCCAACTCGTGCAGACAATCGACAAGGTATCCCGGTCCATGAACCCGGGCCTCGAAGTCGCCGGCGTCCTCTTCTGCATGTACGACGGCCGGACGATGCTGTCCCGGGACGTGCGGGACGAGGTCGAGAAATATTTCCCGGGAAAGGTGTTCCGGACCGCCGTCCGGAAAAACGTCCGCCTCGCCGAAGCGCCCAGTCGCGGCCTCCCCATCACCATGTACGAACCGCACTGTGCCGGCGCCGACGATTACCGGGACGTCGCCGTCGAGTTCCTCGAACGCTTCGAAGGCCCGACCGCCGTGACGGTGGAACCGGTCGCCGCCCGGACGACCGTCGACACCCCCATCATCCCGGAGGACGACGACGGACGCGGCGGCTGGCAGCGGCAGCCGGTGTGGAAATAGTTCCGGGTAAAGCGCGGCGTGTTGCGGTTGCGTAAAAACCTGCGGCGAAAATAAACCGGGACAATGCCTCATTCCCGGGGAGACGCCATCCGGTCGGCACGACGCCGTCCGGTCTTTTTGATAATAGGGTATGTAAGGGTCACATGTACCACACCGTCGTCGCCATCGACCTGGAAACGTCCGGAGCCGATCCGTTTCGCGACCGCATCATCGAAGTCGGCGCCCTCGTCATCGAGGACGGCATTCCGACGCGGGAATTTTCCGAACTGGTCAATCCCGGCTTGCAACTGTCGAACGCGATTAAAAAACTTACCGGCATCACCCAGGACATGCTGGAAACGGCCCGGGACGGCGACGCCGTTCTCGCCGACTTCCTCGCCTGGATGCCGGAAGACGCCCTCTGCATCGCCCATAATGCCGCCTTCGACCGGCAGTTCCTCCGCACCGCCACCCGGGAGAAATTCCGCCACTCGGTCCTGGACACGGTCGAACTGTCCCGAATCTGTTTCCCGAACCTCCCCAGTCACAGCCTGGCCGTCCTCTCGGAGACGTTCGGCTTTACCAATGAAAAAACCTCCCACCGCGCCCTCGCCGACTGCGAACCGCTGGCGCAACTGTGGGGGGGGGGGGGGGGGGCAGCGGCGGGGGTGGAGGCGAGCGGCGGG
>JAJQFC010000267.1 GCA_021201355.1 Planctomycetaceae bacterium | reverse complement strand
GGATTGCGGACCGGGTCGTTGTCGGTGTAGCCGACGACCATGAGGAACAGGTTTTCGCCGGCAAGAATTTCAGCCATGCGGCGGACAGCCGCCTTGGCGTGGTTGTTCAGTTCATAGCGGCCGGAATCGAAGAAGAAGTCGCCGGGCAGTTCAAGGCGGTTGCCGACAACGACGCCGCCGAATTGTTCGGCGAGGGCGGACAATTGCTGCGCCACTTTTTCCGACATGCCGCGGCCGGTGCTGGCGAACTGGTTGGCATTGGCGGCATTGGCGGCGATTTCGCGGAGTCGCGGAATTTCCGACTCGTACACGCCGATTTTCCGGTTGGCGGCGTCGAGTTCGAGATTGGCCCGTTCGACCCGGCCGTTGGCCTCGGCCAGCATGACCTGGGTGTTCCGGGCGTCGTTTTCGTATTGGATAAGCAGTTGTTTCAACCGGGCGTTTTCATCCTCGACATAGGCGACATCGTCCTGCGGGGTGCAGCCCGCAAAGACTAAAGCCGATGCCGCGAACACCATCGCCGCGAGTACGTTCCTTGACCGCATGGGTTACTCCCTTTAAAAAGCCACAGTCCGACAGTCAGCCGGCGGACGACTCCCGCAGTCATCCGAGGCTCCCTCGCCGCCGTGGACCGGTCGGTTGACGAAACCGATTGGCCCTTACTTCCCCCGTAGCCTGTGCTTCCTTTCAGAATATTTTACATCATTTCCTTTTTTCGTCCACCCGGCTTTTTACCGAAATCCTCCGGAACCCTTGAAAATACAGGGTTTTCCCGCGCCAATCGAAGCAATTTCCGGAGAAAATGGAGGAAAAAAACTTCCGATAAGGTGGCGAAAACCGGTCGATTCAAAGAAAAATTCCCGGGATGAATGCTCCGTACCACTTGCCTGGATGGAGCGGCAGGCGAAAAAAAACGCCGCCCCCGTACGGGACGACGCCTTTGTCATGTAATGGTTGTCGGAACCACTCCACCCGGCTCCGCCCTACTCTTCCGCCGCCTCCCCTTCCTCGCCATAGGCTTCAAGCTTCCGGTACAGTGTCTTCAAGCCAATGCCGAGGCTCCGGGCGACGCCGGACTTGTTGCCGCCGAGGCGGTGCAGTTCGGACAGGATATACGCCCGTTCGACATCGGCCAGAGTCTGACCGGGGAGCGCCAGGCACTGGTCGACTTCGGCGACCGCCCCGCCCGTCTCTTCCGGAAGGCAATCGAGTTCGATAACTTCGCCGCTACTCCGGACCACCGCGCCCTCGACGGCGTTTTCGAGTTCCCGGACATTGCCGGGCCACGAATAGGCGCGGAGGGCCTGGACCACCTCCGGGCTGAAGGTGCGGTTCAGGTTATAACGGGCGGCGTATTTTTGGCGGAAATGTTCGGCAAGGAGCGGAATGTCGTCCGGGCGTTCCCTGAGCGCTGGCATGCGGATACGGACGACATTGATGCGGAAATACAGGTCTTCCCGGAACAGGCCCTCGGCCACGCGCTTCTTGAGGTCGAGGTTGGTGGCGCAGATGAGGCGGATGTCCAGGGGAATGGTCTCGGTGCCGCCGACCCGCTCGAACTCGTGTTCCTGGAGGACGCGGAGGAGCTTGACCTGCGTCTCCAGGGGCATTTCGCCGATTTCGTCCAGGAACAACGTGCCGGAATCAGCCAGTTCGAACCGGCCTTTCCTCTGACGGATAGCGCCGGAGAACGCTCCTTTTTCATGGCCGAACAGTTCCGACTCGACCAGATCCCGGGAAAGGACGGCGACGTTCACCTTGACGAACGGGCCGTTTTCCCGGCCGGAAAGGGCCTGGATGGCGTTTGCGGCCATTTCCTTGCCGGTGCCGCTTTCCCCCTGGATGAGGACGGTGACGTCGGTGGCGGTGATTTGTTTGATAAGTTCCTTGACCCTGACGATCTCCCGGGAATGACCGACGATGGCGTCAAGGGCGCCGGCGCGGCCGACCCGGCGTTCAAGGCTGGACAGGTAGAGGGCGTTCGAAATGACGATGCGGAGACGGTTGAGATCGACGGGTTTTGTCAAGTATTCGTAGGCGCCCATGCGGGTGGCTTCGACGGCGTTGTCGATGGTGGCGTGGCCGGTTATCATGACGACGGGCGTTTCCGGATGAACCTGCTTGAGGCGGCGCATGACGTCGAGGCCGGTGCCGTCCGGCAGTTTCAGGTCGGTGAGGACGAGGTTGAATTCCCGCTCCTCCACCAACCGTTCCGCCGTCGCCCGGTTCGGCGCGGCCATGACCTTGTGGCCGAGGTCGCGGATAAGTTCGGTGAGGGTCTCCCTGGTGGCGTCGTGGTCGTCCACGAGGAGAATGAGTTTTTCATCGCCTTTCATCGCTGTTACATAATCCTTCCGTCATGCGGTCTGGCCGGGCCCGCGCGTCGGCGGCCGGGCGCTATTTCTTTTTCATCATGTTCGACAGCACCTTGGCCGCCCGTTCGGGATCGCGGTCGATGACCTTTTTGGCCGAGGTAAGCGGATCCTTGATTTTCTTGAGCCGGTCGAGGACTTCCTGCTCCTTCTCGCGGCGCCGCTCCAGTTCCTCCCGGCGCTGTTTTTCCCTTAATGCGGCGGCGCGGTTCGCCCTCACCGCCTTGACGACAAGAACGAGGACGGCGGTGCAGACGATGAGAAAAGTAATCAGGTAGCCCATCGCCCGCTGTCCTTGTTTAAACCGTGCCGTCCTGCCGCCCTGTCGAGAATCATTTCCTGCCCGGCCGGCCCGCGGGGCCGTGGACGCCGGGCGCCGCCACTCCAATAAAAAAACCGGCAACCAATCGCTCTCGCGCCCGGGAAGATATCAACTCCCCCGACGCCGACAACGATCAGGTACCGGCTCAAACAATACAAAAAAAGCCGCCGCGTGTAAACGCGATGGCGGTTTTACCTTCTCAGGCGTAGTCGACAAACACGCTTTTGACGTCGGTCGGGGTTTTGCAGCCGGCCAGCGCCTTCAGGTGAATCGGCTGTTTGACAAAGTAGGTGATGGCCCGGAGCACCTCCCGGTGGGCCTCGTCGTCGTCTTTCGGCGTCAATACCATAAAGACGAAGTGGACCGGGGCGCCGTCCAGGGAGTTGAAGCCGGCGCCGTCCCGGAGGAGGGCGAACGCCATCAGCGGCTCGTCGGAAAAACCGATCCGCGCGTGGGGAATGGCGACGCCGCCGCCGATGGCGGTGGAGCCGAGGGATTCCCGTTCGTTCAGGAGGCGGCTGACCGTGGACGTGTTGGCCTTGGCGACGAGGTCGGTGGAGACCATGTTCGCGACAAGAGCCTTGACGACCAAGGCATGGTCTTCCGTCGGCAAGTCGACCAGAATGTTTTCTTCGTGAATGAGTTCCGCCAGGATAGAGGAGGGAGAGTCGGGCATTTTTCTGTCTTTCATGTTTGCGGACAATGATGCGATGATGGTTCAACATTTCTCGAAAAGCCGTGACGCATTTGTAACAGCCACCCATGGAAGCCTTATGACCGCCTCTCCGTCACAAGACCCCACTCAATAGTATTACTTCATCCGCAAACAAATTCAAGAAAAATCGCTCTTTTCCTGCGTATTTTGTATTATTCCCCCTTACCTTTTTATGACGGCCGCGAACAACGCCCGGAAAGCCCGTTTGTCGACGTTTTGGCCGAATTCACCGTCCGGACAGGAATAAATCGGGCATGAAGGCGTCAACCTCGTCGGTCCCGCCCTGCTCCGGCTGGCCGATGGCCGGGTTGGACGACCCGCGCTGCCGGCTCATCGGGACGAAAGCGGACGGATCAACCGGCGTCTCGACAGACGGCTGCGCCTTTCTCGCGGTCGGCGTGAGCATGACCGGCGGGACGTTTTCCGGCCAGCCGTCCTCCTTCCGGACCGCCTGGCGGGACGTCTGGTTCAGCCCCGGGTAGTCGGGCGCCGGCGGCTGGGCGGTGGATTTGGAAAACAGGTGGTCGTCCGGCACCCATTCGTCCCGGCGGGACGGACGGCGGGCCGTCGACGGGCTGGCGGACGAGACGACCTGCATTCCCGGTCCCGGCGAGTCGTACTGATTTCCCGACATCATTTCCGCTCCGCGGCGGGCCGGCTGCCCGGTCACCACCGATCCGAGAGGAATGTTCCGGGGCGGCGTGTCCTGGCCGGCATCGGAATACTGACGAGTGTCACCGTACCCGCCGTTATCCGCGTACTGACCGGCCGGTTGCGATCCGGCGCTGGAAGAATAGACGCCCGTGTCGGTCCTCGGGTCGTAGATGACGCGCTCCTCGCCGTCCGTGGTGTAGCGGCTGTCCCGGGAGTTCATGCCGTCCCGGTTGTCGCGGAACGCCGTCGTCGGGACGGATCGGCTGTCCCGGCCGTACTCGCCGGACGCCATGGCGCGGGTGTCTTCATACGAATTCCGGGGGAGCAGGTTCGATTCCCTCGGATACTCGCTTTCCGGCCGGCGGCTCATGGCGCTATCGTAGCGGTCGAGGGCTGAATTGTAATCGTCGATGCGCTGCTGGATTTCGGCCAGGCGTTCCTCTTCCCGGCGAATGAGGTCGCTCCGCTGGTCGAGGCCGCCCCGGAGTTCCTCGACGCGTTTCCGCTGGGCCATTTCACTTTCCCGGAGGCAGCGGAGATCCCGTTCCATGCTGGAGTCGGGACTGTACTGGTCGATGTTCTGGACCGGCGCGTTTTGAGCCGGCGCCGCCTTTTTCCGGCCGCGCATGCCGAGGAAGCGGCTCCGGCCGCCGGTGCGGCCGCGCGGGGCGTTTGCGGCGCTGTCCGGCTCTTTGCCGCCGCCGAAACAGCCGCAGGTGGTGACGAGAAGGAGTCCGGCAAGGACGATGCACGGCGTGCGTGTGGACATTTTGGCTATCCCCATTGAAGTGATGGATACGAACCACCGGCAGACACTCCCCGCCAACGACGGGAGACGCCATAAATATTATCGGCCGAATTTCCCGGGAACTTTTCAAAAACTGGGCGGATTGACCGGTCGAATTGACGCCGTACGTGCCGCATCGGCTCCCGGGAGGCGTCCGGAAGCGTCCACGAAGCGTCCACGAAGCGTTCGCGAGGCGTCCCGGAGAGCCGATAAAAATCTTGCGCCCCGCTGTCGCCGTCGCTATACTTCTTTGGAATATTTGGACACAAACCAGGCACCGGCCAGGCGGCCGCGCCTGGTTTTGTTTTTGACCGCCGTGTCCCGTAAGGCGGTCTGGAAGCACGAGAGGATGTGAAAAAATGGCAGGTTCCCGAATCCGCGACGAACGCATCGCCAAGCTCCAGAAGCTCCGCGACGCCGGCATCGAACCCTATGGCGACAAGGTCCAGCGCACCGGCACCATTGAAGAAATTGTCAAAATGTGCCCGGAACAGGTGGAGAAACCGGAAGACGCCCCCACCGTCACCGCCGTCGGCCGGGTCATGGCGGTCCGGAACATGGGAAAATCCTGCTGGGTCGATCTCCGGGACCGGAGCGGCAAGGTGCAGGCGAACCTCCTCCAGAAGAGTCTCGGCGAAAACTACGCCCCGGTCGAGTTCCTGCACATCGGCGATTTCCTCGCCGTCACCGGCAGCCTTATGAAGAGCCGGACCGGCGAAGTCACCATCTTCGCCGACTCCTTCACCTTCCAGTCGAAGTCCCTGGAGCCGCTTCCGGCCAAGTTCAAGGGCCTGAAGGATGTCGAAATCCGCTTCCGCCGCCGCTACCTCGATCTGGTCGCGTCGGAGGAGGTGCGGGAACGGTTTATCCTCCGGAGCCGGATTATCTCGTTTGTCCGGTCTTTCCTGGGCAAACGCGGTTTTCTCGAGGTCGAGACGCCGATGCTCCAGCCCATTTACGGCGGCGCCGCCGCCCGGCCGTTCATCACGCACCATAACGCCCTCGACATGGACCTCTACCTCCGGATTTCCCCGGAGACGTACCTGAAGCGCCTTCTCGTCGGCGGCCTCGACCGGGTGTACGACATGAACAAGAGCTTCCGGAACGAAGGCATCGACACCTCGCACAACCCCGAGTTCACCATGGTCGAGATGTACCAGGCCTACGCCGATTTCGAGGATATGATGGAACTGGTGGAAACGCTGGTGTCGGAAGCCGCGAAAACCCTTCTCGGCTCCACCGTCATCAATTTCGACGGCCGGGACGTGGACGTCGCCGCCCCGTGGCCGCGCCGCCGCATCACCGACCTTATCCGGGACGTCGCCAAGGCCGACCCGGACGACGACGACAGCATGCGCGCCGTCCTCGTCAAGGCCGGCATGGACAAGGACAAGGTCGCGGCCCTCGGCCACGACTACCTCATCAAGGAAGTGATGGACGAACTGGTCGAGCCGACCATTGTCAATCCGACCTTTGTCACCCACCACCCGGCCAGCCTGAACCCGCTGGCCCGGCGGAACCGCCAGGATCCGACGCTGTCGGACCGGTTCGAGGTGATTGTCGCCGGTTTCGAACTGGCGAACGCCTTCAGCGAACTGAACGATCCGCTGGAACAACGCGCCCGTTTCGAGGAACAGGTGCAGGCCGGCGGCGACGAGGCGTGCTGCAACGAGGTTGACGAGGATTACGTGTCGGCTCTGGAAGTGGGGATGCCGCCGGCGGGCGGCATGGGCATCGGCATCGACCGCCTGATCATGCTCCTGACCGGCCAGTCCAGTATCAGGGAGATTGTCCTGTTCCCGTCGCTCAAAAAGAAAACCGTCGCCGAAATCGCCGCCGACATGGAGGCGCTGGACGAGGGTGACGAGGCCGAAACGGAATAACGTCTCGTTCCGCCGTTCCTTCAGAATTGCCTTTTAAAACAAGAGGGGGAGAGCCAGCCGGCTTTCCCCCTCTCTTTCTACCCGAGCGCTTCAATACTCCACAACTCCTCCTCAAACGACCCGGTCCGGGAATCTCTTCCGCACCGCTGTGCGGTCGCCCCTACACGTACCGACAGCGGTCTCGCGGCTTGTGGGGGGTAGCTATTGTACGGAAGTGGAGTGAACGCATTGCCCGAACGCCCACTGCAAACGATTCCCGATCCGGTTCCCCTCACCGACGGGCAATAAAAACCCCGCATTTCGCGTGCGCGAAATGTTTCTTCATGCCAGAGCGGTTTTCACACGGTATACTTGAAGGTTTTTATAAACGGTACGGCCAGAAGCCATACAAAACCATTAGCTTCCTGCTCATGTATTGTACTCGATCATATGGCGAAGTCAAATAGTTTTTTAAGTAAATCCAAATCAAAAAGGCGTCTTAAATGATTGATAGAAGGAAAGTTGCAGAACGTTTCTTAGAATGCCACATGAAAATGTCAATATCCGAGATTGCACATAAGCATGGAGTCGCACCTGTGACGGTACGTAATTGGGAAAAACGGGAAACGCCTTCATGGAAAACTTTGAAGTATCTCTGCGACAGTCAGGGAATTAGCTGGGATTGGTTGCTCGACGAAGTGGGTGTACCACATCATCCTGCCAAGAGAGTAAAAAAGACAGTGGTTAAAAAACCAACCTTTTCGACGAAAAATATAAACCATCGATTTCTCTCCCTTTTCAAGGGAATGAAATACAGCGATATTGCAGCAGAACTCGGCGTTACGTCGAGCATGGTCAGCGAATGGAAACATCGAAAAAGCCAGGCCTCATGGAAAAAACTTGATTACGTAGTACAGAGATATAACGTCCGGTGGGATTGGCTCATCGACGGCATTGAACCCAAGTACCGAGAATCTGAAAATCCGGATTAAACCACCGCGATGAAATAGCCATAGTATCGCCTACCTCAAACAACCCAATCTGGAATCTCTTCCGCACCGCTGGGCGGTCGCCCCTACGCGTACCGGCAGCGGCCAGGAGTTGTGCGGAAGTGAGGTGAGTGCATTGCCAAACGCCCACAGCAAACGATTCCCGATCCTGTTCCCCTTACCAACGGGAAATAAAACCCCGCGTTTCGCGTGCGCGAAATGTTTCTTCATGCCAGAGCGGTTCTAGCACGGTATACTGGATAGTTTTTAAGAGGTAGACCTAGCGGACTTAATACACGCGGGGCGATGGTCCTCCTCATCATCATTGTACTAGCTGAAAGAGGTAAGTCAAGATCTTTTCAGGTAATTTTCTATCTTAAGGCATTTAAGCAAATGATTGATAAGTTTGATGTTGCATATCGTTTCTTTTCATGTCACTTAAACTTGAATCAAAAGGACATCGCTAAAAAATACGGCGTTGTTCCCGGGGCAGTTTCCAATTGGGGAAAAAGAGACGCTCTGCCTTGGAGGACACTGAAGAACCTCTGTGACAGCCAAGGAATCAGTTGGGACTGGTTGCTTGAAGGGTACGGTGATAAGATCCATCCTGGGAAGAAACCAAAGAAACCGCGTTATAAGAAGCCAAGTTTCCCAACATACCGAATGAACCAGCGCTTTTTAAAACTGTTTGCGGAAATGAAATACTGTGAAATTGCGGCGGAACTGGGTGTCACATCAAGTACGGTCAGCGAATGGAGGACAAATAAAAGCAGGGTTCCGTGGAAAAGGTTGGAATATGCCGTGGAGAGGTTCAATGTTCGATGGGATTGGCTTATCGACGGTATTGAACCCAAGTACCGCGAATCTGAAAATCAGGATTAAATCACCACGATATTTAGTTTTTTGTTAATATCCAGGAATTTTAAATGCCTGATAAAAAGGATGTTGCCAAACGATTTTTCTTATTCCATGCAAACCTGACAACGTCGGAAATAGCAAAAAGATATGGCGTTTTACCTGAGGCCGTCCTTAACTGGGAAAAACGCGTTGCCCCGCCCTGGAAAACCCTCAAATACTTTTGCGATAGCGAGGGCATTAGTTGGGATTGGCTTCTTGATGGCGTGGGGAGCATGTATCATCCGGCCAAGAGAAAAAGAAGCCCCGAGTCAAGAAGCCGGTTTTTTCGACATATTTGATAAACCGTCGCTTTTTCACGCTATTTAAAGGGATGACCCAGAATGAAATCGCCGTCGAGTTTGACGTTTTCCCCAGTGCCATAAGCGAATGGAAACACCGAAAAAACCGTGTCCCGTGGAACAAGTTACAAATTGTTGTTGAAAGGTATAACGTCCGGTGGGATTGGCTCATCGACGG
>JAJQFC010000178.1 GCA_021201355.1 Planctomycetaceae bacterium | reverse complement strand
CACGATAGGCTCGCTGGCCTTCAACGGCGGAACCCTCGCCTACCAGGCCTTTGACGGCAGCGGCAGCATCAATCCCGACACCCTGCTCACGGTCAATACCCTGTCTCTCGAATCCGGGGGCGGCACGATTAAGGTCGACACCGGAACGCTTAACGAAATCATGACCACGGCCGTCGATTACGGCACTTTTTACGATCACAGCGGCCTCTACCAGAAACAGATCGTCAAAGCCTCGCATATGAACGGGACCGGCAGTTTGAACATACAGGATGCCAACGGCAACGACGTGAGCGACAAAACGGAAGTCCGCGACATTCTGGACGGCGGCGCCACCGTGGGTAAAGCGACGTATGCGTATACGGCCAGCGTACAGAATACCGCTTCGGAGAAAGGCATCTACCTTGGCTACGGACTCAGCCGGTTGGAATCGTTATCAGGCCATAGCGTGGTTCTGGATTCAACCGGCAGCGCGGCCACGACCCCGACCATCGGCGCAAGGCTGACCGGCGCGGGCGGCTTCACCTTTACCGGCGCCCGGGACGCGGCGGTGGGCAACGCCGCGAGCGACTATAGCGGCACGACTGTGGTCGATGGCATGCGGGTGACCATGCTGGCGTCCGGCGCGTTTGGGGCGACCTCCTGCCTTACCTTGCAAAACAACGGCGCGGTGGACATGAACGGAATGACCCAGTGCGTGGGCTTTTTGGCCGGCGATGCCGGGACGGAAATCATCCTCGGCAACCTTACCGTTGACCAGAGCGCCGAGGGCGTTTTCGCCGGGGTTCTCTCTGGCGATGGCGGCTTGACCAAAAAGGGTTTGGGCACGCTGACCCTGACCGCAACCAACACCTACACCGGCGTCACGGCGGTTGAAGCCGGCACGCTCCAAATCGGCGACGGCGGTACCACCGGCAGTATCGAATTGTCCAGCATCGCCGTTGCCGCCAGCGCGGATATCGCTTTCAACCGGTCCGATTCCGCCACCTATTCCGGCGTCATTTCCGGCGACGGCGGCTTGATCAAGAAGGGAACAGGCGTCCTCACAATATCCGCCGCCAATTCCTACACCGGCGCGACCACCCTGACCGAAGGCACACTGGCGCTGGACGGGGGCGGCTCGATAGCGGCATCCTCCGGGCTGATCATGGCCGGCAGCACCACTTTCGATATCAGCACCGTCGCTGGCGGCACCGCGTCCATCGCCGCCCTGACAATATCGGGCACCGGAGCCTCCGTCAATGATTCAGGCAACGACAACACCCTGACCGTCGGCGGCAACACCATCACCTTCGATATTTCCGGCGTCAACGCCGGTGAGACCATGCTTAGCGCCAACGGAACCCTGATCACCACCGCCGACACCGCCGTCGTCTTGTCCGGTACGCCGTCGCTGGTGCAGGGACAAGCTATCACCCTGGTGGAAGGAGTGGAATCGACAAGCGTGTTCACCGATGTGCTGGATATACGCTATGGGCGATTCTCCTACGATATTACCCGATCCGGCCTTGACATCATATTGGGCAGTAACGGCTATGTGACCTTCCGCGAGGATTCGGACAGCATTCTGAATCCGGCCGGCCTGAACAACGTCAACATCATACGCGGCAGCGATTATCTGGACCGGTTGGACGATGGCTCGCTCCTCCCTGCCGATATCTCCTCCGCATACGACCTCGCCACCATCGGCCGCACGCCGGGCTTCGCGGTCGTCGCACTGCAACAACTCTACGGCGGCTACGCCGCCTACGCCAACCAGGCGCTGTCTGATGATATGGCCCGCTTCCGCAGGCGCTGGCAGGGACAAAACCGTTTCTTTTTCGACAGCCGAATGTTTGCCGACCAGTTTGCCGGACAGGCCGAGGCCGGGTTTGGCTCCAACGCCGCCTTCGCCTCGCCCCGCTACGGCGCACGGGACTGCGTGCCATTGGGCCAGTCTCGCATCTGGGCGGGCGGCTTCGGTACCTGGGCCAAACAGAATGAGCGGTCGAATCTTCCCGGCTATAAATACGATTCGCAAGGCGCGGTCCTCGGCTACGAATACACCCTCGGCAACCTCAACCTCGGCGTCGCCGCCGCCTATTCCCGGGGCGACCTGAAAGTCAACGACCTCCGCTACAAGAACGAGGCCGACGTCCTCAACCTCGCCCTCTACGGCGCTTACATCCACGAATCCGGCTTCTACGCCGAAGGCGGCTTCGGCTATGGCCACGCCTGGATTGATTACAAGGTCCACTCCATCGCGACGCCGGGCGGGGTCAAAAAGGCGAAATACGGTTCCGACGCCTTCACGGCCGACTTGGAACTTGGCTACATGGCCCGACTCCCACGCGACTTTAACCTTATCCCGTCGGTCGGCGTCGAGTACACCTACCTCAAAAACGGCACCTGGACCGAAACCATTAATAACCCGGCCCTCATAGCCAACCGCTTCGATTCCGGCCATGACAACGGTGTCGACATCCCGTTCGGCCTGCGCCTGAACAAGATGTTCCGCTTCGGCTGCGACGGCGGTTTCGTCGTACCCGAAATCCGCACCTCCTACGTCTATGCCGCCGACAAGTCCCAGCCCTCCATCGTCGCCGGCTACGTCGGTACACCCGGCGGCGCGAAGATGGTCGGCGTCGACCCGGGCCGCAACCGCTGGCGCGTCGGTGCCGGCCTCTCCGGCCGCCTCAACGACCGCGTCGACTTCCGCCTCGATTACGACTTCGAGACGCGGTCCGGCTTCAAGGGGCACAACCTGAGCGCGTCGGTGGGAATTGCGTTTTAGAGAGGTCCCTTAAATAGCGGCAAATACCTCGCCGCTGCGAAATTTTGGCGCTGTTCCTATCCAAAAATAAAGGGGCCGGCTGTCCCTCGACGCCACGATAGGTAACAGCGCCGCTATTCAAACAAAAGCCGGTACTGGTGCGTGACACCATTACCGGCTCTCTTTTGTCACCCATATCATTACCATTCACCGCTATGAAACGTACCGCCGTGGTATTGGATATCTGCCCGTTCCCACCCCCGTTTTTTCTCCGGATAGCCAATGTTTCGACTGGTGTTTTCGTTGACCCGATTCTTTGGAGTATGCACATAACAGTGCCAGCAAATGCCATCGTCTTTGATGAAGTTGCCGCATTTTGGACATGTTATCATTGTTCCCCCACATCATCGCAGCGCCATGACCGCCAGAGCGATAATGAGAACCGCGCTGTTGGCGACCGACATCCATACCACCCATTTCCGGTGCGCCTCCATCGCTCTCTCCATCCTGGCGCTCGCCGCCGCCATTTCCGACAGCATGCTTTCCGTCTCGTCCCGGACCAAAGCCATTACCTTGGTCCCCCCCCCTCGGTCATTCCCTTCGCCATCGCCTTCCTGCCGGCATCCAGCGCCGCATTCAGGATTTGGTTGGCCCGCTCGGTGGCGTCGGTGCGCCACGCCAGGGCGATTTCCTGAAAAATGGTGCGGTGGTTTTCCATCGCCGCAGTGGAGTTGGCGGTCTGGTCTTCCGCGATCCGGTTCATGATGGTCACAAGCACCATAACCGGATCGTCTTCACGCAGGCCGACGCGGTTCTTCAATGCCGCGTCACGAATCACGTCCTCCAACCGTGTAGTCATAGGCACACCCCCGATTTCTCAATGGCTGAATACAGATACCGCTTCGCCATAGTCAGACGTTGCTTCGACACCAGATCGAACGTATCCATCCGAAGCGCCTGGTCGAACGTCACCGCGTCCTCCAGCATCTCCGCGACGTTGATTTGCATGTCCGGACGCCAGAGAGGAATGTAGGTGATAGCCTTAATGCGGCACTGGTAGTCGTAAAACCGCTCCGATTCTTCGAAGCACTTGCCTTTGTACTCCACCCGTCCGTTTTTCTGATTTATCCAGACCGATACCGGCAGATCGGACGGGGTGTTTTCCACAAGTTCGTCCAAGGTCTGCAAGGTGGGAAACAGATCCCCGCCGCCGACGAAGGGAACATGCAACACGATTTCCGTCCCGAAAGACGTGAGCAGCTCGAAAATCTCGTTCACCTTCAAATAATCCGTCATAGGCACATAGACATTGCCGCCCACGTCGGTAATGACGATCTCGTTATCCTTGGCGCTCATGATGCGGTTGATAAGAAGGTCGAATTTGCTGCGGTCGATGTCGCCGTCCGTCCGCACGTCGATCAGATCCACCCCCAGCCCTTCATAGCGGGAGAAGGTGCAATTCTTACAGTCCAGATCGATGCAGACAGGCTTGTAGTCGGTGAGGTTGTCCAGAATGTACTGCGCCATCAAAGCGGGGATGAAGGACTTGCCAATGCCGCCCTTGTCGCCCAGGGTCATAAATAGTTTTGCCATAGATCCTCATATCCTGATTCCTTTGCTGCGTGTTTGGGTTTTGTGGTTGTTCAAAAACGCTTGATTTCCCGCCCTCCCGGCGGTTTCCCGAACGTTGGCATCTCCACCTTCGTTCCAGTTCCCCCTGGTGCTTGGGGATGACGCTGCGGATCTGCCGGCACCTTTGCTGCCTCTCCCTTTAGATCGCCGGCAGTACCCGACCGCTTCCATCTCGCGCGTCCTCCATTTCATCTTCTCCTTGTAGTGCATGAAGGTCGAATAGCCAAATCCAGCGGACCGCCTATTTGTTAATCAGGCTGGTCTGGCGTGGAATCGGATGTCGTTGTTGCGGGCTGCACAAAGGTCTTGGAAGATCGCGGGACTGGAAAGGAAGAAAATCCACGAATTCCGGCATACTCTCGGGACATTAGCGAGTAAAAATTTTAATCCGCGAATGGTCCAGGCGGCAATGAGGCATACGTCCGAAAAATCTGCCTCGGTATACTTCCACCCAGACGAGGAAATGGGGCCGAGGTGCGCCAAAAAATAGTCACAGAATTGTCACAAAATTCCGTGAAAGAGGTAAAAAATGGTATACTGGACATGACGATTGAGTATGATGAAGACGGAGAGTATGCGTGTCCACATTGCAAAGCTAAGGTGTTGATACAAAAGAAGAAAGGCCGCAATCTCTAAAGGATTACGGCCTTAAGAATTGGTGCGGAAGAGAGGACTTGAACCTCCACGACCTTGCGGCCACTAGCTCCTGAAGCTAGCGCGTCTGCCATTCCGCCACTTCCGCATGAAGAGCGTTTTATGGAAAGGAGAAGTATAATGATTTCGTGCGCGCTGTCAAGACGTTTTCCCTTGGTTCCCCAAACGGTTTAACTCAATCTTTTTGATATTTGCTTCAGGTTTTAGTTTTTCACTATCTTGCCGGATAGGTGGCGTCTTTATAATCTCTTGGCATTTATTAAAACGGGTGATCCTCCAGGCTTTCCAGTTCGACGAGGCAACGTTCCAACCGTTCCTTTAAACCGTCCGGGACCACTCTTGATGTGGCCAGGCGTTTTCTTAGTTCCCTGGCGGCGCGAAGAACAGAGGCGAGGTCGGCCTTGTCTTCGCGGCTGCCCGTGTCCGGAGAAGAATCAACCGGCGGCCGGAGAATTTGACGCAGTTCACGGCGGAATTCCGGCTCCTCGCCTTCGCCTTCGAAGGCGCGGCGATGGAGTTCGTTTATTTTTTCCTCCGGCATCTCTTCGCGGTTACGGACCCGGTCCAATAACTCGACCGTTTGAAAATCGGGAATCTCCGGGACCGGACCGGTCGCGGGGGATTCCTCGTACTCGCGCAGCCGCGGCGCTTCGTATTTCTTCATGTAGTTGTAGCTGGACATGAGCTTTTGCACCGTCGGTTTTTTCAAGCCGAGTTCACGGGCGCAATAGACTTCGAAATCATCGTAGCCCCACTCCTTATAGTCGCCACCGAAGACGACTTCGTTGAGGAGGCGGCCAAGCTCCACCCACGAGGCGCGGAACTGCCGCAGCGCCAGCATCACTTTATGCCGGAGACTGCCGGGTTCAAGCTGGTCGAGCCGGGCGTCAATCTTTTTCACCGTTGATACTGTCATGTCTATCCTTTTTATAACAATACGATACAACTGAGAACATACGGGTTGGGCCAGGCCACGTTATCACCTCTTTCCGCCGGAACCGGCGCACAGGCAACAGGCCCGCTACCTCTCCTTAATAGAATTTGCCCGTGGGGAACCGGAATTGGCTTTAAGGCGCCGATCAAACCGCCTGCGTTCAACCGGTTATTCCCGTCACTACTGCGTACATGATATAACGACCGCAGCCTCTCAACGGGCCGGCGGCCGATGTCCGACGTATTTTACATGATGATGAAAGTATATCTGTTTGGCCGGGCCGGGCAATGGCCGAATCGGTTTTTTGTTGGAGAATCCCGTAAAACAATTGTGCCAAATTCCCGACCGGTATATGATTCACCCGGGGGAAATGCGCCTTCACACCCTCATCTCTCCGCCACCGTCGCGACACGTGACATTGGTGCAGTGTCTGGTATGCGTCGGTCGTCTTCGGACGCGTCGGTTTCTACTGGTTTGTTTAACCGTATTTTCTGATTGCAGGACAAACGGGTATCGGCCGCGATCCCGATAGTCACCATGCGGAAAGGACGGGATACGCCTTTTTTCGAGGCAATATCGCCATACCGGCAAACCTATGGTGCGTGGCCGGGTTGTTGCAACTCGCCCGATGCGTAGATTGTCAGAACGTTTTTGTTCCATACTTTGGATCTTGTACAGCGAGGAAACCATGAACAAAGAATTGCGTTGCGGCATAGGACTCGCCGGGGCCGGCGTTGTCGGGGGCGGCGTGGCCGATCTTCTCCTGAACCGACGGGACCTGCTGGCCCGCCGCGCCGGCGTCACGCTTGACCTGGCCTGGGCGGCGGACAAGGACATGCCCCGCGCCATCGCCATGGGCATGGCGGCGGACCGGGTTGTCGACGATTTCCATAAGTTGATGGACAAGCCCGATGTCGACGTCGTGGTCGAATTGATGGGCGGTACCGGAATAGCCTACGATTGCGTCATGGCCGCCCTCGACGCCGGCAAGCATGTGGTGACGGCGAACAAGGCGCTTCTGGCCGAACGCGGCGCCGACATCTTCAGGAAGGCGCGGGGAAAAAACCGGATTATCGCCTTCGAGGCGGCTGTCGCCGGCGGCATTCCGCTTCTTATTTCCTTACGGGAAGGCCTGATCGTCAACCGGATGCAGTCGCTCCTCGGCATTCTCAACGGGACGTGCAATTATATCCTCACCGAAATGACCGCGAAGGGGATGCCGTTCGCCGATTGTCTCGCCGAAGCGCAACGCCTCGGTTTTGCCGAAGCCGATCCGTCCTCCGACATCGACGGCAAGGATACCGGGCACAAATTGGCGTTGCTGGCGGCCTTGTCATTTGAGACATGGATCGACTTCTCGGCCCTCCATATCGAAGGCATCCGGAATGTTTCCGATGTCGACATAAAGATCGCCAAAAGCCTCGGTTATACCCTGAAGCTGCTTGGCGCCATCCGGACCGATCCGGAACCGGTCATGGCCGAAAACGGCGGAAGGGGCGAGGTGAACGCGGCCGATCGGCTGTTCCTGTCGGTCCACCCGTCGCTGTTGAAGGATTCCGATCCGCTGGCGGCGGTCGCCGGCAGTATGAACGGCGTCAAAACCGAAGGCGACGCGGTTATGGAAAGCATGTTCTACGGCCGCGGGGCGGGGCGCTATCCAACCGCGTCGGCGGTGATGTCGGATATCGTCGCGGTGGCGCGAGCGGTGGCGCTCGGCGGGTCCGGCCCGGCCTGGTTCCCGCCGGAAAAGAATGCCTACACCGTGGCGCCGATGGACGACTACCGCGTTCGCTATTATGTCCGCTGCCAGGTCGAGGACAAGCCGGGCGTTATCGGGAAAATTACCACCGCCCTCGGCAATAACAACGTGTCCATCGCCGCCGTTCACCAGTTCGAGGACGACGCCATCGACGGACATGCCTCGGTCTGTCTCTTCACCCACATGGCGAAGGAAGGCGATATCCAAAAAGCACTTGTCGGAATCGCCACGATGGAGTTCATGCAGGAAAAGCCGACCATGATTCGTATCGAAGAATAAGGAGCGTGTCATTGCCCGGGCGGGATGTTATCGGGTATAACGCATCGTAGGGGCGTCCGCCGCCGGAATACTATCGGGTCCTGGCTAAACGGTTTTATGTCCGGCACAGGTTTCGCTTATATGCGACAGTACACTTCAGGTTGCCGGTGCAGGCGAGGCGGACTGGCCGGTCGAGTGAACCAATAGTCTGGATAATGCACCAGGGAGGAAGTCCTATGACATCACAACCCGGCGGTACCAGAGGGTTTGGCCAGAGAATGGGAGCATGGCTGTATCGGGTGGTGTTCCTTGCCGGCTGGCGGCGCTGGGCCGCGCTTGTCGCGGCGCTCCTCCTCCTGCTCCTGGCCGTTCTCGTCTTTACCAGCCGCACGGATTACCGGGAAGACCCGTCCGCCCTGACGCCCCGGTCGGTGGAGTTCTATGCCGAGGCGCGGGAACTGGATACGCTGTTCCGGACCGTCGGCGACTGGACCCTCTGGACCAGGGGGGGCGACGGGTTGGTCGAGATTCGCTGGAACAAGGTCCAGCAGGAATTGGCGACCATCATTGGCGACGAAGTGGAAGGACTCGGCGACAGTAAGCCGATTTTGTGGCTGTCCAGCGCCAGTCGCGCTGCATATTGCGTGGCGCCGGCGGACGAGAACGAGGGCGAATCCTGGGCTCTTTTCCTCAATGTCCCACAGCCAATGACCGTTATGGCGGAACTCGGCATCGAACGCGGCCTCAGCGTAACGCAAGGGGACGACGGGGTGTATGCCTTGACCGGTCGGGGGGAGGGCGTTCTCTATTTTGCCGTTGTCGATCCATGGCTGGCAATTTCGTCCAGCGGCAAATTGCCGAAATTCGCCATCGACAGTTTGCGGACGCCGGCCGTGACGCTGGCCTACTCCGGAATTTTACCGAAGTGGCGGCGCGGCGCCGACATCCGGGGAGTGCTCAACCCGCACTACCGCGCCAGCCATAGTGACATTCCCGCCTACGCCATTGTTAGCAGCTGGATGGCGCCCGACATTCGAATCAATTTCTCGACCCGGGTGGGCAAATCCGGCGGGATGGAAACCTATTTTAATTATAATGTATTATCAGAGAG
>JAJQFC010000053.1 GCA_021201355.1 Planctomycetaceae bacterium | reverse complement strand
CGCGGCGAGAGGCGAAGCGGTGACGGTATCGAGGCGATTTCCAATGTATCGACTGTTCGCGTTTCCGCCGGAAGGTTGACGTCGATAACAACGTCGGGCTCCGTGTCGCCGGCAACGCCGTTGCCGCCTCCGGCGCCGCGCGCTTCAAGGATGACATTGTCCGGCGCCGTGCCGGTCACCGGATAGGCCGAGTGAATGACAATGCTGTCGCCGTGAAGAAGTTTGGCAGAGACGGACTTTATCGCCCTTGGATTGACGATGGCGAGGTTGTTCCTGACCGCCCAGGCGTCGACGGCGAACACGCCGGCGTTGTCCGTCGCCGTCGTCACAACCGGGACGGCTCCGGTCATGGTCGCCAATCGTTCGGTCAAGGCGTTGGCGCCGCCGACGTGGCCGGACAAAACCGCCACGGCAAAACGGCCGCCGTCGTCGATGGCGACGACGGCGGGATCGGTTGTCTTGTCCCGGATAAACGGCGCCACCGCCCGGACCGCGATGCCGACGGCGCCGACAAAGACCAGGGCGTCGGCGCCGTGAAAAGCGCGTTCGGTCCAGTCGCGGAGCGAAACGTCCCGGCCCGGGCGGACGACCGTGGCATTATCTCCGGCGCGGTTCAGCGCCGAGGCGATGGTGGCGGCGAGGGCATAGCCCCGGTCGGTGAAAGCTGCCAGGTCAATCCGCATCGGTTCCTTTCCGGAATCCGGTGGTGAAATCCGGGTGATACAACCGGGACCGTTCGTAGTCGTCCCCAAGAAAGTCGCCGACGAGGACCAGGGCGGTTTTGTCGATGCCGTGATCGGCGCCGGCGCGGGCGAGGTCGCCAAGACGGCAGCGGATAACTTGTTCGTCCGGCCAACTGGCCTTGTAGACCAGGGCGACGGGCGTGTCTTCCGTGTAGGCGCCGGCGAGGAGCTTGTCCTGTAGTTTCCCAAGCAGGCCGGAACTGAGGAATACGGCCATCGAAGCGCCGTGGGCGGCGAGCGTGGCCATGTCCTCCCCGTCCGGGACCGGCGTGCGGCCGGCGAGGCGGGTAAGGATTACGGTTTGGCTGACGCCGGGAAGGGTGTACTCGGCCTCGACGGCGGCGGCGGCGGCGGAGAACGACGACACCCCGGGGACTATTTCATAGTTGATAGCGAGGCGCTTCAGGGCGTCCATTTGTTCCCTGATGGCACCGTATAGGCTCGGATCGCCGGTATGGAGGCGGACCGTGGTCCAGCCGTTCTGTTCGCCCGCCCGCATGGCTTCGATGACCTGTTCCAGGGTCATGACGGCGCTGTCGTGGATGACGGCGCCGACTTTGCACTGTTCAAGAAGGGTCGGGTTGACAAGGCTCCCGGCGAATATGACCTGATCGGCTTCGCGGAGATGACGCTGGCCCTTGACCGTGATAAGATCGATGTCGCCGGGACCGGCGCCGACAAACCAGATCATTCCGTTTCCTCCTTTTTCAGAAGGACGACGGTGAAATACTCCGGCGCGATGTCGGCGCCGGCGGCGCTGGCGAAGACGCGTTCCGTCGCCATGCCGCAGTTCTGCACGACGCTTGCGTCGGCCAGGAGTCCGCGGCGGTCGAGGAGCTCGAGAAGGGAAGACAGGTTACCCGCTGATTTCATGAAAACGAATCCGGCGGCGTGATCCAGGAGGGTTTCGTCCATACTGCCGCCGTCCGGGATAACGTACAGGGGCTTCCGCATATCGGTAAGGCTGACGCCGAGGCGGGCGGCGGCGGCGGAAAAACTGGTGACACCCGGGATCATCGCGATGTCGTAGCCCCGGGCGGTGAGGAGGTTCGCGACATAACGAAACGACGCATAGACCGAGACGTCGCCAAGATTCAACATCGCGACGCTTTTACCGGCGTCGAGCCGGGTTTGCAATAGATCGGCGGCGGTTTCGTGCAACCTCGCGCGGACGTCCGGGTCCGGACTCATGGCGAAGTCGAGGGGCAGGATTTCCTTCCCGGCTAGATCGACCGCGCCCCGGGCGATGTCGAGGGCGACCATGGCGCCGTCCCGCGTCCGCGGCGCCGCCACGACCGGGACGAGACGGATCGTCTCCACCGCCCTGAAAGTCATCAGCCCGGGATCGCCCGGGCCGACGCTGACGCCATAGAGAATTCCTTTGGTCATTCGCTTCCTCTCCCCTGCACCCGTATACGTACTATTCCATGACGTCGTTCGGTACTGACGGTCACATTTCCGAAGGAAACCTAACCGGTTCCGTATTATTTCCACATCGTCAGTCGGACACTGCCAATAGTTGCGCAGCGGCCCTTTTTTCGGCCAGATATAACCGACAATGACCGGCCCGTTAGGAAGGCCCGTCCATAATCGCTTTGGCGCCGTTACCGACGGCGACGAGTGAATCCCGGTGTGAAAACAGGACAAGCCCCGTCCTGACGCCGGCACCGCCAGCCCGATCGGCGCGTTCCCTGAGATATTTCTCCGCCCGGTCGAGAATGCCCCGGATCACTGCGTCACGCAGACCGAGACGCGTCACCGTGTCCAGGCCCTGGTCCACCGTTGCGGCGTCGAGGATTTCCCGCAGATCGCCCGGACCGGCGCCGGCGAGGGTGGCATGCAAGGCAAGGAGCTCCAGCCGGCCGTCCGCCACGCGTGAATGGGTGTCCAGAATGCCGCCGGAAAGTTTTATCATTTTGCCGATATGGCCGACAAATACAAGGCGGTCAAAGCCGGCGGCGATGGCCCGATCCAGCGCAGCGCCGACATGATTAGCGCAGACCACGGACGGAGCAGCCCGGAGCGGCTCGTATCCGGCGAGAAACGCTTCGCCGTATTTTCCCGGCGTAATGACGAGAATCGTGCCGCCGCCGGCCCGGTGCATGCGCATTTCAGCTTCAAGGGAATCGAGAACCGCCCGCGTGCTCATCGGTTCGACAATACCGGTGGTGCCGAGGACGGACAAGCCGCCGACAATGCCGAGGCGCGGATTGAAGGTACGCGCGGCCAGCGCCTCGCCGGCGGGAATCGTTACCAGAATGTCGAATCCGCCCCGGTATCCGAACCGTTTCCGGACGGCATTGACGGCGTCCGCGATCATGCGCCTCGGCACGCTGTTGATGGCGGCGGCGCCGACGGGCTGGTCGAGCCCCGGTTTCGTTACCCGTCCGACCCCGGCGCCGCCGTCTATGGCGATATTGGCGTCAGGCCGTTTCACTACCCTGACCACAACCTCGATGCCGTCCGTGATGTCCGGGTCGTCTCCCGCGTCCTTAACAACCGTGGCGAGAGCGGCGCCCGGGCCGTCCGGCCTGACGCTGACGGGCAGAGACGTTTCTGACCCGTCCGGCAGGGTCACCGTAAAGCGGTCGACCGGTTCGCCGCCGGCGAGGAACGCCGCAGCGGCGCCGGCGGCAACGGCGGCGCAGGTGCCGGTGGTGAAACCGTTACGGAGGGGCACGGCGGCGGGCTGGTCCGATCGATTGGTCGGCGCGGAGTTGTTCATCGAAAGTGTCGCTCCTTCCGCGCCTGGTTCGGAATGGCTCGAGCTAAAAGCGTATCGTTTAACAGACAGAATGCCTGGGCGGACCGCCGCCACAGAGTATACACGTCGGGATGGAACGATTCCGGTACTTTCATCGCACTTTGTGGTAAACTCATGATATGCTATTGAATTTTACAGGCAATACGGAGAACATGGAGTAAAATCACCGTAGATAGCCGGTCAATACGGAGTTATGGAAAAAATGCGGTCGGAATGGCGGTTCCGGTCCGCCTCAGGTATTGTCCTTGGATCCGGTTCGGCCGGCGGCATTTCCCGGCGTTTCCGTGGCCGCGACGCCGCCCGATTCGGTGTCGCGGCCACAACCACGATATCACGAACGCATACACGGTCAAAACAATTTCCACGCGTCCACGAGAGGCGGTGTCCATGGCCATAACCATGTTCGGGCTCGACTTTATTACGGCCGATGTCCGTGAACGGGAGGCGTTTTCTCCAACCGAGCCGCTCCGGTCGGCTGTCATGCGACATGCCGTCGCCGACAGCGGCGTCCGTGGCGCCGTTTTCCTCGTGACCTGCAACCGGAGCGAACTCTACCTCTCCCACGACGACGACCATTTCCCGGACGGCCCGACGATCATCGCCACCACCCTCGGACGGGACGCCGCCGTCGCCACACGTCTTTTCACCAGGCGGGACGACCGCGAAGCCATCCTCCACCTCATGCGGGTGGCGTCGGGTCTCGAATCGAGCGTGCTCGGGGATGATCAGATAATTACCCAAACCCGTTCCGCCCTGGAAGCGGCCCGCGACGCCGGCGCCACCGACCCGGTCCTGGAAACACTGTTCCGGAGCGCCGTTACCGCCGGGAAACGGGTCAAAACGTCGGTCCGGTTCAGCCGGGAAGGCGCTTCCGTCGCCGCCGCCGGCATCGACACTATCGCCGCCGCCGCCGGGAACCTGGCCGGACGGCGGGCCATCGTCATCGGAAACGGCGTTGTCGGCCGCCAAGCCGCCGCCTACCTGGAAAATTCTGGCGCGTCGGTCGTGATGACCGTCAGGGCGCACCGGAAAGACGCGGGCGCCGGGGTCGTCACGGTTCCGTTTGAAAACCGTTACGCCGAAATGTCTGGCCGGGACATTGTCGTCAGCGCAACCTCGAGTCCGAAATACACCGTCACGGCGGAAGACTTCGCCCGGGTGGCCGAACCGCCGCCGTACCTTCTCGACCTCGCCGTGCCACGGGACATCGACCCGGCCATCGCCACGAACGGCCGGGCGACGGTCTGGAACGTGGACGACCTGAGGCGGGACGACGACGAGGCAAACCGGCCGCACCTCCTCGAGGCCGAGGCGCTCATCCGGGAAGAAGCGAAACGCTTTATCACCTGGCATCAGAACCGCACCCGCCGCCTCGCCCGCGAACCGGGCCGACCGAATTTTCCCTTGTTCATCAATGTTTCGGGAACCCGCGTCCTGGTGGCCGGCGGCGGTAAAATCGCCGCCCGGCGGGCGGTCGCCCTGCTTCGCTTCGATGCCCGGGTGGTGGTGGTATCGCCGGGCATATGCCCGGAACTGGAACGCTACCTTGACTCGCCAAACCTTGTTTGGGAGCGACGCGAATACCATTCGGCCGATCTGGACGGCGTCACCCTCGCCATCGCCGCGACGGATTCGCGGGAAGTCAACCGGTGGATTGGCGCCGAGGCCCGGGAGCGCGGCGTCCTGGTCAGCGTCGCCGACCGGCGCGACGAATGCACATTTTACTTTCCGGCCCTGATTGAGGGGGATCTGTTCACGGCCGGAATTATATCAAAAAACGGCGACCATACCCTTGTCCGCAAGGCGGCCGCCGAGATTCGAGAGGAGCTTGACCGCATTGAAAAAGATATTGCGTGTGGGCAGCCGGGAGAGCAGGCTGGCGATAGTGCAAGCCACAACGGTTATGGACGCGATACAGCGTAGCAATCCCGACCTGGCGTTGGAATTGATTACGATGAAAACGACAGGCGACAAAATCCTCGGTCAAAAGTTGGACACCATCGGCGGCAAGGGACTGTTTGTCAAGGAACTGGAAACGGCGCTCCTTGAGGAGCGCGTCGACATATGCGTCCACTCGTACAAGGACGTGCCCGTCCCCGAACACCCGGACCTGCCGATTGTGGCGGTTCTCCGGCGGGAAGATCCCCGTGACGTCCTCATCTATCCGGCCGGACGGGATACGCCGGATTTCACCAAACCGCTCGGCTCCGCCAGCATCCGGCGGCAATTGCAGCTTCGTTCCGTGTATCCGGATTGGGCCAGAGCGCCGATTCGCGGCAATATTGACAGCCGCCTGAGAAAGCTGGACAGCGGCCAGTTCGGCGGGCTAGTCCTCGCCGCTGCCGCCCTGAAGCGCCTCAACATGTGGAATCGGGTGGGCCGGGAGTTTTCCACAGAGGAAGTCATTCCCGCCGCCTGCCAGGGCGTCCTGGCGATTCAGGGCCGGGCCGGGGAAAACTACGGCTTTCTCTCGGCCATCAATTGCCCCGACACCCGGGACACCTGCCACGCCGAGCGTGCCTTTATCCGCTGCCTGGACGGCGGCTGTTCCGCACCGACCGCAGCCTACGCCACGGTGAAAGGCGGGGAGATGGTGTTGACCGGATTGTACGTGAACGACCTTGGCCAGGTCAGGAGGAGTACCGTCACCGGACCGCGCGAACTGGCGGAAGTGCATGGTCGTTACCTGGCGAAATCGCTCCAGTTCGGGACGATCGTTGGGTAAAATCGAATTTCGAGGCGGGAAAAACTTGTCGGGTTGACCCTTATTTCGCGCGGTCGTCCACCAGTAAAAGCCTCCTGGCAGTTCAGGTGAATTAACAGACCTTCCGGCAGAACCCGTTGTTACACCGATTTTTTCTCATGGGCCCGGTTGACGTTCATGGGTCCAGAATTCTCAGTACTATATTATCCGGCGGACCATTCGTGCCGCCGGGAAAGGAGCGCTCCGTGCCAGACACCTGCCCGGTGATACTCGTCGGCGCCGGTCCCGGAGACCCCGGTCTTCTGACCGTGGCCGGACGGCAGGCCATTGAAAACGCCGAAGTGGTTTTGTACGACCGGCTGGTCGGGGACGACATTCTCGCCCTGATCCCGCGGGCGGCCGAACGGATAGACGTCGGGAAACGGAAAGGCGATCATCCGGTGCCGCAGGACCGGATAAACCGGCTCATTCTTGAGCATGCTCGTTCCGGAAAACGCGTTGTCCGCCTAAAAGGCGGCGACCCGTTCCTTTTCGGCCGTGGCGGGGAAGAGCTTGACCTGCTTGTTGAGAACGGCGTGCCGTTCCGCATCGTCTCCGGCGTGACATCCGCCATCGCCGCACCGGCCAGCGTCGGCATACCCGTCACCCACCGGGACCACGCTTCCTCCGTCCACATCATCACCGGCCACGGGAAGGACGGCGCCGCCCCCGACATTCCTTTCGCCGCCCTCGCGGGACTGCGGGGAACGCTTGTTTTCCTCATGGGCCTGTCTTCCATCAACCACATCGCGGACGGCCTTGTCGCCGCCGGTTTGGACGCGGACACTCCGGCGGCGTTGGTCGAGAACGGCACCCTGCCCTGGCGCCGCCGGCTGGACGGCACCCTCGGAACCATCGGCGCCGTCGCCCAGGCGGAAAAGGCGACGGCGCCGGCCATTCTTGTCGTCGGGGACGTCTGCCGCCTGGCCGGCCAGTACGACCGGACCGGGACGGCGCCGCTCCGCCACCGGAATATCCTTGTCGTCAGTTCCGAAACGACGGCCAGCCGCCTCGCCGCGCGGCTTATCGATCTCGGCGCCCGGGTCCGGCCGGTGGCAGCCATTGCCATGGCGCAGCGCCCGATTCCGGACGAACCCTTCAACCTCCTCCGACGTTTCAACTGGGTGGTGTTGACCAGCCGCTTCGCCAGCCGACTGTTCCTTGACGAACTGCGGCGCCGGCGCATCGATGTCCGGAGCCTGGCCGGCATCCGCTTCGCCGTCGTCGGTACCGCCACCGGAAAACCGCTTGTCGACATGGGAATCTTCCCGGACCTCATAGCGGACGATCCGTCCGCTTCCGCCCTCGCCGCCGCCCTTCGGGACCGCGTGCGGAAAGACGATCGCGTCCTCCTTTTCCGCGCCGCAATCGGCGACCGGTCCATCGACGAGACGCTTACCCAGCGCGGCATTGATTTCGTCGCCGTCGACGCCTACGACACCACGCACCGGGACGACCAATGGGACGGCGTCGCCCAGAATCTCGCCGCCGGCGTCTTCGATGCCGTCACCTTCACGAGCGCGTCCGCCGTCGCCGCCTTCGCCGACGCCGTACCCGTCGCCGACATGCCGGACGGCGCATTCCAGACTTTTTGCATCGGCGCCATGACAGCCGAGGCGGCGACGGCCGTCGGCCTTCAGCCGCTTATACCGCCGTCCGCCACTATTGACGCCATGGCGTTACTGATACGTGAACGATTGGAGAATGCATGAACCTGTCAGATCGACCGCGACGCCTCCGCCGCAGCCCCGCCATGCGACGCCTGGTCCGGGAAACGCGGCTGTCCGTCGAGGCCCTTGTCCTGCCGCTCTTCATCCGGGAAGGCGTGAACGTCCGGGAACCAGTCCCGAGCCTGCCCGGAATCGACCGCTACAGCCCGGACCGCCTGCCGGAAGCCCTCGACGCCGCCGGCGAGGCCGGCGTCAACAACTTCCTCCTGTTCGGCATCCCGAACGGGAAGGATGCCGAAGGGTCCGGCGCCTGGGCCGACGACGGCGTTGTTCAGCAGGGCATCCGCGCCATCCGCCGTCACCGGCCGGACGCCCTCGTCGTCACGGACGTTTGCCTCTGCGAATACACCAGTCACGGCCACTGCGGCATGCTCCGGGACGAAACGGTCGACAACGACACAACCCTGCCGATTCTCGCCCGCGCCGCCCTCTCCCACGCCCGCGCCGGCGCCGACGTCGTCGCCCCGTCCGACATGATGGACGGCCGGGTCGGAGCGATTCGGTCGCTTCTCGACGAGGAGGGATTTACGGAAATTCCGGTGATGAGTTACGCTGTCAAATACGCTTCGGCCTTCTACGGTCCGTTCCGCGAAGCGGCCGGGTCCGCACCGGGGAAAGGCGACCGCCGGGGTTATCAGATGGACTGGCACAACCGGCGGGAGGCGGTCCGCGAGGCCAGACTCGATCTCCAGGAACACGCCGACATGCTCATTGTCAAACCGGCCCTGTCCTGCCTCGATATCGTCTCCGATATCGCCGCCATAAGCCCGGTGCCGGTGGCGGCCTATTCCGTTTCAGGCGAGTACGCCATGATCAGGGCCGCCGGACAAAACGGCTGGATAGACGAATACGGCGTCATGTGTGAAAGCGCCGTCGCCACCTTCCGGGCCGGAGCCGATATTTATATTACGTATTTCGCAAACGAACTCGCCACGGCCATCCGGAAGGGAGACATCGGATGAACACCACCACCTCGAAAAACCTGTTCGCCCGGGCCGGGCGCGTCCTCCCAGGCGGCGTCAACAGCCCGGTCCGCGCTTTTCGGTCGGTCGGACTCGACCCCTTGTTCATAGCGTCCGGAAACAGAACCCGTCTCACCGACGCCGACGGCAATATCTATATCGATTATGTCT
>JAJQFC010000302.1 GCA_021201355.1 Planctomycetaceae bacterium | reverse complement strand
AGGCGGTGATGCCAAGGTTTTCCATGGCGCCGACCCAGCCTTCACGAAGCTTCCGGTAGATGTTCTGGACTTCGTCCAGTTTGGACACGTCTTTCCGCATGTTCGCGGTAATAAGGCAGTTAAAGGCATAGGCGTGGAGCGCCATAAGGTTATTGGCGATCTCGCCGCCCTTTTCCTTGTCGACTGTGCAAATCAGCTCCATCACTATGGCCTGGGCCCGCATCAGCGCGTGGTGGGAATCTTCTATCTGCTTGGATTCGATAGCTTTTCTGGCGATTTCGGTGAATCGGAGGATGCCGTCGAACAGCATGACAACCAGTTGTTCCTTGGATGCAGTCTCAACCTGCGTCTTCAGGTACTGTTGGCGGGCGTTGGGAAGAGCCATAGGTATTCTCCTTATACAAGCCGCGATCCCGGATCCTCCGGGAAACGCACGTCCACACCCCGGGACGGAAGGTCTGGACATTTCCTGCTCTTCTTTGGTAGCGGCGGCGACAACGGAAACTTTAACCCGAACCTGCGTTTTTTTCCGCCATTCACCGGCATTTACAACAAAACCGGCAAATTACGCCGATTTCCAACTTTAACCGTAAATCGTCTAACCAGTCCAACCTAAAAGGGATAAAGTAGTGTCGGTGACGGCCCGGTTCCTGTATACTCGTGCTACAGGTTGAGGTGGATTTTTTCGTCCCTCTCCAAGGAGACAGACCCATGAAGACCACATCATTCCCCATAGCCCCGTTCGCCCTTGTTTTCTTCCTCCTCATGGCGGCTCCCACCATGGCCGGCGCTGCCAGCCTCTCCCCCGCCGATCTTGCCGGAACCTACCGTCTGGCCCGGGTCAACGGCCAAACCTACACCGCCGAGCGCCCGGCCGAACTCCGCGTCGGACCAGGTCAGGCGCTGGCCGGACGCATCTGCAATACCTTCCGCGGCCAGTACAGCCTCGACAACGACGTCATCGCCATGCCCGACTTCATGCTTACCCGTATGGCCTGCCCGGGCGAACTGGGCACGGTGGAAAACTTGTTTCTCCAGGGTCTGCGGAGCGGTTACGCCGTCATGGTTTACGGCGATACGCTGGAACTCCGGAGGGACGACCGGATTTACATTTTTACGAAAACCGCCTCCGACGCCTCGGCCGGCGAAGACTCCTCGGATACCGCTTCCGGCCGGCCTGGCACCGCCGCCGGATCGACCGGGAGCACCGCCACTTCCGGGACCGGGACAGTGAACGCCGCCGACCTCGTGGGCCGGACCTTCATCCTCGCCCGGGTCGACGGCAAGCCGTTTCAATCGGAAATGGGTCGACAGCCGTCCATTTCCTTCGCGTCGGACATGCGGGTGAGCGGCAGCGCCTGCAACCAGTTCTCCGGACCGGGCGAACTCGAGGACGGCGTCCTCACCGTCGCCAACGCCGCCTCGACCATGATGCTCTGCGTCGACCAGGCCCTGTCCGCGTTTGAACGCGATTTCCACCAGATGCTTCGGGACGGCGCCACCGTCAGTCTGGACGGAGACACCCTTACCCTGAGTCGGGATTCGCGTCGATTCGAGTATACCTTGGAGTAGGGCCGGGCGGGTAGGAAAAACCGGCTGTAACGGGCGACGCCGTGTCGTCCGTCGACGGTCTGCCAGAGCGAAGCGGCATGACTACGCCGGCAATTTGGTCCACTACTGTCGTCTTTCGGGAGGGGCCGGTCCGGTCCCTCCTTTTGTAATGGGTGCTGTTTTTTGAAAGGCCCGGCCATCTGCGGGGAAAGTGTCTTACGGATAATTCTTCCATTCGGTTTGATTCGGTTTCCGTAAGGGGCATCCGCGATGGCGTGGGTACGACGAGTTGGTTTCAGTCTGGTACTGATCCTGGTATGCCTCGCCGGTCGAAGCAACGGGATAGACGCGCCCGCCGCCGCCCTGACCCTTCCGGACGAAGCCGCCCGCGCCGGCGGTCTTGACGAATTTACCCGCCTTCTCGTCGATAATGCCCTTATCTGCATTGATTCGAACAACCTCGCCGAGGCCGGGCGATTTATCGACCGCGCCCTGGCCGAATCGCCAGGCAATCCGATCCTTCTCCAGGTGCGGGCGCACCTGGTGGTAAAGACCGGGGACTGGCGCCGGGCCGAACAGGCCCTCACCGCCCTTCTTGACGTCCAGCCCGACCACCGGGAGGCCCTGGTGTGGCGAGCATACGCTCGGTACCGCTTGCGGGACAGCGCCGGCTCCGAACTTGACGCCGCCCGGGTCGCCGGCCGGGACGACGATCTCGGCCGCTACGCCGCCGACCTCCTCGCCGTCGTCGGCGCGCTCCGGAACGCTCTCGACACCATGATCGACGAAGGGTGGTCCGACATCCACGAACGGGAAGCCGCCCTGACGGCGGCAGCAGACCGCGACGGGCTTGAGGAACTGTACAACGTACTCGAACAGGTACCCGGAATGACCGCCTACGTGGCAGCGGCTCGCGGGTTGATGCGGCTCCGGTTCGGCGACATCGATCAGGCCGGGGAAGCGTTCGAGGCGGCCCTGGCCCGGGACGACATCGATCCGGTGGTCCGGGCCGATTTGGAAATGCTTCTTCTCCAGGTCCGCCGCGACCAGCGGGAGCGCGCCGCCTGGGATGAGACCGGACGCCGCATCGCCGCCGCCCTCGACAGCGGCGACATCCCCGGCCTCGAGGACTACCTTGGCGAATTGGCCGGCATCGACCGCTTCCGCGCCTTCGCCCATGCCGCCCGGGGTTTTCTCCGCCTTGGCGAAGGCCGCAACCGCGAGGCCAGGCCCGACCTCACCACCGCCCTGACAAGCGAATCGCTCCCCGAACCGGTGGAGGCGGACGTCAGGTCGGCGTTGGCGATGGCGTCGAGTCGGGTGGAAGAGCCCGGTTTTGCCGAACTCCGCGATCTCCTCGCCCTTCTTCGCGATGCCGGAGCCGATGACGAAATAAAAACCTGGTACGCCGATCTGGCCCGGTCGGATCGCCTCGGCATTTTCGCCCTTATTCCGAAATCGTTCGAATCGTTCCGTCAAGACGCCTGCGACAGCGGCATCGCCGCCGCCTGCGACGCCGGAACGAGAAACAGGCTGTCGCCGACCCTCATCCGGGAGCTTGAAGAAACGCTCGCCCGTCACGCCGCGGTCCGGAGCGTCCGGGAGGATTGGGACACTCTCCTCGTCCGGGTGAAGGAACTGGAAGAAAATGACGACGACGCCGGGCTTGAGGCGGTGTTCACCGAGATGGCCGGGACGGCCGAGTACGCGGCGTTCGGCTTGTCGTCACGGGGATTCCTGTACCTCGACCAGGGGAAGGACGCCGCCGCCGAAGCCGATTTCACCGAGGCCCTGGCCGCGCCGGGCCTGGAACCGGCAGTGCGGAACCGGATTGACGACGCTCTCGCCACCATCCGCCGCGACCGATCGGAGGCGGCCCGCTGGCAGGGTCTCGTCGCTGAAATGCGCGGCCTTGCCGCAACCGGCGGAGACGATGACCGGCTCGAGGAAATCATCCGGGAACTTCTTGCCAACGACCACTACCGGGGCCAGGCGCTGGCGGCCCGGGGGATGCTCCGCCTCCGGCGGGACAACCGGTCCGACGCCGAAAAAGACCTTCGGGAGGCGCTCACCACGGGCGGCCTTGACGTGGACACCCGCGTCGACATCATGGCCGTCCTCGCCAGGATGGACATCGACCGCCGGGCGAGGGAAATCGAGGATGCCGGGGATTTGGACGGGTTGGAGGCGTTTTACCAGGATCTGACGGCGCATCCGGAGTACCGGACGAGCGCATTGGCATCGCGCGGCTATCTGCGTTGGCGGCGCGGCAACAATGAAGACGCCGTCGCCGACTTCCTCGCGGCGCTGGACCGTCCCGACCTGACGCCGGCGGCGCGGCGGGAAATCGAATCCGCCCTCGGCGAGATTGACGAAACGGTCCGCCGCCAGGCCGCATGGCACTATGCCGAAAGCCGTCTGGACGGCCTCGCCGACAACCTTGACATCGAAGGAGCCCTCGCCGTCGCGGATGACATTCTTGCCGCTCAACCGGACAACGCCGAAGCCCTGGCCCGTCGCGGCGAAGTGAGAATCGCGTTCGGCGATATCTTTAACGGCCGCGCCGATCTCCGTGAGGCTGTGGAACGCCTCCCGTTCGGGAGCACGCGCCGGGATACGGCGGAAGCCCTGCTGGACGCCATCGAAACCGCCCTGAACAGCGAGACGACACCGGCGAATCCCTTCGCCGACGCGGCGATGGAGCGGGTCGACGCCCTTCTGGCGGCACAAGAACTAACCGCCGCCGGACGGCTTCTTGCCGCTTCAATAGAACTGCCGCTCGATCCGGTCCAGACCGGGCTCCAGAGTTATTACTTAGGGGAACTCCACTGGCGGACGAACAGCCGGGCCGAGGCGTCGGTCTACTTCGCCGAAGCGGCGGCGAGCGCCATCGATGCGGAACGGCGATCGGAAGCATACTGGAAAGTATCGACCCATGCGCTCGAGGTGGGGAAGAGTGCCGAAGCGCTGCGCTGCGCCGAAGAATCGGCCAATGTCAACCGGTCCAACGCCGCCGCCCTGGCGCGAACCGGCTTCCGCTGCGCCACACTTCGTCAGGACGCCAAGGTTATTCATTATTTTGAAGAAGCGCTTCGCCTCGACGACGCGATTGGTCAGGATTCCGACCTCCACCGCCTCCTCGCCGCCGCCTATCTCCGCTGCGGCTCCACCGGACGGTTCCGGACCCACATGCGCCGCCACATCGACACTGTGCAGGCGCGCATGGGCGGCTGCGGGCCGGTGAACAACTGCGACTACCTGTCCTGGTATTGGGCGCGGCGGGATCACGCGAATGCGGCCAAGCGGTTCAGGGGAACGGCGTCCGTTCGTACCGCCCGCCTCGACGGCGGCGACTACGTGGCGGAAAACGTCAACGGGCTGTTTTACCGGATTAGCGGGTTCAGGGCGCTCCCGGTCGAGGCCTATCTCCGGACCGCCATGGCGGCGTATGGCCGGATGGATGATCCGTACGGCTACGAACGCTATGGCGAAGTCGGCGTATACGCGGACAGCGTCCATCCGGGCGACAATTTCACTGTCGCGGCCGGGGCGCGGGCCGAACTCGGCGGCGGCGTGTTTGCGGCGTTGGAGCGGGTATTCGGCATTGGCCGGGACACGCGGAACGACACCCGCCTTCGCCTCGGCCACACCTGGAGTCGTGGCGAGGATCGCCAGCCCGTGGCGCCGTCGTGGTGGTATGCCCGGACCGACATGGAAGCCATTTATTCCCTCGAGCACGACGACGTATCGTTCACCGGCGACTTCCGGGCCGGCCGGTCGTTCCGCCTCGACCAGTGCTTCGACTGCCTTGTCGTGACGCCGTACCTTGGCCTGTCCGTCCTCGCCGCGAGCGACCAGTACCTTACCGGCACCGACCACTGGGCGGCGGATGCGGTGCCGGGCGTTGCCCTCCGGCGCTGGCTGAACGAGGACCGCTACAACGCCCAGGTGGCAAGTTGGGAATTGAGTCTTGAATACAGGGTGGGTTTGTCCCGGGAACGGCGGAATATGTTGGCGATGAATCTCTTGTATAATTTCTAACAAAGATGTTGTGATAAATCGTGGCGGCCTCCTATCCGCTATGAACGTCGTAAAGCCATTTTCGAACGAAATACATTTGGCCTCGGCACTTTTAAATCTAAAGCTCCCGCGTCGCCGGTCGATAATAACGACACTTGGCGTAGCGTTATTCTGATTACGACGACGGGAGGAGTGGGGAATGTATACAACACCACCCAGAACAGGGGTTTTTGAATACCTCCAGAACGTCTTCTCTTCGAAGCGCGGTAACCGAGCCGATGGCAGTCAGGACGCGGGCGGGAAAACGGAACCGCCAGCCAACAGCCAGGACACAGTGGAAATATCCCAGGAAACTATCGATAAACTGAGGAGCGAAGGAGCCGTATTCATACCACTTCAGCCGGCAAACAACGGGGTTTCCGAGGAGATGCGGCAGAAGGTCATGGATTCCTATGCGCTCGGGGTGACGAGAAAATTCGAACCCAATCCTGCGGGAAGAATTGAAAACACCAATCTATTCGACGCTATCCCCCGTAAGGGTATCGTTCCAAGTTGGTTACTTATCGGCGAGGCGTTTCGGCCCGAGTTCGAGGTGCAATGCAACTTCGCCGCCATTGACAGGCTGAATGGTCTGGAGGTCGGCTCATCCTACGATTTGTTCCAAAAGGAAAAAGTCGGGTATTTGCAGCTTCCTTCGGAAATGGATATTGATTATCCCCTGGAGACCGGGTCGAGGGAGGCTTCGTATGACGATTTTAGCGCGCGCGTCAAGGACTTGATAGCCGGTTCTGACAGCGCCGCTCGTGTCGGCGCGACTATCGACGTCACGGTGGATGTACAGGGAGCCATTCTGGTGGACGGTATCGACGATGCGGAAGTTCGGGCGGAAGTGGAACGCGTTCTCAACTCCGATCGGCAATTGGGCCGGCAACTCTTTAAATCGGGTTTTGTCGACGATTTCGCGGCCGATCTGAAAGCCGGCGGTTCGGAACAGTCCCGGGCTTTGGAAAAAGCCGCTGTCGAAAGTTACCTTCGTGACCAACTGGGGTACGACGTCCGCTGCGATGAAGCGGCATATCTCCATGAGGAAGCGACGGGCGGGGATGAAAAACTCAAGGAATTTTTACGGGACGATCCCCTCCTCTATGTGCAGATGCTGAATCTTTCGAATGGGTCCGAGGTGCCGGAAAACGAGTATCGGGCGGCGTGGACGTTTCGGCTGGAATGATTTGTCTAAAATATTCACCAAAGGCACTCGATTGGGTATTGCTGAATAAATTCGTCAACCGTTACGATGGTCAGGCCCTCACACTGTGCCTGCGAGACGAGCATGCGGTCGAACGGATCCCGATGGATGCTCGGGAGGGTCCCGACCCGGACAGCGTGAGTTTCGGTAATCGGGAGGACCGAAACACCTTTGACCTTGTAAATCGAAATTATATCAAGCACAGGCCTATCGAGTTTTAACTTACCAAGACCGACCTTGATACTCATTTCCCACACAGTGACGGCACTGATAAATAACTGATTTGTTCTGTTTTCAATGGCTTTTCCGGCTTTTTTACCAAGTGCAGGTTTGTCCTCATAATGCCATATCAAGGCTTGGGTATCGAGCAATAAGCGCATTACATATACTCCGCAAAGTCCTCGAGAGGTGCATTAAAATCATCAGCCATCCATACTTTGCCTTTACCTAAACCGCGAAGGCTGGCAATTCCGTTCTTACCATCGTGCACCTCAGTGGGCATCGTCATCTCGACGGTTATGGTGATGGTCGCTTGTCCCGCCGGTACGTCGGCCGGTAGTTCCACAACGATCTTGCGATCGGGCGGGATAACAATGTCTTTAGTCAGTGTAGTCATTACCGGTTCTCCTCGTAGGTCCAGCGTGAGGTTCATAAAACGGTGCGAGGCTCCAGCAGAGTCGTCGACAATATCAGTATATACCATCCTGTCACGCTAGACTAATGACCAGCCGTAAGTTCCCGGGTCATGAGTTACCGCAAAGTTAATCGGTGAATTTTTCTTTATTCTGATCGCGATATTTCGGCTCCAGCCCATCGATAAGCCAATCCCACCGTACTCCGAATTTATCGACTGCATACTCCATTTTCTCCCATGGCACTTTGCTGAGGTTGGTGTTCCATGCACTTATGGTGTTGGGCGCAACTCCCAACTCTTCCGCAATTGTAAACTGACGCTTGCCCTCATAAAGCGATAAAAAGCGGGAGTTTATCCCGGCGGTGTCAAACCGCGGCCTCTTGGTTTTACTCTGTTTGGGCCTTTTAACCTGACTGTGCTTGTCACCAACGCCTTCAAGGATCCAATCCCAATTGATCGCCTGACCGTCACGGAAGATTTTCAATTTCCACCATGATAGCGTATTCCGCTTCGCCCAACTGACTACCGTCGTTTTTTTGACACCGTAAATTTTCCCAACTTGCGACCGTGACATCCCCGCATGGCACGAGAAAAATCTCCTCGTAATCGTTGTTTTGTCGAGCATTTTCAAGCCTTCAGTTGCTGGTTAAAAATTAGTGAGAATTTAGTTGACAACGGCGTTTTTCGGGTTATCATGTAGTCATGGATTTAGGCTCCTGACAGGGTTGAAAAGTACGCCGGCGAAATCACAAAACCACTAAGTATACCGCTCTAAAACCGTTCTGGCATGGAGAAACATTTCGCTGGCGCGAAGTGGAGGGGTAATGTTGCCCGTGGCTGAGGGGTTCCGGACGGGGATCGATCAAGGCGGGTGAACGGGCAACCGTCTGCCTTGCTTCCGTATTCGCCAAGGCGTTGTCGGCGTCGCATGGGCGCCCACAGCGTCACGGGAGTGATCCTCGGCCGGTTCGTTTTCCTTTTCTACCCTTCCTGACACGAAAAACGGCCGTCCCCTGGGGGCGGCCGTTTTATTTGTTGGCGTGGTTTTGGGAGTGTTTCAGGATAACGGTTTTACGCTCATGTCGCGTAGCGGTCGCACATGGCGTCGCACCAGGCGTCGAATTCGGGGTCTTCACGCTGGAGCGTCGGGTCGGCGTCCATTGTCCGGAGGATGTCACGGACCGCGTTGGCGAAGCGGTGGCGGGTTTCGAATTCCGGGACCAGGCGGCGCAGTTTCGAGTTGTCGAAATAGAGGTTGTGGGCCTTGTCACCGAGGAGGGAGCCGTATAGCTCCTCGTTGTGTTTCGCGAGCGTCCCCGAGGCGATATGGACGGCGCACAATTCCTGGCCGAGGGCGCGGCCGAGGTGCTGGTGGATTTCGTTCCAGGTCATGACGTCGTCGGAAACGAGGTTGACGGCTTCGCCGAGGGCGCCCGGATGGCCCATAAGGCCGGCCATGCCGACGGCGAAGTCGTCGGCATGGGTGAGGGTCCAGAACGTGTTGCCGTCGCCGTGGATGATAACCGGCTTCTGCTGCCTGGCGCGGCAGACGACCTGCCACGACTTGTTGGCGCCGCGAACGGCGACGGGGACGTTCCGGTTATCGTAGGTGTGGCTCGGGCGGACGATGGTGAGCGGCAGTTCGTCCCGGCGGTAGGCGTTCAGAAGAATGGTTTCGCAGGCGATTTTGT
>JAJQFC010000169.1 GCA_021201355.1 Planctomycetaceae bacterium | reverse complement strand
GGAATGGATTGAACCGAATCGCCGGAACATGCGGAATTGGAAAAATTACCTCGCTCAATTCGCCGATCGGGACGACGTCCCGCTCCGCTGCGAACCGGTGTTCAAGGAAATCAACCGTATCGCCAAGGACGACGCCGTTTTCATCACCGATGTCGGCAACACCACCATCCACGCCATCCGCCTTCTCGACATGAACGGGAAAGGGCAACGCTTCACCACGAGCGGCCTCTTTGCCACGATGGGCTACGGCGTGCCCGGCGGCATCGCCGCCAAGCTGCAGTTCCCGGAACGGCAAATCTTTACCCTCAGCGGCGACGGCGCCTTCGCAATGGTCATGCACGACGTCGCCACCCAGGTCAGGTACAAATTGCCGGTCATCAACGTGGTCTTCTCAAATGACTCCCTCGGCTTTATCGAAGCTGAACAGGAAGATACCGGACAAAACCTGTACGGCGTCGATCTTGATCTGATTGATTTCGCCAAATCCGCCGAATCAATGGGCGCCACCGGCTTCACGGTGAGGAAGCGCGCCGAACTGGCGTCCGTCTTCGATGCCGCCCGCGACGCTGAAACGCCGGTCGTCATCGACGTTAAGGTGGAGAACTCGCGACCGTTCCCGGCCGAATTTATGACGTTGAAGCCGGAGATATACGAGCGGGAGGATTTCAGGAAACGTTACGAGGTCGGAGACATGCCGACGCTTGTCGATCTTTTGAATGATTAGCCTGCCAAGACTATCGGACAAGTAGGCAAAACGGCCTGGCCGCGCCGTCTCCGGCGCGGCCAATGTAATTATACCGACCAAAAACCACAAACATGTCCGAGTTATTGAAGAAGCATTTCCACGACGTTTTTCGCCACTTCCTGCGTCACGGCGCTGCCGCCCTGTTCGATAGGCATGGCCCGGCCGGAGGCCAGGTAGTCGCGGACGGTTTTTTCCACCGCCGCCGCCGCGTCCTTTTCACCGACGTGCCGGAGAAGTATCGCGCCGGAGAGGATGGCCGCCAGCGGATTCGCCTTGCCGGTTCCGGCGATGGTCGGCGCCGACCCGTGTACCGGCTCGAACATGGACAAGCCGTCGCCGATGTTCCCGGCCGCCGCCAGGCCGAGCCCGCCGGCCAGTCCGGACATGAGGTCGGAGACAATATCCCCGAACAGGTTCGGACAGAGGACGACGCCCCAACCCGCCGGTTTCATCGCCATGAGGTAGCAGATGGCGTCCACGTTCTGCCGGGAATATTCGAGGTCGGGGAATTCCTTCGCCATCACCTCCGCCGTCACCTTGTCCCAGAACCCGTACAGGTGAGGGACGGCGTTGGCCTTCGACACGACGACGACGCGTTTTTCCCCGCGCTGCCGCGCCAGGTTGCCGGCGTAGCGGGTGACCCGTTCGATTGCCGGCCGGGTCATGAAACCGACGGAAAACGCCGCGTCCAGTGGCTGCGTCATTTCCACCCGAAGGTTCCCGTACAATTGGTACAGGCCGCGTTCGGCCCCGAGGGTGGTCGAGAACAACCCGGTTCCGCCGCCGCCCATGCCCATATAAAGGTCTTCGGTGTTTTCCCGGACGATGACGACATCGAGGTCGACCCCGTCAGGCAGGGTCACGGGGAGCGGCACATTGGGGAAATTCAGGGCCGGCCGGAGATTGACGTATTGGTCGAAATGGAACCGGAGGGCGAGAAGAATTTCCTGTTCAAGCGGTCCCGGAGGCACGCGGGGATCGCCAATGGCGCCGAGGAGCATGACGTCATAGTCCGCCAGTTCCCGCATCCCGGATTCCGGGAGTCCCACTTTGTTTTTCAGATAATACTCGGCCCCATACGGCTGCCGGTGAAACTTCGGCGAAAATCCGAACCGCTTCCCCGCCGCCTCGATAACCGCGACGGTGGCGTCGATAACTTCCGGCCCGATCCCGTCGCCGGGCAGGGAGGCAATCTGATATTCTTTCATGGAAATATCCTTGTCGATACGATGGCGGCGGGAACCCCCGCGAAGAAAGCGTCCACTCCACAACTCGGAGCATTATAAAGAAGGACAGGACGGAAGCAAAGTAAAAGCGCGGTTACCGGCCCTCGAGGAGCCATTCCCAGGTGACGCCTTTACTCTCAACCGCATACCGCAGCCGTTTCCACGGAACCTGCGCCATATCATTGCACCATTTGAAAACGGTAGTCTGGTGGACACCAATTTCATTGGCAATTTTCGCCTGTGACATCCCATTAAACAAGGACAGAAATCGTGTATTGATTTCATGCCGGTCGAATGGCCTGACTGCCTTTTTGGCCCGTTCAGGGCGGTGTTTGGGTTCAACGCCATCAATGAGCCAGTCCCAACTTAGCCCCTGAGCATCAACGAGCGCCTTCATATATTTCCACGGAATGGGTCTTTTTCCGACGTTCCATTGTTGCGTCGCTTTTTCCGAGAGGCCATGCAAATCCGCAAGATTTCGGAGGTTAACGTTATGGCAGCTTGCAAACCGCCTGTAAATCCCAATACGGTCGAACATATAAAATTCCTGAACACAAGCAAAAAGGCATTGACAAAGCGGATTAATCGTGTACGATGTATCCATAGAGGTTCAACGCGCACCTGAACGTTCGGGCATGCCAGTCACGCAATCACCTCCTGATTGCGATAAACAGACCCGTCCTCTCACCACGACAGGATGGCGGAGACGCATATCCACGCATTCGGCTTCCCGTTAGGGAAAGCCGCAATATACCATTATAACGCCACAGACCGTACCGGCAACCATGGTGGTATCGGGGGAAGGTAAATATGGGTAGGATGCCGGAAGACTTACGGGCGACGATTGCACATAATATACGCACCTGTCGGTGCCTATATTATCCCGGGCGCGGTGGCGCCAAGTCCTGCGCGGAAGAGTTTGGCGTGTCTCCCCAACAGTGGTCCCCGTGGGAGAACGGCAGGAGAACGCCGGACGAAATTCGCCTGCAACAGCTTGCCGCCTTCTTCAACATCACCGTCGAATTCCTTCGGACCGATCACGAGGCAAAAAGCGTGACGTCTCCCGCGGAGAGTAAGGCGGAACGAATCGAACCCGCCGCAGCCTCCGTACCGGGCTGTTCGAATGACAACCGCATTCCCGGCATTGATGTCCCGCCACCGCCTACCTGGCAACCAGACCCGCCCGGAAGCCCGGCCAGCTTCTTCTGGTTGACCCGTCATTATTTGGAGAGGTTGGTAACAGGTGGCGTCCGCCTGGACAAACAGTGTTTGGACTACATAGTCGAGGCTCTACGGCGGTGACGGTTTACTGTGCATGCCAAAAAAAGGCGTCCCCTCCATGCGAAGGGGACGCCGTGTTATGTACCGGGTATTCGTTCGGTTTAGGCGCTGTCCTTTTCCTCGGCCTCGCCTTCTTTCCGCCGGGCTTTCTTCGCCCTGGCGGCGTGCTGCGTCACCGCTTCGTCCGGGGTCAGGTAGCCGTGTTTCACGCCCCACTGATCCCAGCCGTCGTTGATGAGTTCCTCGTCCACCGAGTACGTGTGCGGACGGGGAAGGTCGGGGAGCTCGTACATGAGGCCGAGAAGCGCGCCTTCGACGATTCCCCTGAGAGCCCGCGCCCCGGTTCCCTTTTTAAGCGCCTTTTGGGCAATGGCCCGGAGGGCGTCGTCCGAGAAGTTAATCTGCGCCCCTTCAAGGGAGAAGAGGTGCTCGTACTGTTTCAGAAGGGCGTTCCGGGGTTCCCGGAGGATGCGGATAAGCGCTTCCTCGTCCATCGGCCGGATAGGCGCGATGACCGGGAGACGGCCGAGGAGTTCCGGGATAAGCCCGTACTCCAGGAGGTCGTCCGAATCCACCTGTTCGAGAAGATCACCAAGCTCGCGGTCGGCCGATTTCTCCGCTTCCCGGTGGAAGCCGATGGATTTCTGCCCGATACGGCGGCCGATGATTTCGTCCAGGCCGTCGAACGTGCCGCCGCAGATGAAGAGAATGCTCGACGTGTTGATCGGGATATACCGCTGTTCCGGATGTTTCCGGCCGCCCTGGGGCGGGACGTTGCAGACCGTACCCTCGAGCATCTTCAGGAGTGCCTGCTGCACGCCTTCGCCGGAGACGTCCCGGGTGATGGACACGCCCTGGGTTTTCTTCCCAATCTTGTCGATTTCGTCAATATAGACTATGCCCTTTTCCGCCTTGGCGACGTCGCCGTCGGCCGCCTGGATGAGGCGGAGCAGGATGTTCTCGACGTCTTCGCCGACGTAGCCGGCTTCCGTCAGGGTGGTGGCGTCGGCGATGGCGAACGGCACGTCGACGACCCCGGCCAGAATGCGGGCCATCAGGGTCTTGCCGCAGCCGGACGGACCGACAATGAGGACGTTCGACTTCTCGACCTCGACGTCGTCCCCTTTGCCGGCGAGGAGCCGTTTATAGTGGTTGTGGACGGCGACGGAGAGCACTTTTTTCGCGTTTTCCTGGCTGATGACGTATTCATCGAGCTGGCGCTTGAATTCGCGCGGCGTCGGCACTCGGGAGATGGTGACGCTCTCCTCGTCCCGGCGGCCGAATTCGTCCTCGTCCATAAGGGTTACGCACATTTTCACGCAATCCGAACAGATGCAGGCGTCGCCGTAGCCCTGGATGACTTTCCGGCGGTTGTCCGGCGGTCGTCCACAGAACGCGCACCGCTGTCCGCCCTTCCGGGAGGTTCCGCCCGAATCGCCGGTTTGGGATGATTTAGACATTATCGAAAACTCCTCGTTGCACCCGAGTCGGTTGGACCGATTTCACAAACCGGCCCGGATGTTGTAATGAGACCCCAGAAAAGGCCCCGGTGCACGGTCCAAAAAAATGGAACGCGGCAAACAGATTATCGAATAACCACAACCTGGCCGTGCACGCGCCGCGTACCATTGCCGGACGTTCGGAAACCTGCCGAATTACATGGGTTTCCGTTCACCGCTGGACTTTTCGCCAGGCATGATGACTTCGTCGACCAGGCCATAGGCCTTGGCTTCCTCAGCCGACATGAAGAAGTCGCGGTCGGTATCCTTTTCGATGACGGACAGATCTTTCTCGCAGTGCTTGGCGAGAATGCCGTTCAGAATGCCTTTCAGGCGGTTGATTTCCGCCGCCTGGATGGTGATGTCCGCCGCCGTCCCTTCGGCGCCGCCCCACGGCTGGTGAATCATGATGCGGCTGTGGGGAAGGCTGTAGCGTTTCCCCTTGGTGCCGGCGGCGAGGAGGACCGCGCCCATGCTGGCACACTGGCCGACGCAGTAGGTGGCGACGTTGCAGGACAGGTGCTGCATGGTGTCGTAGATGGCCAGGCCGGCGGTGACGCTGCCGCCCGGGGAGTTGATGTAGACCTGGATGTCGGCGTCGCGGTTGACGAGGTCCAGGTACAGCATCTGTGCGATATACAGGCTCGCGTTATGGTCGCGGATATCGGAACCGATTATGATAATCCGGTCCGAGAGGAGCCGGGAGTAAATGTCATAGCTCCGTTCACCCCGACCGGTGCGTTCGATAACAAAGGGGACAAGGTCGGCAACGGGTTCAATCATATTCGCCATTGTGATTCTTTCCATAGAGAGGGTGGTATATACTCCGGGTGGGCATGGCAAAACCGCATGCCTGTCCAGGCCGGGATAAAAAGCGTCTCGAAAATTACCTTTCGCGTTCTATAGTCAGTATAACCGGTAACCGCGTCACTATCAACCGCAACAGAAGCGACAACGCCGAAGGTCTAACAAAAACCTCTCGAAAGCGAAGCCAATCCCGCTTACAGCACACGGTTACGGGTCACGCAGCCGGTCCGGCGGCCGGTCGCCATTCACAGCCAACGGGAACCGCCGCACCGGGTCAAACGCGAAAAAATACCTGAATGCTTTATCCCTGTCCGTTTACTCCGACTCTCCTTCGCCGGTCAGGCCCTGGGCGCTCTTCGCCGCGTCGGCATTCATGGCCTTGGTGTCTTCGGTGGTGGTCGGCGCTTTGCCCTTCGTGTTGTTCGTGATGAACTGGATAACCTTGATGCCCTGAATTTCCGCCAGCATCGGGGAGATCCCGTTCATCGACCGGATGCGCTGGACAATCTTCGCCGGCGTCGTGCCGTAGGCCTGGGCCAGCGCCTCGATATGGGTGGACAGGTCTTCGTTGGTGACCTGGATGTTTTCCTTTTCCGCGATCTTCGTGGCAATGAAGCTCCAACGGACCTTCTTGGTCGCTTCCTTTTCCGCTTCCGGCCGGTACTTCTCGAGCTGGGCAAAGAGGGCGGCGTTGGCGGCGACGCCCATGCCGGCCAATTGCCGGCCGCGCGCCTGAACGAGGTTCTGCGCTTCCGCCTTGACGAGAGATTCCGGAACCGGGAAATCGGCCGCCGCCAGGAGCTTTTCGATGATTTCCTCTTCTTCCTTGCTCCGGGCCGCGACCAGGCCTTCGCGGATGAGGTTGTCGTTCAGACGGTGCCGGAAATCTTCCATGCTTTCGAAGCCGAGGCCCTTGGCGAATTCGTCGTTCAGTTCGGGAAGGTCGCCCCGTTCCACCGCCAGCACGTCGACGACGGTGGTCGCCTCTTTGCCGCGGAGATCGGCGTTCGGGTGGTCGTCCGGCAGGGTGATGGTCAGTTCGACCTTGTCGCCCTTTTTGGCGCCGGTGAATTTCGCTTCGAGATCGGGAACCGGCAGGCCGAAGAGCATTTCACCCTCGACGCGGAGCCGCTGTTCCTTCATCGCCATGATTTCTTCGCCGCCGGAGGTGGTGACGAAATCAACCTTCAGGATGTCGCCGACCTTGGCCGGTTCGTCCACTTCCTGATAGTTGGCAAAAGACTTCTGGTAGCGGAGAAGGGCGTCGTCAACGTCCTTTTCCGAAACGTTCACCGGCTGCTCGGCTATTTCCAGACCCTTGTATTCGGGCAGTTCGAATTCGGGCATGACGTCGAATTCGACATTGGCCTCGAACGGCTCGCCCGGTTTCGGCATGTCTTTCGTGTTGACGAGCCGGGTGGTGCCGAGGATTTCGACGTTTTCGGCCTTGGCCGTTTCCGGTATTTTTTCATCCAGGAGGAGCTGCCGCGCGCTGTCCGCCGCTTCCTTCGAGAAACGGTTTTCAAGCACCCGGCGCGGCGCCTTCCCCTTGCGGAAGCCGCGGAGGCGCACCTGGTTGTTTATTTCCTGATAGGTCTGATCGAAGGCGTTGTCCACGTCTTCCTGCGAAAACTTCAACTTCATGGATTTGCGGCTGGGGCCGGCGTCGATAAGCTCGTACTCCATTCTCGTTCACCTGACTTTACAAAAAAGGTCCACACAAAGGAAACAGACCATGTTAGAGCCGGTTACGCCTGCGCTCTCACAAAACACGGTGCCGTGCGTCCGGGTGGCGACGGGTCGCCCGGCAAGCCTTGCGCTTGTCTCCGGTTCCGTTCCACCCCAATGCGAAAAAAGTTGAAAAAAACCATATTTCAATAGGTTTTCCTGACGAAAACGCCTCCGTCTTCGTCTTGTCCGCCGCCCGTCGTCCGACGGTATTCAAGCGCACTATAAGTCTATGCTATTTATATTATTTAACCAAGTCAAGGGTAATCCCCCGACTTATTCCGGCTATTTCACGCAGCGGTAGATAATGGCCGGAGGCAGGTTTTTCCAGATGACACCGCTGTTTTCCACGTGGGAAAAATACTGTTTAAGGTTGTGCTTGAATCGGCGTCCGGCCGGCATCACCAAACCCTGGAGGTAGGCGAAGGTGACGAAAGTCCCCCCGGGCGGCATGACCTCAATCATCGCCGCCAGAATTTTGTGCTGGAGGTCGTCCGGGAATATCGCCCACGGCAACCCGGAAATAACGCAGTCGACCCTGTCGACCTGTTCAAGGCGGCAGCAATCGGCCACGGTCGAGGCACAGCCGTTATGGAGGTGGAGGCCCGGGAACCGTTTTAGAAGGGCTGCAGCGAAGTCGTCGTTCACTTCAATGGCGAAAAAGTGCTGGCCCGGCCGCAGCGATTCGATAATGCGGTTGGTGAAGACCCCGGTTCCCGGTCCGAATTCGGCGATGACGGCGTTGTCGCCCGGCGCGGCAAAGGCGATCATCTGCTGCGCCAGTTCGTCCGAACTCGGGGCGATTGCCCCGGTTGTGGACGTATTCGTCAGGAACTGCTTGATGAACATGCGGGTGTGGCCGTTTGCCATTCATGCGTCCTTAAAAAGGGAAAAACAATTCGTCTGCGCGACAGGGCGCCGGTCGGTTTTAAAACCGTCAATTCCGCCGCTCGCTCACCGTCACAGCGTCCGCGCCCAGTTCCGCGTCCACCGCCCGCCGGTCCGGCACATGTTCGGGCCGTCCGGCCGGAGATGTCCGCGTATCAGGCCGTCAACGCGCCGCCGCCGCCGTTCCGGTAGCGGGTCGGGTCGGGAATCCCGGCCGCCGCGAAGCCGTTTTTCCGGAGAAGGCAACTGTCGCATTCGCCGCAGGCCAGGCCGTCCCCGGCCGGGTCGTAACAGGTCACGGTCAGTGAATAATCGACGCCGAGGCTGGTGCCCCAGGTGATGATGCCGGCCTTGTCCAATTTCTGGAGCGGCGCCCGGATGGTGATGTTCCCGTCCTCGACTCCGGCCTTTGTCGCCAGGTTGGCGAGGGTCTGGAAAGCGGCGATGAATTCCGGCCGGCAATCCGGGTAGCCGGAATAGTCCATGGAGTTAACGCCAATAAATATCGTATCCGCCCCCAAAACCTCCGCAAATGCCAGGCCGTAGGACAGAAATATCGTGTTCCGGGCCGGCACGTAGGTAACGGGAATACCGGAGCCGAGGGCGTTTTTCGGTACCGCAATGCCCGGGTCGGTCAGGGCGGATCCGCCGATTTGCGTCAGCGGCAGGGGCAGGACGTGATGGTTCACCGCCCGACCCCGGGCGATTCGGGAGGCCGCCTCGAGTTCGATGGCGTTCCGTTGCCCATAGTCAAACGACAGGCAATGGCATTCATACCCTTCGGACAGCGCCACCGCCAAAACCGTCGCCGAGTCAAGCCCTCCGGAGAGGAGGACGATAGCTGATTTTTGTTCCATTCTATATCTTTCCATAACCAGGAGTTCTTTTTACTTTCGGGAAAATGCAGCATTTCCATTAAAATCGTCATCCCCCGTACGGGGATGACGATTTCCTCATGTTTGGCCCTTCACTAGATATTTGAACAAGTCCAGCGTTTTTTGCTGGA
>JAJQFC010000263.1 GCA_021201355.1 Planctomycetaceae bacterium | reverse complement strand
ATACAGTTCGAGTAGTGACATTGTTGTTGGTCCTCACGGGAAATTTCAAATTTGAAAATAGATAATAAATCACTCATTTATAGAGACAATCCAGATGTCGTGCCGATTGACCGTTCTTAACGCTAGCATGCGGGAATAAAAATTCCACCGGCGCGGCGCGCTCCGGGCGCCCGGCCCATGAAAAATAACCCCGGCCGCCAGGCCGGGGTTATGGCAGAGCCTGCCGGCCTTCGGGTCGGATGTTATACGGTAATAATGGCGAGGAACTTGGCCGGGCCGCCTACGGCCTTCATGCCGTGCGGGGCGGTGGCGTCGAAAATGACCGAGTCGCCCTCGTTCAGGGTTACCTCGTTGTCCTGAACCTTTACGAGCATCGTTCCTTCGAGAATATAGTTGAACTCCTGGCCCGGGTGCTCGTTCTGCGGGATCGGCGCGTTGTCCTCGGTTACCGGCAGAGTAACGACGAACGGCTCGAACTTGGCGTCGCGGAAGGCGGCGGCCAGGCTTTCGTACAAGTACCCTTTCCTCCGCGGCACGCTGGCGCCGCGACCCTTCCGGGTGACGGAGAACAAGGACATCTTCGGCGTCGTGCCGGTGAGAAGGGTGCCGAGATCCACCTTGAGGCGGACGGCGATTTCGGTCAGGACCGAGGCCGGAATATCCTCGGCCGCGGATTCGTAGACAGCGTACTGTTCGGCCGAAACCTGAACGCACTCCGCCATCTCCGTGGCCGATATCCCCATATCCTCTCTCAATCCGCGCACGCGTTGAGCGATGTCTTTGGCGTTTTCGCGCATAGTACCTCTCTCCTCTTCTTCATGCAAAAACGGACGCCTCGGGCGTCCGTCGGCACAACAAATTCATTATAAACGAAGACCAACCGGTTAAAAGAAGAAAATTGAAATAATTTTCAACCGCGCTTGAACAGCGTCGGGTCATGGTTCCGCCGGGTTGAAGTACGGCCCGCGATCGTCCCGGACAGACCGAATACATGGCGCCGAACCCGCTTCCGGTTCGGCGGCATGACAAGGGCGGAATCCCGGCATGAACGTGTCTGACGAATTCGGTCGGTTCTGGGACTCGGGCGCTATGATTACGCCAGCGGTCCCGCCGCCAACCCGTCCGCCACCATTTCCGTATCGGCGTCCGGCGCCATCGGCACTTCCCGGGCCGGGAATTTCCTGAACCAGGTGTCCTGGCTCCGGACCAGGCGGTTCGTGTTCAGGCGGAGCCGTTCCACCGCCTCTTCCCAGGTCGCCTCGCCGGAAAAATACGGGAAAAACTCCTTGTAGCCGACCGCCTGAAGCGGCGTTCGGGAGATGCGTTCGCGGTTTTCCCACACCCGCCGCGCTTCTTCCCGAAGGCCGGCCGACGCCATCCGGGCAATCCGCTCGGCGACGCGGGCGCGGGTGTCGTCGCGGTCCCGGACGATCCGCACCATGACGAACGGATACCGCGGTTCGGTGAAAAAATGCCGCCGCCGCTCCTCGACGTCGTCCGAATGAAAATGCGCCCATTCACGCTGCCGCTCGCTGATCGGCCGCCCGGTCAGGGCGTGGACCTCGAGGGCGCGGATAAGGCGCCGGGCGTCGGACGGATGAATCTTCGCCGCCGCCGCCGGGTCTTTCGCCGACAGGTCGGCGTGAAGCGCGGCCGGACCGTCCTGCCGGACCCGCTCTTCAAGCGCGGACCGAAAAACCGGATCGGCGCCGGGGCCTTCGAACAAGCCTTCGAGGAGCGCCTTGTAATAAAACGCCGTTCCGCCCGAGAGAACCGGCACCCGGCCGCGCCGGGCAATGTCCTGAATGGCGGCGTCGGCGGCCCGGACGAAGTCGGCCGCCGAAAACGTCTCGGTCGCGTCGGCGAGGTCGAGGCAGTGGTGCGGCACGAGGCGGCGCTCTTCCGGACCGGCTTTCGCCGTCGCCACGTCGAGGCTCCGGTAGACCTTCATCGAGTCGACTGAGACGATTTCCCCGCCGAGCCGCCGGGCCACCGCGAGGGCCAGCCGTTCCTTGCCGCTGGCGGTGGTGCCGATGATGATGCGGAGACGCGGGCGCGACTGTTCGGCCGGAGGGTCGGATTCCATGTCACTGTCGCCGGCGGTCACGTCGTGTAGTCGGCGTTGATTTTGACATAGTCGTAGGAGAAGTCGCAGGTGAGCATGAGGGCGTCCTCCTTCCCGAGATCGAGGTCGACCTCGAGTTCGATTTCCTTCGCCTGCATGAGGCCGGACAGTTCCTTTTCGTCAAAAAGAACCGGCGCGCCCTTCGAGAACATCCGGCGGCCGCACAGGGTCATGGAGACGCGGTCCTCGTCGACCTTGGCGTCGCTCCGGCCGAGGGCGCAGATGATGCGGCCCCAGTTCGGATCGTTCCCGAACATGGCGGTCTTGACGAGAGGGCTTTCGGCGATGGTTTTGGCGGCGGCGACGGCGTCCTTGTGCCGCTTCGCATTGATGACGCGAATCTTCACGAGTTTGGTGGCGCCTTCGCCGTCCATGGCGATTTGCCGGGCCAGGCTCATGGAGATTTCATACAGGCCGGCGAGGAACTTGTCGTACCGTTTGCCGGACGGCTTGTCGATGGCCGGGCCGTCGGTGACGCCCGATGCCATGACGAACAGGCTGTCGTTGGTCGAGGTGTCGCCGTCCACCGTCACCATGTTGAAGGTGGCGTCGGCGACTTCCTTCAGCCCGGCCTTGAGGGCGCGGGGGGAGACGGCGGCGTTTGTCAGAACGAATGCGAGCATTGTCGCCATGTTTGGGGCAATCATCCCGCTGCCCTTGCAGGCGCCGGCGATGACGACGCCGTCGTCGGTGTCGAGAAGGAGACTCGCTTCCTTCGGGCGGAGGTCCGTTGTCATAATCGCCTTGGCGAAATCGCCCGGCTCGGCCTTCCCGAGATCGGCCAGGGCCTTGGCGATGCCTTTTTCCATCCGGTCCATCGGCAGTTGCCGGCCGATGACGCCGGTGGAGGCGAGGAGGATGTGATCCTCCGGCGCGGTGAGGGCCTCCGCCACCTGGACGGCGCAGCGGTGGGCGTTTTTCTTGCCGTCCTTGCCGGTGCAGGCGTTGGCGTTGCCGGAGTTGACGAGGATGGCGCGGGCGATACCGTCGGATGTTTTCAGGTGTTTCTTGTCGATTTTCACCGGCGCGGCCGAAACCTGGTTCTGGGTAAAGACGCCGGCGGCGGCGACAGGCGCGTCGGCGACAATAAGGGCGATGTCGTTCCGGGGTTCGGCCCAATCACGGACGTTGGCCGATGCCACCGCGATTTTGAAGCCGGGAACGTTTTCCAATGTCCGCAAGCTGTCCATCTTCTTTCTCCTCGAATCCGCTTTTACCACCTCTCAAGCGGGAAATATGTCTCACCTATATTTCATTATGAAGACGCGATCCGCCGCTAAAGGCGCAGTCCGGCATGCCGCAGGCGGCGCAATGCGTCGGCGAACAGGCCGGCGTCGGCTCGGCCCGGAGCGCCCGCTCGTATTCGTGCAATAGGAAAGCCTTCGTGACGCCGTTGTCGATGTGATCCCAGGGCAGTTCCGCCTCGATGTCGATGTCGCGGCAGGCCAGCGCCACCGGATCGAGGCCGGCGATGTCGAACGCCTTTTGCCAGAGGTCGGGCCGGAAATGTTCCGACCAGGCGTCAAGCCGTGCGCCGTTTTGCCAGGCGTCCAGGACGACTTCGCCAAGACGCCGATCGCCCCGGGAAAACACCGCTTCAAGGAGCGACGTATTGGTATCGTGGCCGTGGAACGCGACGCGTCGCCGGTTGACTTCCTCCTGGATGCGGCGCTGGCGCTCGGCCAACACTTCCGGCCGGGCCGCGCCTTTCCACTGGAACGCCGTGAACGCCTTCGGGACGAAGTTACTGACCGAGAGGTGCACGGCCGGCCGGCCGCCCGTCCCCTTGCCGCGCGGCCGCTTGTCCGCCACCGATTCGGCGAGGCTGGCGATGGCGAGGACGTCCTCCTCCGTCTCGGTCGGGAGTCCTATCATGAAGTACAGTTTAATCTGACGCCAGTTCCGGCGGAACGCCTCCTCGGCCGCGTCGAGGAGGTCGGAGTTTTTGACGTCCTTGTTGATAACCGCCCGAAGCCGTTCGCTCCCCGCCTCCGGCGCGACGGTGAGGCCGGACTTCCGCACCGACGAAACCCGGGAAGGAATGCCGGACAGGGCGTCGTCGACGCGGAGGCTGGGTAGAGACAGGGAAATTCCCTTTGGCGCCAGCTCGCGGTCGAGGTTTGTCACCAGTTCGTCGAAGCGGGAATGGTTGGACGTGCTGAGGCTGAGAAGCCCGACCTCGTCGTAGCCGGTGGCGGCGAGGCACTCCCGCGCCGCCCGGACGAGGGTCAAGGGCGATCGTTCCCGAAGCGGCCGGGTGTTGTAGCCGGCCTGGCAGAAGCGGCAGCCGTTCGGGCAGCCGCGCATGACTTCGATAACGGCCCGTTCGTGGACGGTCTCGTGAATCGGCACCACCGGCCGGACCGCCTGCGGCGCCGCGTCGAAGTCGCGGACGTAGCGGCGGGGAATCGGATACGGGATGTCCGGGTCGGCCGGCCGGACGACGACGACCGTTCCGTCCGCGAGCGTCTTCGTGTCGTAGAGGGCGGGAACGTAGGAGCCGGGCACCCGGGAGGCGATTTTCCGTAGGAGATCGCGGCGGTTTTCCGCCGTCACCGGGCCGTGTGCAAGGATGACGGCGAGAAGTTCCGGCAAGGATTCCTCGCCTTCGCCGATGGAAAAAACGTCGATAAAATCGGACAACGGTTCCGGATTGGCCGTGGCCTGACCGCCGGCGACGATAATCGGCGCGGCGCTGTTTTCCCGGTCGAACCGGGTGAGAGGAATCCCCCCGAGGTCGAGCATGGTCAGGACCGACGTCGCCGCCAATTCGTACGACAGGGAAAACCCGACCATCCCGCACTCGGCGAGAGGCGTCGAGGATTCGAGGGTGGCGAGGCGGAGGCCGTTTTCCCGAAGCGCCTGTTCCATGTCCGGGAACGGCGCGAACACCCGTTCCGCCGCCACGTCCGGCATGGCGTTGGCGATTTCATAGAGGATGCGGAGGCCGAGGTGGCTCATGCCGACGGAATAGACGTCGGGGAACGCCAGGGCGACCCGGAGGCGCGCGTCCGGCTTGAAGACGGCGTTGTGTTCGCCGCCGACGTACTGGCCGGGACCGGCGACGCCGGCGAGGGCGGGAGCGAGGCGGGAAAGTTGTTCGTCTCTTGCTATTGGCATTATGGTTCCAAATAATGAAGTCGGCCCGCAAAGGCGCGGCCGTTTGCTTGTACACCACGTAATCAGGACCGGCGACGGGTCTTCACTCTCGTGAAAACTCCCGGCCGAAACGATCAAAAGTACCGTAACCGCACCGATGAATCAAAGGCTTTTTGAAGATATGGTCAGAGACCCGGGTTTGAAGAACAGGAAACGTCATTGGCTGGGACAATCCGCAGACGCGGTCGCCGCCTGGATGCGGGAGGCCGGGGAACCGGCGTTCCGGGCGAAACAGTTCTTCGGCTGGCTCCACGGTAGCCGGGCCGACTCGTTCGCGGCGATGAAAAACCTGCCGGCCGCGCTCCGTTCGCGTTTGGCCGAGGACGGCGTCGTCCGGGCGTTTCACCAACGGGATCACCGGATCGCCGCCGACGAACTTACGGAGAAATGGCTTCTCGAGACCGATTCGGCGGCGGATGCGCTAACCAGGTCGGACGCACCATACGGGACGGGCGCAACGGACATAACGGCAGCATCACCGGACCGCGTCACCGGCGACGACGACACTACCGATGACACCGACGCCCGATCCGGCCGTAACCGCGAACTGGTCGAATGCGTCCTCATTATTGAAAAGCGCCGCACCCGGCGGACCACTTGTCTGTCGTCGATGATCGGGTGTCCGTTGAACTGCAACTTCTGCGCCACCGGCCGCCTCGGCTTTGTCCGAAACCTGACGGCCGGCGAGATTGTCGAACAGGCCTACATCATCGACGCCCGCCTCCGGGAACGCGGCGAAAAGGGCCTGAGCCACATCGTCTATATGGGAATGGGCGAACCGCTCCTGAACCTGGACGCGGTCCTCGCCTCGGCGGCAATTCTTCACGATCCGGCCGGTCTCGGCCTGTCCGGCCGTCACCTGACCATTTCCACCGTCGGCATCCCGGACGGCCTTCGCCGCCTGGCGGACAGTGGTATTGTCCACCGGCTGGCGGTGTCCCTCCATGCCCCGAACCAAAAGATCCGGGAACGGATTCTTCCCGCCGCCACGCGCTGGCCGCTGGCGGAACTTCTGCCGGCCCTCTCGGCCTACGCCGAATCGGCCGCGCGGGACATTACCTTCGAATACGCCCTCATTGACGGCGTCAATTCGTCGCCCCACGACGCCAGGGAACTGGCCGCCCTTCTCTCGCCGTTCCGCGGCCTTGTCAACCTTATCCCGCTGAATCCGGTTCCCGGCGTGCCGCTCCGGCCGCCGGCCGCCGCCGCTGTCCGCCGCTTCCAGGAAGTTCTCGAAAACGCCGGCCAGGCCGCGACGGCGCGGATGGAAAAAGGCGCGGAAATTGGCGCCGCCTGCGGACAGCTCCGGGCCGAAGCGACGGGCGAGGCCGGGGGCGGGTGAATCCTGTATCGCATTTCTCCGTCGCATAATGGCGACAAAAAAGAACGCCTCGACTTCGCCAAAAGCCGAGGCATTCAACGGGACGTTTTGCGTCCCCCCAATCGTGTAGAATTTTTATCGCACCGTAAAGCCGTCTATCATTGGAAAAATGACCGGTCAAACCGGGGGCGGCTGCCGGAAAAACAGGACATAGACGAGCGCCGCCGCCAGAATGACGACGCCGCCGCCGAGGATGCCAAGCCATGTTTTCATGCTGTCCAGTCGCCGCATGAGTTCGTTGTCGTTGGCGCCGGCGTTGGCGGCGGTCCGCACCATTCCGGTCAGGCGGGCCGACGGCATGCCGGTGCTGACCACCCCGCCCTTGGCGGCGCGGCGCACTTCGTCCAAATCGTTCAGGAGTTCGGAGAAGTTCTGGTAGCGGTCGGACGGCTTCTTTTTCATGAGCCGCTCCACCACTTCGATCATCTTCGGCGGCAAGTCCTTCACCACCGCCGAAATCGGCCTGGGCTCGGATTTGATGTGCTGGTCCATGATGTCGGAGACGCTGCCGCCGAACGGCGGGTTGCCGGTGAGCATGTGGTAGAGGGTGGTGCCGAGGGAATAAAGGTCGGACCGGAAATCCAGGTTCTTCTCGCCCCTGGCCGCTTCCGGCGAAATGTAATCGGGGGTACCAAGGACTTCGCCTTCCGTCGACAGGACGGACTCGAGGGACGACTTCACGAAGCCGAAATCGCCCAGCTTGGCGATGCCGCCTTTTGTCACCATGATGTTCCCGGGCTTGACGTCCCGGTGGACGATGCGCCGCTGGTGAAGGTATTCAAGGGCGCTCGCCACCTGGATGGCGATGGCGACGGTGGACTGGAGGTCCATCCGCCCTTCCCGGTCGAGGGTGGCGTCGACCGGTTCGCCGTCGACGAACTCCATCGAAAAATAAAGGGTCGATTTATAACGGCCGACATCGATGACCTGGATAAGGTTCGGGTGGGACAGGCGCCCGACCAGCCGCGCTTCGACGAGGAACCGTTTCCGGAATTCGTCGTCCGTCACCCAGCGTTCGTGGAGAACCTTGAGGGCGACGATGCGGCCCATGGACAACTGCCTGGCCTTGTAGACGACGCCGAGGCCGCCTTCCCCCAATTTCCCGATAATTTCGTAGCCGCCGATGCGCTGTCCCCTGGCCCGGGCGTCACGGATCAGGCGTTCCTTCGCCTTGTACACGGCCCAGACCTGCTCCGACTTCAGGACGCCCGATTCAAGAAGAACCTCCTCGACCGGCCGGCGCGGCTTCCCCGACTCCGCCTCCTTGTTGATGACGCGTTCGGCCTCCTCCAGCTGCTCCCGGGTCACCACCCGGTGGGCGATGGCCAATGTCGCGAAATCGAGGTCTTTCTCCATGTCCGGAAGTTCGGCGGTGTCAGCCACGGGAACCCCTTTTCTTCTTCGGATTCAAATGAGTGTGATAATCCCGAATCGCCTTTTCCTGATCCGTCGTTTCGACAGAACCGGGACGCGCCGCCCGGACCTGCCCGAGAGCCTGGGACGGCGTCGCGCCCCGGCTCACCAGGTAACAGGCGATCATCGTGCCGGTGCGGCCGATGCCGGCGCCGCAATGGACCACGACGGCCACGCCGTCGGCGAGGCATTCGCTGACGAACTGGACAAATTCCCGGATCTGCATCCGGGTCGGCGCCGAAAAATCACGCATCGGCAAATGCAGATAGCGGAACCCGACGTCCGAAAGGGCGCCAGGATCGAGAGCCGTCTCCGTCAGGGAGACGACGGCGCCGATACCCTGCCTGGACAAACCGCCCAGATCCGACCGGAGGTCGCCGAACCGGCCCGGTTCGGCGCTGCCGGCCAGTTTCCCGGGTATGACATAGGAAAAGTTCCCGGGCATTATTTCTCCCACACGTCGAAGGCTTCGGCAAAATCGTACACGGCGCGGAATTCCTCCTTGGTGTCGGACTCGCGGCGCTTCCACTCCAACTTCTCGTCGTCCACCATGAGGAAGACGATTTCGCCGACGTCGTCGGTGCGCCGGACGCCCCAGCTCGCCAGTACCACCTTCGCCATGCAGCCCCAGCGTTCCCGCGCCAGGCGGCGGAACGCTTCCAGGAGTTCGTAGCCGCTGATGTGGAAGTTGATGCCGTCGTCGCCGCGGGACGAAGCGACGTCCCTGGGCTTCATTTCGCCCGACTTCAACCATTTGACCGCCGCCGCCACCGCTTCATTGACGAAAAAGAATGCCGCCGGAGTGTACCGGCCGTCGCGGCGGGCGACAAAAGCTATTCGTTCCCGGACTTGTTCCGGGGTCATCAATTCTTCCATAACGTTCTTCTTTTACCTCCGGAGCGCAGTGCCGGACGACAGGTTGACTGGATGCCGTTTCGAAAACCCGCCGGCGACAGCGGTGCATGGATGGAAGCCGTTCGGACGGGCGGTAACGCCTGCCCGCCCCTCTCCATGTAGTGTCGCCGCCGGCTGCCCGATACCCCTATTCCGGATTCTTTTCCGCCTCGCCCCGGTCGTCGGTGCCGCCCTTCGGCTCGCCCGCCGCCCCGTCGGACCTGGCCGGGCCGCCGGGCGGCGCCTGCCGCCGGCGGGGCGCG
>JAJQFC010000222.1 GCA_021201355.1 Planctomycetaceae bacterium | reverse complement strand
AGAGGACTCGCACCTCCAAGTGAGTGTGCCATGCCGGGCGCACACAAAAAAACGGCTTCCCCCATTTCGGAGGAAGCCGTTTTCGATTTCCGTAACGCTATTTTTGACGCTTGTAGGACGCACTGCCATTTTCTAAAATTGCCTGTAGAAAACTGACATCTTTCAAATGCCAAAGCGGCTGATTGCTTCGGCAGTTTACGTGCGGTTACGACAACACAATGTCCCCGTCCGCCGCCTCGACATGAATCACCGATCCGTCCTGATACACCCCTTCCAGAATCTTCTCGGCAATCGGATTCTGGAGCCGGTTCTGAAGAACCCGGGCCAGCGGCCGGGCGCCGAAATCGGGGTCGTAGCCTTCCTTGGCCAGGAGGTCGGCCGCTTCCGGGCTGACTTCCAGCTTCAGCTTCCGCTGTTCCAGAAGCTTCCGCAAACCGCGAAGCTGGATGTCAAGAACGGCCCGAATCTGGTCTTCGCCAAGGCGATGGAAGACGATGACGTCGTCCAGCCGGTTGAGGAATTCCGGACGGAAATGTTCCCGGAGAATCGCCTGCACCCGGTTCTTGAACGTCGGCGCCTCGATGTCCTTCGCCGCCGAAATTTCCCGCGACCCGAGGTTCGACGTCAGGATAATGATGGTGTTCGTAAAGTCCACCGTCCGCCCCTGACCGTCTGTCAACCGGCCTTCGTCCAGCACCTGAAGAAGAATGTTGAAGACGTCCGAATGGGCCTTTTCAATTTCATCGAACAGGACGACGCTGTACGGACGCCGGCACACCGCTTCCGTCAGGTAGCCGCCCTCTTCGTAGCCGACATATCCGGGAGGCGCGCCGATGAGGCGGGCGACGGAATGCTTCTCCATAAACTCGGACATGTCGATGCGGACCATATTGTGTTCGTCGTCGAAGAGGAATTCCGCCAGCGACCGGGCGACTTCGGTTTTGCCGACGCCGGTGGGGCCGAGGAAAATAAACGACCCGATCGGCCGGTTGGCCCGCTGCAGCCCGGCCCGGCTCCGCCGCACCGCATTGGCGACGGCGGTGAGGGCCTGGTCCTGCCCGACCACCCGGAGTTGCATGCGGGATTCCATATCGAGAAGCTTCCGCATTTCACTTTCAAGCATGCGGGAAACGGGGATTCCGGTCCACCGCGACACCACTTCGGCGATGTCCTCCGGCGTCACTTCTTCCTTAAGAAGCGCCCCGTCCTTCTGCAACTCCTGCAGCTTGGCGTTTTCCCGTTCGAGCTGTTCCGTCATCTGCGGGATGCGGCCGTAGCGGATTTCCGCCACCGCGTCCAATTGTCCCTGCCGTTCCGACCGTTCCGCTTCTATTTTCGCCTGTTCGATTTCTTCCTTCAATTTTCGGATAACGGCGATGGCGTCCTTCTCCGACTGCCACTCGGCCGTCCGGGCCTGAAGATCCTCGTCCAGGTCGGCGAGTTGTTTTTTGAGAAGTTCCCGCCGTTCCTCGGCCGGGGCGTCCGTGTCCTTTTCAAGCGCCTTTATTTCGATTTCAATCCGGTTCCGGAGCCGGGTGAGGTTGTCGAGTTCCTCCGGCATCGAGTCGATTTCGATGCGGAGACTGGAACAGGCCTCGTCCACAAGGTCGATGGCCTTGTCCGGGAGGAACCGGTCGGCGATATAGCGGTGCGACAACTCCGCCGCCGCCACCAACGCCGAATCCTGAATCCGCACGCCGTGGTGCACTTCGTAGCGTTCCTTCAAGCCGCGAAGAATCGCCACCGTCGATTCGACCGACGGCTCGCCGACATAGACCGGCTGGAAGCGCCGGGCCAGGGCGGCGTCCTTTTCAATGTGTTTCCGGTACTCGTCCAGGGTCGTGGCGCCGACGCAGCGGAGTTCGCCCCGGGCCAGGGCCGGTTTCAGCATGTTGGCGGCGTCGGCGGCGCCTTCCGCCGCCCCGGCGCCGACGATGGTATGGAGTTCATCGATAAACAGGATAATTTCCCCCGCCGATTCGGTGATCTCTTTCAGGACCGCCTTCAACCGGTCCTCGAACTCGCCCCGGTACTTCGCCCCGGCAATGAGGGAGCCGATGTCGAGGGCGAGGAGCCGGCGGTTCTTGAGGCTTTCCGGCACGTCGCCGGCGATTATCCGGCGGGCCAGCCCCTCGACGACGGCGGTCTTGCCGGTGCCGGGTTCGCCAATGAGGACCGGGTTGTTTTTCGTCCGGCGGGACAAGACCTGCATGACGCGGCGGATCTCGTCGTCCCGGCCGATGACCGGGTCGAGTTTGCCCATGCGGGCCGCTTCGGTAAGGTCGCGGGTGAAACGTTGAAGCGACTGGTACTTTTCCTCCGGGTTCTGGTCGGTAACTCGATGATTGCCCGAACGTCCTCAAGCGCCTTCAGGACGGCGGCGTGGGTGACCCCGGCGGTGGACAGGGCCGAACCGAGTTGCCCCGTGGCCTTGTCCGCCATGGCGAGGAGGAGGTGCTCGGTCGACAGGTATTCGTCGTGGAGCCGTTCCGCCTCGGACCAGGCGGCGTCGAGAATGGTCTTAAGGTCGCGGGACATCATACTACCCGAATCGACGCCAGACACCTGGGGCTTGGCATCGAGGATGGCCTCGGCCTTCTCCATGAGCCAGGCCGGATCAGACCCGATTTTCTTCAGGATGGACGGGGTAATCCCCTCCTCCTGTTCAAGCATGGCGACTAAAAGATGTTCAGGAAATATTTCCTGGTTACCCCGCTGGGTGGCGATGGTGGCCGCCTTCTCCAGCGCTTCTTGGGTTTTGATTGTAAAGCGGTCAACGCGCATAAATTGTATCCTCCAGTAATAGACCATGTTATAAAATGACCTAGGCATAATTAACAGCAACCGCCTTGCCAATTCATCGATTTTAGACGGCGATTACTCACACAAATCGACGCAACCACAAGTCGTTCCACTAAATAGACAAATACGCGGCCGGGGGAGGTCGGACAGGACCGGAGGCGATTATTAACGCACTTGGTGAATTTGACCAGAAACCCGCCCAAGAAACCATGTCATTGTGACAAACAAGGTAATTCACGACGGATTAAGGTACTCCATTGACAGTATTGATACGAGTCAACTCGCATTGAAAGGTTGTCAAGTAATTTTTTTTACGAATTGACAAAAGCCGCTCTTGCGATATACTCTTGGCTCTCTGGCAGTTATGGAGAAGACGGAGTAGACCCGGGGCTGTCCTGGCAATTTTTCGCCAGTATGTGAAAAAAGCCTGAATAAACGGGGATTTACGGACTGTTCTTTACATTGGCATGAGGCATGGTTTTCCCGCCGCGATGCGGTTTTGGCTGGAGACATTTTTAAAGCGAGGCGGCGGCTTTCAGTGAATGCGACACTTAAATCCATTCAACAACTCATATACAGCCCGGACGACAGCCTTCGTCTCGCGGCCATCAAGGTGTTGGGTGCGATTAATTCACGCGAACCTGCCATCCACAAGGCCTTGGCCGACCTCATGATCGAGACGGACAACCCGGACGTCTTCGAGGCCGCCCTGACCAGTATCGAGGCTTCCCCCCACGAACAGATCCTGAAACAGCTTGTCCGCGTTCTCGATAAGACGGACGACCACCAGGAACGGGTTATCGACGCCATCGCCAAAATCGGCGCCAAGGCCGTTCCGTCCCTGAAGCAACAGTTCGACAAGGTGCCGCCGGAGACCCAGCGGCGGATGGTCCGTATTCTTCCCCGCATCCGTACCCATCTGGCCCATTCGTTTCTCATCGACTGCCTGGCCCACCCCGACCTCCAGCTCATGCGCGAGGCCATCCGCTCCCTCCGGGAGGAGATAGGCAAATACACCCCGGCCGAGAGCGCCGACCTGTTCGGCCAACTGTCGACTGCGCTCAAGGATAAACGCATTAAGCAGAACGACATAGCCGTTTCGGCAGTGATTATCGCCATGGGCATCCTGGCGGACATCAAGGCGAAGCCGGCCCTTCTGTCGTTCATTGTCCCTGGCGGCGCGCCGCAGGTCCGGCGCTATGCCCTCATAAGCCTTGCCTCCCTGCCGCTTGCCAGCGGCCAGCACAAGGACGTCACCTCCACCCTGTACCCGCTCCTCGATGACCCCGACTACGACGGCCTTGTCAAGCCGGCGGTGGCGGTGCTGTCGCTTTTGCCGCCCGCGAAAGACGATCAGGACATCCTCCGTGAACTTTTGGAAAACCCCCATGTCGGCGTCCGGGTGTTCGCGATGGAGAAGTTGTCTCATCTCGATTCGGCGACGAACGCCCAATTAATCATGGGCTTCCTCCCGGCAAGCGATCAGGATTTGAAGGAAGCGGCCCTCGACGCCCTGTCCCGCATGCCGTCCACGGTGAACATCATCCTGAAGGCGATTGACGAAGCGCCGCAGACCCTCCGGACCCAGGACATGGTCCGCATCCTCTCGCACCACCGGAACCGGATAACGCCCGAGCGGGCGCGGAACCGGATCAAGAAAATGCTCGAGATGATCGGCTCCCACGACAAACGGTTCGAACTGAACTGGGAAGCGCTCAAACAATTGAAGCCGGAGATTCTCCAGTCGGAAATCCTCAAAATCGCCGACAAGGCTTTTGCCGGATCGGAATACGCCACCGCCGCCCTCAACCTCGGCCTCCTGGACAAGGGCGGTCTTCTCACGTCGGACCTCCGGTACAAACTCATGCTCGCCACCCTGAAGACCTCGGAAAAGTCCCGGTCCCGGGGCAGCCGCGCGTCTGATCCGGCCCTTGAGCACGCAGCCCGGCTCCTTGCCGAAAACCCGCGCGAATTCAAGAGCCGCCTTCTTGCCGAGAAGATCCTGACGGACGAAGAATACCTCTACCTCGGCTTCCACTTCTCCGAACGCCTCAACGAAGAACGCCGCTTCGGCGCCGATCTTCTCCGCCACGTCACGCACAAGTGGCCCCGGCGGCAATCGGCCAAACTGGCGAGGCAGAAACTCCAGCTCGAAGGCCATCAGGAAACCTGAAGACCGGCCGGCGCCCCATAATCAAAAAAAACCGTACCGTCCCGCCCCCACCCGGTCACGGCCGGGGAGGACTGCCGTCCGGCCGCCACATTTCAACATTACTCGGAAACTTGACACTGTGACGGGAGCCCTTTCCGCCCGGAAGCGGCCGAATGCCAGTCCGGCGCGGCCGGGCACCTTTCCGGGAATGAACAGTGTGCCCGGGATTTTTTTAAAAATATAAGACCGCCACGTGCCAAGCATTGACACGGACGTTAAAACCGATGAAAATACGAGTGGTATTCAATCTCATATCAAACCGTGACGCAGACTGGAAATAAAGTGGAAATGCATTGTGTGGAAATCTCGTTCTCGCCCAACCCGGCCGTTCTTCTCGACCGGCTCCACCTTGAGGCCGATTCGGATGAGGCCGAGGATTTCCTCGCTTTGCTTGACAGGATAAAACCGCTGGTTCATCCCCGTGCCGCCTACCTCGAATCGGCGGTGGAAGCCGACCGCGCCAGCGGACGCGTGGTGATCGACGGCGTCGTCTTTCAGAGCCGCATCCTCGCCGGCAACCTGAAGGACCAATCCGTCGCCTGGCCCCATGTCGCCACCTGCGGCCGGGAAGTGTACGAATACGCCATGGCCATGCCGGACCCGTTTGAACGCTACTGGCTGGACGAAATCATGGCTGAAGGCCTGAACCAGGCCCGGGCGGAAATGCTACGCAGTGTGGAAAAACAGTATTCGCCCGGCAAAGTGTCGACGATGGGCCCCGGCTCCCTGGTCGAATGGCCCCTGGAGCAGCAGTTGCCGCTGTTTTCGCTCCTGGCCGAAGGCGTGGCGTTTTGCGGCATCGAACTGACCGATACCATGCTCATGCTTCCGAACAAGAGTATTTCCGGCGTCCTGTTCCGGAGTGAATCCGGCTGGGAAAGCTGCTGTCTGTGCCAGCGGGAAAAATGCCCCAACCGCCGGGCCAAATACGATCCGAAACTGGTCGCGGCGCTGGACGGATAATATTCGCCGGACCGCCGCGCGCTGTATCCGCGCCCACCCGATCACTCGGTCAACGTACCACCATTGCCGGATGGGAACGCGACCGGTCATGAAACATGCCTACCGGCCGTTCGGTAGCAAAGGATTCGGCGGTCCCGGGTGTGAATGGTTTATTTCGAGTGACTCCGTAACATCGGTCGCTGAGGAAGCATATCTTTTTGAGGCGGCATTCTTCATTGAAAGGCTGTTACCATGTCAATGCCAAAAAAGATTTATTCGATTGTCCTTCTTTTAATCGTCGTGGCGCTGGTCATTCTTGGCGTTGGCCTGTGGAGCATCAGCGACCTGTCCGAGTAGGCTCTCGCCCTCGGCCGTCAGGGAAAACGGGCGGTGAATATCAGTTCGGTCGACCGCTACCTTCTCCAGCGGCAGGTACTCACCAACCGGATTATCGCGGAAACCGACGAAACCGCCATGCGCCGCATCATCGACGGCCCGTTCAAACAGGTTGAACTCGACATCGTCGCCGAAGCCGAGGACTACCAGAAAAACTTCCCGTCCGACCCGGCCACCGTCCAGGCCCTGAAGAGCGAGCTTGACCGCCTGTTCACCCTCTGGGGCGCCTATGTCCAGTCGACCCAGCAGGTCGCCGACCTCTCGATGATCAATTCGACCCAGAAAGCCATCAACATCAATGAAGGCCTGAACGATTTCTGGGACAGCGTCGACGAACGCCTCGGGACCCTCGCCACCATGATGGCCCAGAACAAGAACGAGGAACTGCAAAACTACACCACGGAAGCCTGGATTGCCCGGACCGCCCTCGCCCAGTTCCGCACCAACCTCGTCGCCTTCACCAACTCCACCAATCCCGCCACCTTCAAGGAACAGGAAGATCGCCTGAAATTCTTTATCGGCCGCATCGACGGCATTGTCAAGGAAATGTCCGAGAAGGTGCCGGCCAACGAAGGCGGCAGCATTGCCGCCGGCATCTACCAGGATCTCATGAACACGGCGACGCCGAACTTCATGCAGATAGTCACCCTTGTCAACCAGAACGCCAACGGCCGCGCCCTCGAACTGTTTGATTCGAAAGCGGTGCCGGAACAGCAGGCCGTCGCCCAGCACGCCGCCGAAATGCTCCGGACCGTCCGCGCCGCCCAGGACGAAGCCATCAGCCACACCGCCGATACGGTTCGTCAGGCCTTTATCGTCATGGTCGTCGTCAGCGCTATCGGCATCATCGTCGGCGCCGCCCTCGCCGTTTACGTCATTAGTGGCATTATCCGGCGCCTGAACGGCATCATCGCCAGCCTCGGCGACAGTTCCACCCAGGTCAACCAGGCCGCGGCGCAGATTTCCGATTCGTCCCAGACCCTCGCCGAAGGCTCGACCGAACAGGCAGCCAGCCTCGAAGAGACGTCGTCCGCCCTCGAACAGATGGCCTCCATGACCCGCCAGAACGCGGACAACGCGAACAAGACGAACGACACCATGACCTACACCGGAAAACTGTTCCAGGAAGGTTCAGGCTACATGACCTCCATGAACGAGTCGATGGAGGAAATCAGCGAGTCGTCGGAAAAGATTCGGAACATCATTAAGACTATCGAGGACATCGCCTTCCAGACGAACCTCCTCGCCCTGAACGCCGCCATCGAAGCGGCGCGGGCCGGCGAGGCCGGCAAGGGCTTCGCGGTCGTCGCGGACGAGGTCCGGAACCTGGCGCAGCGGTCGGCCCAGGCCGCCCGCGACACCACCCAGCTCATTGAGAGCACGGTGGACCGGGTCAAGAACGGCACGGAAGTGGCGAAGGCCCTCAACAACAGCTTCTCCGGCATCCAGGAATCGGCCACCAACGTCACCCGGCTGGTGTCGGAAATTTCCGCCGCCACGAACGAACAGGCCCAGGGCGTCGACCAGGTCAATACGGCGGTGGCGCAGATGGACAAGGTCACCCAGTCGAACGCCGCGACGGCGGAAGAAGCCGCCTCGGCCGCCGAGGAACTGTCCGCCCAATCCGCCGCCCTCAAGAACATGGTCGGCGACCTTATCGGCATGGTGTCGGGCCGCGCCGCCAACACGAACGGCCAGACCCCGCCGCTCCCGTCCGCCGGTTCCCGTCCCCGCATCCAGTCCGCCCCCAAGCAGAAGGTGATGCAGGTCGAATCCTTCGACGGCGCCGGCCGCGGCAGCTATTCGGCCCCGTCCTCCGGCAGTGGCAGCGGCATGAAGATGATCCCGGCCTCGGAAGTGATTCCCCTGGACGAATCGGACGATTTCTAAATCGCACCATGTACTTTTTATACGTCAATCATATGGTCCTTCGGCTGTCGCCGGAGGACCATTTTTTTACCCGTCGGGAAATCGGAACGGTCGTCCTGTTCCTGTTGAACGGGGAAAACAGGTAAGTGGCATTAGGTTTGCTCATACACCATACAGGACGAACGGTTCTGTAACCGGCGATTAATTCGGCATAAACTGCCTCATCATAGAAGGAGGCCTAGATGTCCAGCGTGTGCACTACCACTCTCGGTATGAGTATGCTTGAGTTCTACACGAAAAACCGCACCGGCAAAGGAGTGGGTACAAAATCCCAAGGCAGCGCCGCTAGCCCGTCGGTAACCGGCGACCGTGTCGAACTATCTTCGAGCGTCACCATGAAGGTCTCAACCTCCAGCATAGCCACCACCGCCAAAACTCTCATGAATTCCCGATTCGGAGGAGGGAGCGTCTCGGCCATGGGCGGACAATTTCCCGCCGGGACGCAGTATGAAACACTACCGGGGTACAGATTGGCGCCGAACGAATACCGAGTCACTAAAGCCGATCCGCCGGCAATGAGCGATGAGGAATTTGAAAAAGCCATACGCGAAATCGCCCGGAGCCATGCCGCCAGCGGACAGCCGATAACCCAGGTAAGCGAGGACCTTAAGGAGCTTGCTATCCAGTATGTCTCGGTTGTGTCACCCGACCGGGAAGGGTTGGCAATGGCCAATAGCTCTCTCCGAATTCCAATGCATGCCGGAACCAATGTCGCCATAATGCATAATGAAAAAGGGGAGCATATCGGCACATACACATCAGGACGTGGCTGGACAAACCGCTTCACTTCGGAAGAGTTTGAACGGAACAGGCAGTTCGGGGAAATATACCAAAACGCCTATAACTCTGCCAAGGACGAACTCGCGCGCGGAACCTCCGAAAGTGACGCGGCCCTTCAGGAGTGAGAGTACAATCGCTACGATGAAAAAGCCTCCGCGATGAAGCGGAGGCTTTTTATTAT
>JAJQFC010000329.1 GCA_021201355.1 Planctomycetaceae bacterium | reverse complement strand
CGGCCGGTGCGGAACCGGCCGGACGCGCGAAGGGCCAGGCGAATTGTCCGGAAGGGGTCGTAGTGGATGGTCGAGGGGAAATCACGGAAGCGATGGCGGCCGCGCCGGCCCGAAACGGGACGGTGCGCCGCCGAGGCGGGACGAGTGCCGGGCCTCCGGCGCCGGAAAACGCCCGGAACCACGAGGCCAGAACCGATACGAGAGCTATCACTCGCTGCACGTCGTCACTCCATATCGCGCCGCCATGACAGGCATGCGCAGTTAATCCGGAAAAATGGGACAAAACACTTTCATTGTCGCTGAAGCTGATTTAAACTTCGAATAATGCTGTAAATTGTAAAAAACTCATACCCGATGTCAATGTGTAAATGCTTTCCGCCGGGTAAAATGCGGCAACGCCCGGCCGTACCAGCCCGATTCCGGACGGCGCCGGGCGGAAAACCGCCTCGCCCGAACGAGTCGCCGCGGCGGCATCCGGCCGCGCCGGCGACGGTTCAGCGCCGAATACGGCACGATGTTATAACGATTATGGAACGATATTCCTTGTCCCGGCGGGCGGTTTCTTCCTGCGGTCGCCACCCTTCAGGCGAACCGACGTTCAGGGAGACACGTCGTGTCAAATCATCCGGTGGTGTTATCGGATGACACCGCCCCGGGGCAGCATCACGGCGAGGACGGCGGCGGCGATGAGAAAACAGGCGTTCATCGTCATGGCGGCGGTGAGGCCGAACCAGCCCTCGACCACCCCCATGAACCAGGGCACGACAATGGCCGCGCCGGTGGTGGCGGAGAACAGGATGGTCGATATCCGTCCCTGGGCCGTTGGATACCAGGTGTATGCCAAGGTCAGGATCATCGGGATGGTGGCGCCGGCAAACAGCCCGGCGGCGATGGCGCCGCCGTAGATGCCGAATTCGCTGCCGGACAGAAAACCGGGCAGGAGAAGCCCGCCGCCGACGGCGAGTCCGGCCACGATTAATGTTTTTTCGCCGACAAACCGGGTGAGAATCGAACAGCATAAACGTCCGACGATAAGGCCGAGCCAGAAGGCGGACAGGACGGTCCCGGACCGGAGCGGGTCGAGCCCGAGGGTTGTCTGTGAAAATGTCGGAAGCCAGTTGTTGACCCCGGCCTGATGACCGCAGTAAAGAAACAGGACAAGGCAGCAAAGAATGATGCGGCCGGTCAAAACCTGGCGGAACCCGGTTCCGGCCGGTACGGCCGATGACGACGAAGCCGTTAGCCCTGCCGTTTCCCGATTCTCCACCGGTGTCATCGGTGCTGCCGCCGGCGGTGTCGAACGCCGGTCGAAAACCGGCGCCGATGTCGGCGGAAACGGGTCGTCCCGCGTCCGGAGGAGGCGGTAGACGACCACCGCCGCCAGAGAAGCCACCCCGAGGACGAGGTAGGACAGCCGCCATTGACCGAACCGTTCTAGAATCCACCCGGCATAGATCGGCCCGAGAAACGAACCGATGCCGAAACAACTGTGGAGAAGGTTCATGTAAAACCCCTTGTTCTCCACATGGAGCTGGGCAATGCTGGCGTTCGTTATAACGTCGACCATAGTCCCGGCGATGCCGGCGAGGAGGAGCGTGGCGAGGTACATGCCGAGGGAGGAGGAAAAGGACACGACGAAGACGAGTACGCCGAAGGCGGTAAGGGCGAGCGGCAGAAGAACCCTCTTGCCCAACCGTTCAATCAGGGCGCCGCTGACGAAGATCCCAAGAAAACAGCCGATGCTCTGGAGGGCTATAAACACGCCGCCCTGCGACAGTTCCAGCCCGAATTCGCCTGTCAGACGGGTCAGGGTGGTGCCGATTATGGTGGTGAAAAACGCGTAGAGAAGAAGGAAGAGGTAGATAAACCCGGTTTCCCTCAGCCGTCCGCCGCTGCCTGTAAGCGCCGCCATAATCCCCTCCTCGGTATGAAGCGACACATCAATCCTCGTCCTTTCGCGCCCGGGTCATCAGTTCCTCGAGCGCTTCGGACGGATCTTTTCCTTCCCACAATACCGCCGCCACCTGGTAGGTGATGGGCATGTCGACATAGTTCCGCCGGGCCAGCCCGACGGCGAGGCGGGTGGTGGTGACGCTTTCCGGCACGCCGTTCATGCCGGCGAGGATGTCGTCGAGGCTCATTCCCTCCGCCAGCTTTTCCCCGACGTAACGGTTGCGGGACAAGGGAGAAATGCAGGTGGTGATAAGATCGCCCATGCCGGCGAGGCCGGAGAAGGTCTGCGGTTCGGCCCCGAGTTGCAGGCCGAGGCGGGTCATTTCGGCGAGACCCCGGGTAGCCAGGGCGGCGAGGGCGTTGTCCCCGAGGCCCATGCCGTGAATCATCCCGGCGGCGAGAGCGATGATGTTCTTGACCGCCCCGGCGATTTCGACCCCGACGACGTCCCGGCTCGCGTAGACCCGGAAGCGGTTCGTCGTCACGACCTACTGGAGGTCGCGGGCGACGCCGAGTCCGTCCGAGGCGATAACCACGGACGCCGGCAGGCCCCTCGCTATCTCCTCGGCGTGGCTCGGCCCGGACAGCGCCGCCACCCGGTTGACGCCGAGGACTTCCTGAATTACCTCGGTCGGGCGGAGAAATGTCTCCCCGTCCGGGCTGCCGTCGAACCCTTTTGTCAGGGACAGGACCGGCAGACCCGGGTCGACCGCCCCGGCAAGACCGGACAGGACCGGACGGAGGAACTTACTTGGGACCGCGCTCACCGCCAGGTCGGCCCGGCCGACAAGGGCGCGCAGATCCGGTTCGAACCCGATTCCCTCCGGCAGCGGCGCATCCGGGAGGAACAGCCGGTTCCGCCGGGACCGGCGCATTTCGTCGAGGTAGGCCGGATCGTGACCCCAGATGGTGACGTCGTGGCCGCCGGAGTGGAGCACCAGGGCCATGGCCGTGCCCCAGGCGCCGTCCCCGATAATCGCGATGGTGTTGCGTTCCTTCATGGTACAATGACTCCGTCCAAACTGGGGGACGGGAACAACGTCCCGTCGCCGGATCAATAAATGGAAAACAATCACTGTTACGGCAGGTACGACGCCACTTCCCGCGCCGCCCGAACGGAAGCGTATTCGTCGCCGAGGGTGTCCCGGAGCGCTTTTAATTTCCCGCGCATCCGCTTGTAATACCGGTGGTCCGACAGGAGCCGGGCGATCTCGTCATAGAGGTTTTCCGGCGTGGCGTCGTGCTGGATAAACTCCCTGACGAGATGCCGGCCGGCCAGGATGTTCGGAAGCGACACGTACGGGATTTTGACAAAATACCTGGCGATGTAGTAACTTGCGGCATGGGCGGCATAGCATACCGCCATCGGTTTGCCGAGAAGCGCCGCCTCGAGGGTGGTTGTCCCGCTCTTCGCCAGCACCGCCGACGACGCCTTTAGGAGTTGCTGCGAATCGCCGGTATGGTAATGCACCCCGTCCGGCATCGTTCCGTATTTCGTCAGGCCGTCCTCCTGCAGCCCGGGCGCCAGCCCCACCGCCACCTTGAGGCCGGGGAATTTTCGCCGCAGGAGGGCGATCGTGTCCACCATCACCGGCCAGTGGTATTTCAGTTCCGATCCCCTGCTCCCGGGAAAGACGGCGAGGACGCCGTGGGCCGGATCGCTGTGGCGGAGAACGGTATCGACGCCGAGGAGGCGGGTGACGCCGGTTTCGTCGACCGTGCGGATCTGGTCGAGGGTCGGGTTCCCGACAAACACCGCATCCACTCCCCGCTCCTGAAAGAACGGCACCTCGAACGGGAAGATGCACAGGGTCCGGGTGATGTCCCGTTTGAGGTTTTCGATGCGCCATTCCTTCCAGGCCCAGAGCTTCGGGGCAATGTAGAAGATGATGGGGAGTTCCGGCCAGCGGGCGTGGACCTTCTTCGCCAGGTGGAGGTGGAACGACGCCGCGTCGACAAGGACGAGGGCGTCGTGCCGGTCCTTCGCCAGGGTGTCGAGGATGCGGTTTTCCGCCCAGCGGTAAAACGACAGGTGGGACACCGCCTCCCAGAACCCCATGACCGCCTTACCGGTCATATTGACGACGAGGTTGGCCCCGGCCTGGACGAGGACGTCGCCGCCGGCGACGTTGACGGTGGCGTCCGGCTTCAGCTTGAGAAGTTCCCGGACCAGGTGCGAGGCGTGGCGTTCCGCCGACACCTCGGCGGTGGAGACGAACACTTTCGACATAACGTGATTGTCTCCTCCGGGAGCCGAACCTGAATGACACGCCTGTGACAAACGCCACCGGCGCGGCGGTCCATAAAGTATTTGACGATATCCGTCGCGTAAAAACTGTTCCCAGTTTCCCGTCCGGGAGGGGAAAAGCAAGTGGTTTTTTCTAGCCTCTGTCGTGGCAATGAGGTAGCATTGCTACGGCAGCGAAAACGGTCGACCGGCACGTAAAAAACACATGGCCAGAAAATCCAAACGCCCGGCCAGGGCGTCAAAAAAAGCGGGAGCCCGATCAAGGGCCCCGCAGTTTCCTCCTCCACAGCCACTCCAGGACCGGCAGGGCAGCGTCTTGACGCCCTCGCCACCGCCGGACTCCTCCTTCTCGTGGCTCTCCTCGTCTCCCTCGTCCTCTATGCCCTGGAGCAGGTCAAGGACGCGGTTTCGATGTGAATGACTACCGCATTACGTCGAATCCGTCAAGAGTTAAAACCCAATCTTTTTACTAACCCTTTTGCTATCGGGAACATAGACGCCTGATTACCGTCGCTTCGTTACCAATCGCCAATCGCCCGCCGACCGGTGCGGCCGCCCGGACTGGCCGATCCGCCGCCCCGGACGCCCCGGGTGCTTTCGTCCAGGAAGTTCCGCTCGGCATAGCGGACGCCTTTCGGTTCGACGTACTGGTACTGGCCGCCCCGCACTTCGGTGTAGAGGGCGAGCATGCGTTTTTTCCAGCCTTCCTCCCACTCTTCCAGCGATTCGCCGTTGTCATGGAGAAGACGTTCGACTTCGGCCAGGGCGGCCTGGGTCAGGCGGCGGTTCCACTGGCGGTCGAAATCGCGCGGTTCCCGGGCGCCCCGGGCGCATTTGTCGATGGTCGCCGGCACGTCCACGCCCCACGCCACCCGGCAGGCCCGCATGAGCCGTCCGGCCACCGGCACCGGCCAGCGCATGTACGGGTACGGGCGGTCCGGGTCGATGGCGGCGTCGATGGCCTGGCGCACCGCGCCCGGCCCGGCCCGTTCCAGTTCCTTTTGTTCCCGTATGTAGATGGCGTTCCCGGTGGCCATCCGGAGGTCGAATACGATACCCCACATGACCGAATAATCGTCGGTGGAAATCTGGTCGCCCATTATGAGGTTAAGGGTCGAACGAACAGACGGCATCCGCCCGGACCGCATGAGTTGCACCAGGTGGGTCAAACGGGGGACATTCACCGAACCGACATCGTCGATGGCGATGGCGATGCCGTCGTGGTCTTTCCGGATGGTGGCGCTTTCCATGTTCATGGCCATGCCTTCGGCCAGCCACAGGGGAACGGTCGGCAGCTTCGCCACCTTGTAGCCGGGAACCTGTTCAAATACCTCCTGCGGCGTCGGGTAATGGACGGCCCGGTAGCAGTACTGATGGAAGCCTTCGTGCATGGCGGTGGCTTCGGGCGGGATTTTCCCGCTTTTCTGGAAATAGACGTGGACTTCGCCGCCGGCGGTGCAGAAGCCGTTCGTGGTGTGGGCGGGAAAATCGTAGCGGGCGGCCTGGCGGTCGTATTCGGTCCGGTTCAGGTGAAAGTTGAACGGCATGGATTCGCCCGGCGGCAGCGGCACCTCGTCGAGGGCGGCGTAGGCGTCGAACACCTTCTCCATCATGAGGGCGCCGTGGCGGGCCAGTTCGTCCCCCTTGGCGCCGAGGTTCTGCCCGACGACCCGGACGTCGTAGTGTTCGGACGAATACTCCGCCGTCTCCAGCGGCCGCGACGACGAACCGCCTTCCGGCATGCAGCCGCCGCCGAGGAGAAGTATTCCGAGGAGGAGTGACAGGAATGACGCAAAGACAACGCCCCGGCCGAATCGGCGGCGAATGGTGACAAGGCGCTCCGGAACGTGTGGACGCATCCGATTTCCCCAAAAAGGCAAGGCCCTGACGGCCGCCGTGAGAGTCCGATAACCAGTCATGGAAAGAGTTTCCATGAAACCCCTGAGTGAGTATTTCCCGCCGCCCGCCTATTCCATTTGGAAAATATCGGTAATCCCGCTATTTTTCACAAACGGTCCGATTCGCGTTTCTGTTCGAGCCGGTCGAAATACTCCACCCGCACCTCGCCGTTTTCGATAATCCCGTAGCCGCCGTCCAGCCAGGCCGGGAGCGCCACCAGGCGGCACCGGCGGCCGGTGACGTCGTGCTCCTCTTCGTGGTACCGGTGGAGATGCCCGCAGACGATGCAGTCGCCGCCCATGGCGAATTCCCGCCACACCGTGTCCTTGTCGAACAGGGCGGCGTTCCGCTTTTGGTTGACGCGAATCTTCGTCCGCCCCTGCTGCCGGGCGAACAGGCTGTCCATGAACAGCCACGGCGAATACCGGAAGACGGTCCGGCCCACCGGTCCCTGAAGGAGCCAGCGAAGCATCATGAAGGCGGCGTCCCCCCGGCAGAGGCCGTCCCCGTGAATGCAGGTGAAGGTTTTCCCGGCCTGGTGAAGCCGGTAGCGGGGGCCGTGCGGCTCGATGCCGTAATCCGTCAGGCGGCTCACCGTCGTGCCCCGCTTCATCCGGAAAAAACCGGGGTAGCGGAGGGCCGCGTCGAAGGTAAGTCCTTCCCCGACGATAAAATCGCGGTTCCCGCTGACGTGATGGATATCGAGGCCGTTGTCGGCGGCGACCCGAAAGAGGGCGAGGGCGGTGGCGTAGTCGCCGACGATCTTCCCCCGGCGTTCGAACCAGAAATTGAAGGTATCCCCAAGAAGGACTAGGCTTCCGGCCCGGCCTTCGATATGAGCGAGGAAGCGGGCGAGGCGTTCGTTGTCCCGGACGGCGAGGGCCTGCGCTTCCGGGTTTGGCGCGTCCAGCGGTTTCAGGTGCATGTCGGCGAGAAGGTACACGCGTTCCGGTCCGGCCATCCGTGGTTCCTGTTTTTTATGGAAAAAGGCGGAAAAAATCGTAAAAAGGCGATTATGGTTTGTACGGGGCGCCGGTCAAGTGTTTGCCGTCGCCCCGGAATATTGCTATGGAATCGGGCTAATGGAAATGTCCGGCGTTCCCACGGAAACAGCCGTACCCCGGCTCTCATGAAAAGAGACCCGCTATGACCGCTGACAATACCCCGGCAGCCGACGCCCCCGCTCCGGCGCCGGTCCCGGCCGAAGACGCCGCCCCGGCCCAAAACCCCCTGCTCCCGGAAGGCGTGACCTACTGCAACTTCGACGATTTTTCGAAAATCCGCCTGACCGTCGCCGAAATCATCCAGGCCGAAGCCCACCCGAAGGCGGACAAATTGATCAAGCTCCAGCTCCGCCTCGGCGACCGGGAAAAACAGATCTGCGCCGGCATCCGCGCCTACTACACGCCGGAGGAACTGGTCGGGAAACGCATTATCGTCGTCGACAACCTGGAACCGCGGAAGCTCCGCGGCGAGACGTCCCACGGCATGCTCCTCGCCGCCCGCGGCCCCGACGACACCCTCGCCCTCGTCACCCTCGACAAGCCGGACTTCCCCACCGGCGGCCAGGTGTCCTGATGGCGAAATCCCGTGGACTTGGCCGGGGCCTCGACAGCCTCATCCCGACCGCGCCGGTGGCGGAGCACGACTCCCCCATCCGGGACGGCGGCGACGGCGTCTGGGAACTCAAGGTCGACAGAATCGTCGCCAACCGCTGGCAGCCGCGCCGCGACTTCGACGCGGACAAACTGCGGGAACTGGCCCGTTCCATCGAGGCCCACGGGCTTATCAACCCGCTCGTGGTCCGGAAGTCGCAGGACGGCGGCTACGAACTTATCGCCGGCGAGCGCCGCCTCCGGGCCATCCGTGACATTCTCGGCCGGGAGACGGCCCCGGTCCGCCTCATGCGGGCCGAGGACGCCAAGATGCGGGAACTGGCTCTGGTTGAAAACCTCCAGCGGGACGACCTGAACCCCATCGAGGAGGCCCTCGCCTACCACGAGCTCCACCGGGAACTCGGCCTCACCCACGAAGCGATAGCGGAACGCCTCCAGATTTCCCGGCCGAAGTTCACAAACACCCTCCGCCTCCTGGAACTTCCGGAGGAAATAAAACAACTCGTCGCCAAAGGCGATCTCGCCGCCGGCAGCGCCAGGGCCATCCTGTCCCTCCAAAGCCCGGTGCAGCAGCTCCGCCTCGCCAAGCGGGCGGTGGCGGAAGGGCTGTCGACCCGGCGGGTCGAACAACTCGCAGCCGAGATGCAGAAGGAAAAGGCCAGGCCGCCCGAAAAGAAACTGCCGCCGCACATCGCCGATCTGGAGGAGCGCCTCCGCCGCCACTTCGGCACCAAGGTGCAGGTGGAGGACAATCAGGGCAAGGGGAAAATCATCGTGGAATACTATTCCGTCGACGAGGCCCAGCGCATCTTCGACCGTATGGGCCTGCCGCCGGGATAGACGCCTCCACGATACGTACCAGCGGCAAACCGCGCGGAGATCGGTAGCGCCCCGATTCGGCCGCGACGGTTCGACGCTGACAACGGAGTGCTCGGAAACGGGGACGGCTGGAACAAACACGTCGCCCGGACCCGACCGTTACGTGCCCCGCCAACCCGAATGGGAGACTGCCATGGATGATAATGTCCTCATTGCCTTCCTCTTCACCGCCCTCGCCGGCCTGTCCACCGGCATCGGCAGCGCCATCGCCTTTTTCGCCAACCGAACGAACACCAAGTTCCTCGCCGGTTCACTCGGCTTTTCCGCCGGGGTGATGATCTACGTCTCCTTTGTCGAACTGCTGGCCGGCGCCAACGCCGACCTCATCGACAGCCTCGGGTCGGAGGCGAGCGGCAATTGGGCGGCGGCCTTCGCCTTTTTCGCCGGCATGGCCTTTATCGCCGTCATCGACAAACTGGTTCCCGAGGTCGAAAACCCGCACGAAGTCAAGACGGTCGAAGACATGAACGACGCCACCGCCAACCCGACGGTTAGGCGGGAGATGACGTCGTTCCGGGAGCGCGTGCGCCGGGAGACCCGCGTCGTCGGCGACGGAAAAGCCGCCAATCGCCGCCTTATGCGGACCGGCTACGTCACCCCCCTCGTCATCGCCATCCACAATTTTCCGGAAGGCCTCGCCACCTTCATGTCGACCATCGAGGAC
>JAJQFC010000171.1 GCA_021201355.1 Planctomycetaceae bacterium | reverse complement strand
GTGCTTCAGGCGCATTAGTTTTACAATCGTAATTAGGAAAGACAAACCATGAAATGATAGCGCCATTATCATCATAGATATTTTCTAAATCCTCGTTTATTTTCACATGTTGAACGAATGACGATGGGAAACGCTCATGAACTACAGGCGAGGGTATATACCCTTTGAGTGAATGTATCGCAACCAGTGCGAGAATAGGTGATACTATCATTTTTACAGCAGATAACGCTGAGAAGACTTTGTCCACTTTATTCGTGGATTTATCGCCGGTGGTGGAAAGAGGGGCCGAATCTGAATTGCCCATTTCTCCTATCGTGTACGTCAGTTTCTCCCCGAGGCTTTTCGCTCCATCGAGTGCATGCTCATTACCAAAGATGAATTTGTCCTTTGTAACAATTGCAACAAGGCTCTTCTCAGGGATTTGAATCGCGGCTGTTTCGGCTTCGATTATTAATATCTTCCGGTCGTTGTAATTTGATACATCAAACGTGATGCAGTCATGGCCAAGAATCTCACAACGTTTCATTTTGCTTATTATGAAGTGTCGGCTCTGCTGTCTGGTAAATCGCTGATGGCTCTTGAGATTTTCATGTTTCGTTTTGGACAAAAACCGAGCTTGCTTCCGCTGTAAGGCGTTATAGTCTAATTTTTCCTTTGTGAAAGTGGGTTGGTTAATCCTCATTCTCGGCTCCTTGCGGTGGTTTTAACGATATTCATTTTAACTATACTCCATATAATGCTCTCCCGCCAGAAAATACACTACTTATCGTGAATCACCACAGTACGGAAGTATACGGTAACATCACGGTCGCTACGACCCACCTTATCCACGAAAAAACCGCAACCGATAATGGTTGCGGTAATATGGTGGCACGCCTGAAGGGATTCGAACCCCTGACCGCCGGATTAGAAATCCGGTGCTCTATCCAACTGAGCTACAGGCGTATATATGTAGCTGCCTACGAGCGGGACGAGATTCTGTCGACCTCTTCCACTTCGACCTCGAAAACCTCAACCTCATCATCGCCTTCCACGCTGCCGGGCACCGAGGCCGACCCAGTCAAAGTCGAGAGGGTTTGTGCTCCGGAAGTGGAGACCGCCCCGGTATCCATCACTGCCGCCTGGCTGGATTTTTCTCCAGATGTTCCGTCAACCGGGTGCGTCCGGCTGGCGCTGAGCGTCTTGATGGACGCCACCACATCCTCCGGATTAGGAAAACGGAGACGGCTTTCGAGGAGCCTGTCCGTCACTTCGATATCGCTGTCGAACGCGGCGAGATCAAGGCGTTCCTCGACGTTCCGGCGGCCGCGCTCGGCCCCGACACGCTTGCCGGAATAATAGCAAAACAGCGAGAAAAAGAAAAGGTACAACCCGCACGGGCGGCCGTCCACCTGCGGAGCAGTGAACAGGACGAGAAGGGGAGAAACCGCCACGTCAAGGATGACGAGAACCAGGACCACCTTCGCCGCCCGCGTCAGGACGCCGCGATTCCGCGAAGCGAGCGCCGCCGTCACATACGGCGTCCCGACGAACAGGAGAAACGCCAGCGCCGCCGCCGACCACAGCACCATGTCTTCCGTCAACCATCCGAGCGGCATTCTCGTCCTCCCTGCTGCCCGGCCGTTCGGGCCGGAACTATTTCACCGCGATGTTCACCATCCGGCCAGGCACGACGACAATACGGGCAACGGTCTTCCCGTCGATGTGACGCTGGACCTTTTCGTCCGCCAACGCGGCTTTTTCGAGCGCATCCTTGTCGAGGTCCGGAGATACGGTGAGGCGGGCGCGGACCTTGCCGTTGACCTGCACCGGAATCTCGATAACGTCCTCTTTCGCCGCTTCGGCGTCGTATTCCGGCCAGCCGGCGGAGAAGATACTGTTTTCGTTCCCCATCCGCGACCAGCACTCGTCCGCGAAGTGCGGGATGATCGGCGACAGGCAGACGATGATGACCTCCAACGTCTCCCGGAGTACCACCGGATGCGCCTCGTCCCGGCTTGAACGGAGCTGGTTCAGGAGTTCGTTCGTCCTGGCGATGGCGGTGTTGAACTGGTAGCCGCCCTCGATTGAGTCGGTTATCTTTTTGACGCACTGGTGCGTCTTCCGGCGGAGGGCGCGGTTGGCTTCGTCCAGATCGGCCGGGAGCGGCGTCCCTTTCGGCGCTATTTTCGGCAGGCTTTCCATGACGAGACGCCACAGACGGTTAATCGTCCGCCAGGCGCCGTTAATGCCGTCCTCGGTCCAGATCTGCATCCGGTCCGGCGGCGAATCGGACAGCATGTACAGGCGCACGGTATCGGCGCCGAAGCGGTCCATAATCGCGTCCGGGTCGACGATGTTCAGTTTGGACTTGGATATCTTCGTCATCTCGAAGTGAACCTGATCGCCGCCGCACTTCCGGCAGATCAACTTGTATCCTTCCGCCTGCAGCGCATCCTCGTCCAGGGATTGATTCTCGATGCGTTTAAAGAGCGCCACGGCGGTCTCGTCGTCGACTTCGCCGCCGTCCAGACGGACGACGTCGACGTCGTCGGCGGAGATCCACTTGCATGTCTCGCAGCGGTACGCGACCTTGCAGACCATGCCCTGGCAGAACAGGTTGGTGAACGGTTCGTCAAAATCGACCAGCCCGAGATCGTGTAGGACCATGGTGAAGAACCGGGCGTACATGAGGTGCATGGTGGCATGTTCGATGCCGCCGATGTACTGGTGCACCGGCAGCCACTTCCGGACCTTGTCCATGTCCCAACATTTTTCGTCGTTGTGCGGGTCGGCGAAACGCATCTGGTACCAGGACGAATCGACAAACGTGTCCATAGTGTCGGTCTCGCGCCGGGCCGGCTTGCCGCACTTCGGGCAGGTGGTGTCGACAAACGACTTCGAACGGAGGAGCGGGTTCCCCTGGCCGTGGCTGAAGTCGATGTCGGTGGGGAGGAGGACCGGGAGGTCCTTCTCCGGCACCGGCACGATGCCGCAGTCGTCGCAGTAGATCATCGGAATCGGCGCCCCCCAGTAGCGTTGCCGCGACAGGAGCCAGTCCCGCAGGCGGTAATTGATCTGTTTCTTGCCTTTTCCCTGCGAATCGAGCCATTCGACGATTTTCGGAATCGCCTTGAAATTGTCCGGTTCGCCGGTGAACGGCCCCGAATTGACGATCTCCCCGGCCTCGACGTAAGCGCAATCCCACGCCTCCGGCCCGCTGCCGTCCTCGGGCTTGATGACCTGGATAATCGGGAGGTCGTACTTTTTCGCAAACTCCCAGTCCCTCTGATCATGGGCCGGAACCGACATGACGGCGCCGGTGCCGTAGGTCATGAGGGCGAAGTTTGCCACCCACAGGGGCGCCTCCGAGCCGTTGACCGGATTGACGACGTGGAAGCCGGTGAAGATGCCTTCCTTTTCCTGGAGCGCCAGTTCCTTGGCGCTGGTGCCGGTGGAGCGCATTTTCCTGATCGCCTCCCGGACCGCCGCCTCCTGCGGCGTCCCGGTGACCAGCTTATCGACAAGCGGATGTTCCGGCGCAATCGACATGAAGGTCACGCCCCACAGCGTGTCCGGCCGGGTGGTGAAGACGGGTATGGGATCGCCCGTTTCCTTTATTGTAAACACGACCTCGGCGCCGACCGACTTCCCGATCCACTCCTCCTGCATGGCGAGGACGGCGTCCGGCCAATGGCCCCGGAGGGCGTCGTGGCCCTTGAGGAGCCGTTCGGCATAGCTCGACAGGCGGTAGAACCACTGGTTCATGTCTTTCTGGATAACCTGCGACCCGCAGCGTTCGCACTCGCCTTCCTTGACCTGTTCGTTGGCGAGGACGGTCTGGCACGACTCACACCAGTTCACCGGTGCGGTCTTCTTGACGACCATGTCCTTCTCGTAGAACTTGAGGAAGAACCACTGCGTCCACTTGTAATAGTCGACGTGCGACGTGGCGAACTCCCGCGACCAGTCGTAGCCCCAGCCGGCGCGTTTCATTTGCTCGCGCATGCGGGCGATGTTCTTTTCGGTGAATTCATGCGGTTCGACGCCGGTGCGGATGGCGGCGTTTTCCGCCGGCAGGCCGAACGAGTCCCAGCCCATCGGCGAGAGTACGTTGAAGCCGCGCAGGATCTTGTACCTGACCATGACGTCGCCGATGGTGTAGTTGAGGACGTGTCCCATGTGGAGGACGCCGGACGGGTACGGGTACATGTTAAGGACGTAAAACGGCGGCAGGTCGTCGCGGCGGTTGTTGAAAATGCCGTCCTTTTCCCAGCGTTTTTGCCATTTTTGTTCGATTTTCGTGAAATCGTATTCTTGGTCCGTCATGTCCCGTTTCTCCGATAAATAATCAGGCGCGCCGCAACCGACGCGCTTCTGCAGGAATTGCCTATAGCGTTTTAATTTGAATGTGAACCCTCTTCTGCGCTTTTCGGTCAATCCAGCGATAACCGTAAAAACGCCGTAAAGCCAATCATAGTAAATAGCGCTAAAACCGCATAACGGCGCTCCTGAAACAACGCCGATAGGAAGTCAATAGTATATGAAATGGAGTGTCAATGCAAGCGGTGAGATCACCCATGTTACTGAAAATTGGATCATGCCTCGGGCTCGGGTTCAGCGAAACCGAACGGAGCAGGCGTCGCCGCGCCGTCCGTCAAAAAACCGCCCACCGAACTGAATCGGTGGGCGGTTTGAGCAACTCTTTGGTACTGCGACTTCGGCAATGCCGTACTAGTTGATGGGAGGGTACTGCTGGGTGTAGGTATTGCTCTGGAGACGCCACACCATGGTCGCCGGCTGCTTGAGGACGCGGCGGGTGATGGTGTCCTGCTTTTCCGGAATGGCCTGGCTGGTGTAGCTCGGGGCCTTGGTTTCGACCAGGACCGGGATCTGCTGGGTGGTGGCCGGGACGGTCTGCCAGTCGACGCGGGCCGGGCTGACAACGGTCTGGGCGGTGTAGGTCGCCTGCTTGGCGGGGACCTTCACTTCGCGGACCTGGGCCGGCCGGACGACCTTGCGGACCATGACGGACTGCTTGCGGGCCGGAACCGGGGTGCGGCGTTCCTGCGCGTCGGAGACCAGTTCCTTGGTGATGACGTCGCGGTACTTGGCCGGGGTTTCGCAGACGGTCCAGCAGAGGTTGTTGTTGCCGTCGTCACAGGCAACGCGCTGGAAGGCCTTGCGGGCCGGTTCGACGACAACGCGCTTCGGGACGTCGCGGAACTGCGCCGGGATGATGGTGATCTGGTCATAGGCCGGGCAAATTTCGACTTCCATCGGGACGTCGTTGAACTGCGGCGGAACGATTTCGAGAACGGTGTACTCTTCCTGGCAGGTGTAGGGAGCCTGACGCGGCTGGAGCTGCGCCGGGACGACACGGCCAACGCGGTGCGCCGGAACGGCGGGCAGCGTTTCGGTCTTGGTCGAGTATTCACCCGGGACCGGGACCTGGAAGGTGGCGGCGGAACGGACGGTGACGGTCTCGGTGACGGTCTCGTACACGGCCGGCTTCTGGATCAAGCACCAGGACATGCCGGACGGGGCGGGCGGCATGGGCTCGCCTTCGCGGAACGGTAGTTCGTCACCAGGTGCGCCAGCGAACGACGCGCCGGTCATGGCGACTGCCATAATTGCGGACAAAAACAGGCCTTTACGCATGTACTCTCCTCCTTCAAAAAACATAACTGAAGAAAACTAACTTGCAGACTCAGATATAAATTCAGGGATTTCTCCCATTCCCTAAATCAACCATTCAATGTTTATCGTCGGAACTCGGCGTATCCGCGCCGCCGGACGCCCGGTGTTTCACCAGCGAAGGGCGACGGCCACGGAGCGACAATAGCCGGTAGGAGGCGTTTCGCCGTGTTATCGGCCCACCCGCCTACAGAGTTCCAAATCCTATTTCATGATCTTTCCAGGCCATTGTCAAGAAGAAAAATGCCAAAATCGCCAGAAAAATGCCAAAATCGCCGAGTCGACATCGATGCAACCCTTAATCAGCGGTTAATTTGGCAATTTCCTACCATAAAACTGGCCGGTCCCGGCAGGGACCGATAAGGTTTTTACCCGAGGATCATTCGAGAGTTAGAAGTGTTTCAACCGACCGCCGCATTCACCCCGGCGCATCCCCGTCATGCCGCGCCGTCAGCGCAGTCCGTATACGACCTTAAGAAACTATCGGATCATTTTTCCATTTTCTTTTTCCAATTACGGGGTTGTTTCGAAAAAATACCTCTCCTATCGTTTGTTCGCCGACGCCGTACACGTTTGTTTGCGTCGCGCGGAACGTTTTTTCTGGCCTTTTACCGCCCTTTTTCTGTATACTACCGCCCGAGGGAAAGCATTCGCCATTCACTTCGGAGGAATACATTACAATGAGAAAAAACCTTTTCCCCAATATCGACTGGGTCGGCGCCATCGACTGGAACGTCCGTGACTTCCACTCCTACAACACCGACCGCGGCGCCACCTATAACGCCTACCTTATCCGCGACAGCCAGAGCGCCCTCATAGACTGCGTCAAGGGCCCGTTCTTCGACCGCTACATCAAGCAGGTTTCCGAGCTGGCCGATCCGGCGTCCATCAAATACCTTGTCGTCAACCACGGCGAACTCGATCATACCTCCGGCCTGCCAATGGCCGTGAAGGCGTTTCCGAACGCCGCCCTCGTCACCAACAAAAAATGCCAGAACACCCTCCAGCGCTATTTCAACACCGACGGCTGGAACTGGCACATCGTCAAGACCGGCGACAGCCTGTCCCTCGGCAACCGCACCCTCCAGTTTATCGAGACGCCGATGGTCCACTGGCCCGACTCCATGTTCACCTATGTTCCGGAGGACGAACTCCTTTTCTCAATGGACGCCTTCGGCCAGCATGTCGCCAGCGCCGCCCGCTTCGACGACGAAATCGACCTCGATATCGTCATGGACGAGGCCAAGACCTATTACGCCAACATCGTCGTCCCCCACGGCAAGTTCGTCGCCAAGACCCTCGAAGCGGCCGCCGGCCTGTCCATCAAGATGATCGCTCCGTCCCACGGCGTTATCTGGCGGAACCACCTGGACGCCATCCTCACCGCCTACAAGGCCTGGTGCGGCAACCGGGTCCGGGCCAAGGTCGGCGTGTTCTACGATTCCATGTGGGAAAGTACCGGCAGGATTGCCGAAGCCATTACCCAAGGCGCCGACGTCGACGGCGTCGCCACCATCATGCTCCACGTCCGCCATTCGAACCTGACCCGCATCGCCACCGAATTCCTCGACACCGCCGCCTTCGCCTTCGGCTCGTCGACCCTGAACAACCTCCTCATGCCGGCGGCGTCGTCCGCCCTCGTCTACATGCGCGGCATGAACCTTCCCGGGAAAACCGGATTCGCCTTCGGCAGCTACGGCTGGGCCGCCAAGGGCGGCGCCGACCAGGTCGAAGCCTATATGAAGGAAGCGGGCTGGACCATCAATCGTCCGGTCCTGAAGTGTTCGTACCTGCCGGATGCCGCCGTCCTCGACGAAGCGGAAAAAGCCGGCCGCGAACTGGCCCGCATCGCGCTCGAAGCGGCTGCGAAGGCGTAGGGGCCGGGCGGGTACGAAACGGTACCGGCTACCCGACGGTCCGCCGCCGGGAAATTCACCCGCGAACGTTTCCTCAGGCGGCGTTTGAACGGCGCCTCCGGACGGTAGTGCGAATCGCTCGGCCGACGCGGCGGCGCCGCAAAGAAAAGGGGGTGGCATGGTGGAAATCAGTCCGCAGCTCCGGGAAGGCCTGCTTCGCTACCAGAAGGACGAACTGACCGGCGCCATCATCTACCGCCGCATGGCCGGACGGGAAAAGGATCTGTCCAACAAGGCCATTCTCGAAAACATGGCCCGGGACGAACAGGCCCACGAGGCGGTGTTCCGGAAATACAGCGGCGAAGAGGTCAGGACCGACCGCTGGAAAATTATCTGGTACACCGTTCTCGGCTACGTTCTCGGCTACACCTTCGTCATCCAGTTGATGGAACGGGACGAGGCGTTCACCGCCCGCGAGTACGAGTCCATGATTCTGGAGCTGCCGGAGCTCCGGAAGATCAAGGAGGACGAGGAACGCCACGAGGCGAAACTCCGGTCGATGCTGGACGAGGAACGGCTCCGCTACGTCGGCGCCATGGTTCTTGGCCTGAACGACGCCCTGGTGGAACTGACCGGCACCATCGCCGGCCTCACCCTGGCCCTGGCGGACAACCGCCTCGTCGCCCTCGCCGGCATAGTCACCGGCGTGTCGGCGACGTTGTCCATGGCCGCGTCCAACTACCTGGCCGAACGGGCCGACGGCAACCCGGACGCCCTCAAGGCCAGCGTCTATACCGGTGTGGCGTACCTTATAACGGTTGTCCTCCTCGTGCTGCCGTACCTGGTGTTTCCGTCCGACATGTACCTGTCGGCCCTGTTCACCATGCTGGTGGTGGTGGTCCTTGTCATTCTGGCCTTCAACTATTACATTTCCGTGGCCCGGGCCGAACCGTTGTGGCCGCGGTTCAGGGAGATGGCGGTGATCAGCCTCGGCGTCGCCGTTATTTCCTTCGTCATCGGCCTGGTGGCGAAGGCGGTGCTTGGCGTCGAACTGTAACGACAGCGACCGGTTTCATGAAACCGCGTGCAGAACGCAAAAAAGAAGGCGGCGGGACGTTTTTTCACGACAACCGAAGTGACCATGCGGTACACTTCAGTTTTTGTCCGTGACTCCGTCTCGTACCCTATTCGTCAAAGCGTTTCCGCAATGTGGATTCTCTATCCCCTGATGTTCTTCACCGGCTTTGTCGACTCCATCGCCGGCGGCGGCGGCCTGATATCCATCTCGTCCCTCCTCGCCGTCGGCGTCCCGCCCCACGTCGCCCTCGGCACCAACAAGTTCGCCGCCTTCTGGGGCACCGGCCTGTCCGCCGCCTACTTCGCCACCAAGGGCCATGTCCGGTGGGACGCCGCCATCACCTCGTTCCTCGGCGCCGTCGCCGGGTCCACGACCGGCGCCAAGCTGGCCCTCATGGTCAATGAGCGGACCCTGTCCTGGTGCATGTTCATAATAATTCCGCTGGTGGCGATTTTCCTCATTTTTAAACCTGACATGGGTTCGAGGGAAAAGGATCTGTCCCTCGGGAAAACCCTTGTCTACTCCGGCATCGTCGGTTTTGTCGTCGGCGTCTACGACGGCTTCATCGGTCCCGGCACCGGCACCTTCCTCATAATGGCGTTTACGTTTATCCTCGGCTTCAACATCCTCACCTCGTGCGGCAATGCCAAGATT
>JAJQFC010000095.1 GCA_021201355.1 Planctomycetaceae bacterium | reverse complement strand
ATCCTCCGGAACACGCCGGAACTCGGCCGCGACGCGCCGAAGTCCCTGGCCGTGCGGCTGGCGGGAGGACGCTGATGCGCCGGTCCCGCCGCCGCCTGTTCCGCTACGCCGCCGTGAGTGTGCTCGTTGCCGTAACCGCACTGGCAACGAGCGCGGCCGAATCGCTGCGCGCGACGGACGAACCGATAAAAATCACCCCGCCCGAGCCGCATCCGTGGTGGCCGAGCCGGTACGCGACGCCGTTATGGGCGGCTATTGAAAACGGCAGGCCGAAAGATGTGGTCGAACTGTCCTTCGCCACCCGGTCGCTCCGGCAACTCCATACGGTGCGCGTCCCCGATTCCGGACGCCGCCGGGTGGAACTGACCGCCATCAGCCACGACCTGGCCGACTTCACTTCCATCGTCGACGGCCTGGCGGATTCGGCGTGGGTGACGCCGTCCCGCATGTTCCACGGCGGCGACTCGGAGGACCGGGCCTGGGTGGTGGCACTGGACGGAACGCTGTACCGGGACTTGATTGGTCTCGACCCGGACATCGCCGTCAATGACGGCCGTTCCCCGGTCACGGCAAACAGCATTCCGTCCGATGCCATGCCGTCACGCTGGCAGGGGTATGCCGGATTTTTCGGAACCGTACTGGCGACGCCCGCCAGTATCAGGACCATGAACGCGGATCAACGCGTCGCCCTCGGCCGGGCGATTCTCTGGCAGGGCGTCCGGCTCTGGGTCGTCGGCGATGCGGCCGACGTTCTTCCGGAACTCGGCCTGACTGCCGCCGTGAACGCGTCCGCCGATCTCGGGCGCGGCGTCCGCCGGCATCGCTTCGGGAACGGCGCCGTCCTGACGCTCGCGGACGGCGCTGCTGAGACGTTCCTGGAGATGGTGTCCCGGTCCGGTCCCCACGACGTCCTGTCCGCATTCTACAGCGGCAGCAACCTGCCGGGATTCAGCCGATTAACGGACGGCCTTCAGGGCGTCAGCACCGTTTTTGTCCTGACGGCTCTCCTCGTCATGGGCCTGGTTCTCGGCCCGGTGAATTACTGGTATGTGCGCCGGCGAAAAAACCCGCTCCTGTTTTTCATTCTCACGCCGGTGACGGCGGTGGTGGGCGGCGCCGCCATCCTCATCGGATCGGCCGTGGTGGAAGGCGGCGGCGGCCGGTACAACGAACACGCGGTCCTTATCGCCCGGAGCGGCGGCGACGACGCATTCCTCCTGGACTTCCGTCTGGCCCGGCCCGGCTTCTGGCTGCCTGACGTGCGGTTTCCGGCCGAAACGCTGGTCGTGCCGGCCGGCAGCCGGTCGTCCGGAGTGGTCCGCGTCGTCGACTGGACGGACGGCCTCCGCCTCGGCCCCGGCTGGTTCCAGTCCCGCGCCGTCAACGCCTACCTGACCGCCCGGCCGGTGGTGGCGCGGCTGGCCGTCGCCGTCAGGCGGGATAAGGACGACTGGCGCATCCGGAACGATCTGGACCACGACATCGTTTCCGGCCGGCTGTACACCGGTGGCGACGGCCGGGTTCTCCGGTTCGGTCCGGTACCGGCCGGTGGCGAAGTCGTCCTTCGTGACGGCGACACCGCCGGCGCCGTTCCCGATCGGAACGACGTTTACCGGGTCCTGACCACCGTCGGCTTCTCGGGCGACCGGTCGCGGGTGCGGCTTGTCGCCGAGTGTGACGGCGTCCCCTACCTGAATGACGGCGGCTTTGGCGGACGACGAATCAATGGCCGCTATTATTATGTACTCCTCGATGAAACGCTGGAGGCCGACAATGACTGAGCCGTGCGTTCGGGTACGAGACCTTCAAAAACGGTTCGGGACGGTTCAGGCCCTGGCCGGCGTTTCGTTCGACCTGAAGCCGGGCGAAGTCCACGGTTTCATCGGGCCGAACGGCGCCGGGAAGACCACCGCCATGCGCATCATCGCCGGCGTCGACATTCCGGATTCCGGCGATGTGTTGTTGGACGGAAAGTCACTCCGGGACGCGCCCGAACAGTCCCACCGCCGTATCGGCTTCATGCCGGACTACCTCGATTCGTATCCCGGCATCCTGGTCTGGGAATACCTCGACTTCTATGCCCGCGTCTTCGGTTCCGCCCGGGCCGAACGAAACCGCCGCCTGGACGACGTCGTCGCCTTTACCGGCCTCGGCGCCTCCCTGGAACAACCGGTGGCCGGCTTGTCGAAAGGCTGGAAACAGCGCCTCAGCCTCGCCCGGGTGCTCCTGAACGATCCGTCCGTCCTTATTCTTGACGAGCCGGCGGCCGGCCTCGACCCCCGGGCCCGCGTCGAACTCCGCGACCTCGTCGTCGAACTGGCCCGTCACGGCAAGGCGGTTTTCATCTCCAGCCACATCCTCTCCGAACTGGCCGAGATGTGCACGGCGGTGACGATAATCGCCGACGGCCGCGTCCGGACGAGCGGTCCAGTCGACGCCCTCCGGCAGAGTGTCGACCAGGGCCGGCGGCTGGCGATTCGCCTGCTCCGGCCGACGCCGGACGATTGCCGGCGGCTGGCCCTGTTCCTCTCCGAGTCGCCCCATATCGTCGCGGTGGAGGAGACGGCCGTCGGCGCCGCCTGTTCGTTCGACGGCGACGACGACTTCAAGGCCGGCCTCCTGGCCGCCCTTGTCGCTGCCGGGTTCACTGTCACCGATTTTCACGACGCCGCCTCCACCCTTGAGGAGGCATTCATGGCCATGACGGAAAAGGAGGCGCCGCATGAGTGATGCCGCCCCGACGCAAATCTCCCGCGCCCGTTCCCGCCTCTCCGTCGGCGACCGGATGGACGCCGGGATGAACCCGGTGCTCCTCCGGGATCTTCGACTCTATATGCGGGGAAAAATTTTCCTTTACGGATATTTTCTCGTCCTCGCCTGCCTTATCGTCGCCGCCGCCGCCGGCGTCGTGATAAAGGTGAACGGCGAAAGCTCCCTCTGGCTCATGTACCCGACCGTAATGATCCTGGCCTTCGCCATCGGCGCCCTTGTCCCGTACCTGGTCAGGGAACGGTTCAGGGACGAACTGTCCAGCCATGCCGCCGAACTCATTCTCGCTTCTCCGCTGACGGCGTCGCGGCTGGTCAGGGGCAAGGTCTACGGCGCCTGGTGCCTGAACCTGATGCTCCTGTCCGTGGCGACGCCGGTGTTCGTCACCTCGTATCTTCTGGGCGGCATCAGCCCCTACACCCTTCTCCTTATCTTTGCCGGCCTCGTGCTGGCGGGAGCGGTGATGCCGATAGTCAACATCTACCTGGGCACGTTCGGACGGCGTCCCGGGGTCGGGCGCATCATGTCGGCCCTGGTCCTTGTCGGCTCGTTCATTCTTATGGGATTTTACGGCGGCGCCTTGTACGACCAGATTTTCGGGCTTCGCTATAATCGGGCCAGTTTCTTCTTTCTCGTGTGTTATGCCGTGGCCGGCGTCCTTATCGCGCAATTCCTTTATCAGGTCAGCGTATTCCGCCTGCGCGGTCCCGGCCTGGTCAGGGAGATTCGTCCCCGGGTCAGCCTCGCCGTCGCGGCGGCGCTGGGTTGGCAGGCCGCAGCGGCCGTTGTTATCCACGTGAAGGACGACATCCCGGACTGGCCCGAGGCCAACACCCTTGCCTTTTTCGCCGTTGCCTGGGCCTTCGCCTGGGGCGTCATAATCCTGGCCCGGGACAATGCCCTGACGCCGCCGGCCCGTCCCGGCGGCCGCCGGTCGCGGTTTTATTTGACCCGGGTCGGACCGGGATCGCTCGCGATATACAATTCGCTGTGCACCCTCGTCATTGTCGCGGCGGGGATGGCCTGGGTCTCGCTTGGCGGCTGGGCCCGAAGCCTCCTCAATCTAACCGCCATCGCCATGGTCCCCCTAATGGCGGTCAATTACGGCATCGTCTTTTACCTTATACTCCAGTCCCGCGCCAAAAAACCGTCGGGACCGGACTCCCTGTCGAGGACCGTCGCCGTCATGAACATCCTGTTCGCCGTCGTCGTCTTTTTCCTCTGTACCGGCCTGATGTTCGACGGGAACGTCGAAAGCCTGTTCGCCGCCGTTCTCGCCGCGACGCCGATGGGCCTTCTCTACCTATCGATAGCGGCCAACTGGTACAGCATGGCCTTCATCATCCTGTCCGGCGCCGCCGGCACCGTCCTTGTCGCCATCGTCAACCTGTTTCTCGGCTGGCGCAACACGGCGCGCGCAAGGGGCGGCGATGGACCGTGACGCCGTCATCGGCCTGGCCCGCGACCTGGCCCGGCCCTACCGGTTGACTCCGCCCCGGGAACGATCCGGCGGCCGTATCGGCGCTTTTGCCGGCCGCCGCGACGGCCATTCCGTCGACTTCCACGACTTCCGCCAGTACCAGCCCGGCGACGATCTCCGGCGGGTGGACTGGCGCGGCTATGCCCGGAACGGACAGCTTCACCTCAAACTCTTTCGCGAAGAGGTGGCGCCAGTGGTGGAGGTTCACCTCGACGCCTCGGCCAGCATGGCGGCCTACCCCGGTAAGGAAGAGGCCGTCGTCTTCACCGCCGCCTTCCTCTTTGAGACAGCCGTTGCCGCCGAAGGCCGTCCGGTGCTTGTCGTCAATGCCCGCCGTCACGCCGGGAACGACTTCCGGTCCGCCCTCGCCGCCGTCCGCTTTACCGGCGGCGCGGTCCCAGCCGCCGCCACGCCGGGCGGCCCCGGCGGCGCGGTGCCGGTCCGTTTTTTCCTGTCAGACTTTCTTTTCACCGACGGCTTGGCCGACGTGTTCGCGCGCCATCAGGCCGGTTCCGGCGGTTTTCATCCGCTCATGTTCCTGAGCGCGTCGGAGACGAATCCGCCTTGGCGCGGCCAGTTTCACCTGCATGATATCGAGAACCCCGACGTCGGCGTCGACATGGTTGTCGGCGCTGACGCCGTCCGCGCCTATAAGGAGCGCCTCCATCGCCACAGCGAAGGCCTGGCCGCCCTCGCGGCCCGGTTCGGCACGAGCATTGTCCGCATCGACGCGCCGGACGCACCGGCCGACAACGCATTCTTCCGGACCCTGGCGGACCGGTTGTTCCGGGAAAGGCTGGTGTCGTCGCGATGAACCGTCTCACCTTCGTCAGCCCGTCCGGCTTGTGGGCGTTCACGGCGGTTGCCGTGGTCGTCGTCCTCTACCTCCTCTACCGGTGCCACCGGCCGCAACCGGTGACCGGCCTGTTCCTTTGGGGCCGGGCGGTCCGCCATAGTGACGGCGGCCGCCGCCTCGACTCGCCCCTGAAAAACCGCGCCTTTTGGTACGACATCCTGGCCGCCTCCCTTCTTGGCCTCGCCTTGGGCGGTCCGGCCCTGACCGGCGGCGACCGGCCCGTCGTCGTCATTCTTGACAATTCGTTCGCCATGCGGTCGCGGGACAATCACCCCGCCGCCGCCGAAACCGCCCGCCGCCTCATGGACGGTGCCGACCGATCCGCCCTCGTCCTCGCCGGCGTCCGGCCGCGCCTTCTCCTTGACTGCGATCACTCGCCCCGTCAGGCCGCCGCCGCCGCGGAAAACTACCGGCCCGACGAACCGTCGGCCGACCTCGCCGCCGCCGTGGCGTTGGCTGCCGACATCTGGGGCGACGCCCCGGATATCCATATCGTCACCAATCAGGACATCGCGGCGACGTCCCTGCCCGCGCCCGGTCGCGTCACCCGGCATATTCTGGCCGGACGCGGCGACAACCTGGCCGTCACGGACGCCTGGCGCCGGCCGTCCCGGTCGGAACCGGGCCGCGACCGCGTCGTCGCCGTGGTGCGGAACTGGTCCCGGGCCGATCGCATCGTCGGCGTCGCGATCCGGGCCGGGTACGGCGCCGCCCCGGCGGCCGGCGCCGTCGCGGTCGACGATTTCTCCCTCCCGGCCGGGGCCGGACGGTTTGTCGAATTCACCGTCCCGCAGTCTCAGGAAACCCTGTGGCTGACCGTCGGCGGGCCGGGGGAGGACGTCATCCCGGACGACTCCCGCCTCGCCCTGCCGCCGCCCGACCGCCGCCGGCCGACGTTCCGCTGTGACGGCGCCGCCGCCGGCCTTGAGCGGTTTGTCGCGCCGGCGCTCCGTGCCGCCGGCGCCGTCCCGGCCGATAACGGCGACGCGCCGGATATTCTGGTCGTTTCCGGCTGGGAACCGTCCGGAACCGGTCGCGGCGTCGCGGCGACGCTGGCCTTTGTCGCCCCGGTACAACCGGGTGTTCCGATCCCGCCGTACCTGGTCGCCGGCGACGCCGCTCTCACCCGGGACGTCGATCTGAGCCGCGTCGTCTGGACCGCCGCCGCCGGAACGGTCGCGGACTATCCCGTCGTCCGCGAACTGGTACGCGCCGGACCGCTGCCGCTCGTTTGGCTGGACGGCGACGGCCGCGTCGTCGCGAACGCCTTCCTGGAGGAGAATGACCTATTCCGCCATGCCGCCTGGCCCGTCCTTATTGGCAATATTGTTGAACAGGCAGCGGACAATCTTCCCGGCATCCGTCGCCGGATTGTCCGTCCGGGCGAACCTCTCCGCATCGTGCCGGAACCGGGACAGGGGACAGAATCCGGCCAGGCGGCGGAACCGCGCAGTACGCCGTACCCGAACCGATCCGTGGAAACGGCGCATACGGCTGAGCCGGAACGGTCGGTGGAATCAACGCCGGATGCGGATCGGGGACTGCCTGCGGACCAGGCTCAGACTGTCGAACAGGGATATACGGTGACCCCGGGACAATCCGTGGAACTAGTGCGGAAGACGGCAGCGGAAGGAACAACGGAACCGCGCCTTTACCGGGAAGGCGTCCCCGTCCCTGTCACGTTCATAAACGGCGTCATGATCGCCCCGCGTGAGCCCGGGTTGTATAACGTCCGGGAAACCGCCGGCGGCGGCGGCGTGGCGGTTTCGGTTGTGCCGTCCTTCGGCGCCGCCGCCGACACGACGGCGCTGTCGGACCGGGAGCGCATCGTCGCCGACAACCGGCTGGCTGGCAACGCCGACCAGCCGGCCGGAACACAGCGCCTCGACTGGGTTGTCATCGGCCTCGCCGCCATTCCAATCCTTCTCAACTGGCGCCGCCGGCGGGAGGGCTGAGGATGCCGCTGGCCTGTGAACGTCCACAACTCCTTCTCCTTCTTCTCCTCCTGCCGCTCGTCTGGCAGTACCTGACGCCGCGCCGTTTCGGCCTCGTCAGCGGCCTGCGCCTCGCCGTCGCGACGCTACTCCTCGCTTATCCGGCCGGTATCCGCTGGCGCACGACCCCGCCCGGCCGCGACCTTATCGTCCTGGTGGACCGGTCCGCCTCCTGCGCCGGCCCGGCCGATGCGGCCTGGCGGGAACTGCGCGGCCTCGCCGAGTCCGCCATGACCGGGGACGACCGCCTCGCCGTCATTGGTTTTGGCCGGGGCGCCGTTCTCGAATGCGCCTTCGATAGCGGCGGCCGGATATCCGACCCGGACGGCGACCGCCAGGACGAAAGCGATCTTGCCGCCGGTCTCGCCCTGGCGGACGCTATCCGCGATCCGTCGCGGCGGTCGGTGACGCTTGTCCTCTCGGACGGTCACCGGACCGGCTCGGATCCGCTGACACAGTCGCGCTTCGGCGCCGTACCCCTGTGGTACCGGCTGGTCGGCTCCGGCTCCGGCCCCGACGTCGCCGCCGGCGAAATCACCGTACCGGAGCGGGTCGCGAGCGGTTCGGCCTGGCCGGTCGGACTGACCGTAACGGCGAACCGCGAACTCGACGCAACCTATCGCCTCCTGAGAAACGGCGCGGTGGCGGCGAACGGTGTCGTCCGGGTTCGCCCGGGCGAGAACCGCTTCACCTTCCGCGACCAGGGCGCGGACGACGGCTTCGTCAGGTATGTGTTTGAAATCGACGCCCCGGGCGACACAGTGAGGGAGAACAACCGAACCGCCGCCGTTTTGCCGGTCGGCGTTGACCCGAAGGTGCTTCTCATCCGGAACGACGGCCGCCCCGGGTTTGTCGCTGACAGCCTCCGGAGTGGCGGCCTGGACGTGGAGGTCCGGCGTCCGGAGGCGTTCCCGATCGCGCCGGCCGAACTGTCCGCCTACGGCCTCGTCGTGCTCGAAGACGTTCGGGTAGTCGACATGCCGCTGGCCGGAGCCAGGGCATTGTCGGCCTCGGTCTCGAACGGCCTGACCTCGCTTCTCGTCACCGGCGGCCGGAATTCCTTCGGATCGGGCGGCTACCACCGGTCAGTCCTCGATCCATTGCTTCCCGTCGAATTGGAACTCCGGAGCGTCACCCGTCGCGGCGCCATGGCCGTGGCGTTCGCCCTCGACCGGTCCGGATCGATGGCGATGCCGGCCGGCGGCGGCCTGACTAAAATGGATCTGGCGAACATCGGCGCCGCCGAATCCATCCGCCTCCTCCACGACGTCGACCAGGCCGCCCTTATCGCAGTCGACTCGTCCGCCCACATCATGATTCCCCTCTCCGTCGTCGACGCCGCCGAGGCCCTGGCGCAGGCGGCTCTCCGGGTTCAATCGCAGGGCGGCGGAGTCTTCTGCCGGCCCGCTCTCGAGGCGGCGGCGCGGGGCCTGGAAAAATCGGACAGCCCGAACCGCCACATCATCCTCTTCGCCGACGCCGACGACGCCGAGGAACAGGACGGCTGCCTCGACCTCGCTGCCGATTTCCGCCGGCAGGGCATCGGCCTGTCCGTGGTAGCGATGGGCGACGCCGGGTCGGCGGACGCGGAATTCCTCCGGCAACTGGCGGTCGCCGGCGGCGGCGAAGCGCTGTTCTCCGCCGACGCCCACGGACTCCCGGCCCTGTTCACCGGCGAAGTGATGCGCATCTCCCGGCGCGGTTTTCTCGAGGAGCGGGCGGAACCGAAAATCCGCCCGGGCTGGCACGGCTTCGGCCTCGGGACAGATATTTTCCCGACCGTGGACGGCTACAACATCGCCGCCGCCGCCACTCCCAGTTTGTCTAGACGCTCCAGCCCAAGGAAAAAGTATCCGGCAAACAGGGCAACCGTCACCAGGGATAACAGCCACGCCGCGCCGCCGGCCAGCCAGGCCGGAACCAGTAAAACCAGCGCCACGCACATTTGCAGGGAAAACGGCGGCGCCGCCATGAGGACCAGCGACAGGACGGCGCGCCAGTCGCGGCGGCGCAGGGCGGCGGGGATTTCCGTCCGGAAAATCGCCTTTCGCACGCTGTGTTCGCCCGCCGACCAGCGTTGGCGCTGGGTGCGGGCCAGGGCGGGCGTGGCGGGCATGAGCTGCCGCGACACCGCCTGCGGCGCGAAGGTGACCGGTATCCCGTCCCGGATCAG
>JAJQFC010000049.1 GCA_021201355.1 Planctomycetaceae bacterium | reverse complement strand
CTACACAGAGTAGATCGTCGGCAGCGCCAGAGGTGTAAAAGAGACAGCGGCGGGCGAGGGGGCCGGGGCGGGCGAAACGTCGGGTAGGCGGGAATCCGTGGCGGCCGCCCCGACCGCGGCGCCGGTAGCGCCGTCGGCGCCCGGCACATCCATCGGCACGGAGACGGTGGCGACCTCGACCGCCTCCTCGACTTCTTCGGCATATTTAATCAGAAGATTCGCGGCGGCGTAGTGGGCATGACGGATAGCCAGGGTCAGGGCGTCTTCGCCGGCATAGTCTATGGTCCGCGGGTCGACCCCGGCGTCGAGGAGCCATTCCAGGACGTCGACGCGGCCGTCGGCGGCGGCGAGATGGAGCAGGTTGTCGCCGGTTCCGGTCACCTGGCCAAAACCGATGGGCTGTTCACGGAACCAGGCCGCAACGGCATCCGGAACCGGAACCTCCTCGCCCATGCCTTCGACTATCTCGATGTCTTCGTCGTCGATGGTGGCCAGGGGATCGGTACCGGTACCGCCGGCGGCGGCACGCTGGTCGTCTGGAAGGTGTGCGTGTTCATGTGCCATGTACGGACGGCTCCAAGTGGTATTCAGTGCAACAGTTTGTCTCATATCACAGTATAGTGTGGCACGGAGGCGCTGTCTATTCCCGCCACTATAAAAATTCTCCCGGCCGATGATTCGGTCGGGAGAATGACTGTCATGGGACGAGTGAGTATCCGCCGGAAGCGACGCGTGCGGGGCGCGGTTGTCGCCGACCGACTGATACGGATTCCGCATCCTTAACGCTTAGATTTTCACTTTCTTACTCATGTCGAGTATGCCGATGGGGCTCAGTTCGCCGATAAGCGGTTTCCCGTAGGTCATGAACGCTTCCGTGACGTCGTTCTGACTCGGGGCGATGAACTCGGGCGGCATGCGGCGGGTCTTGCCGGCGACGTTTTTCAGCGGGACCAGTTTGTAATCGGACTTGTACGGGTTGTCCGACACCCGGACGATGGCGCAGGAGCCGTCGATGTTGCCGGACTGGGCGCAGGAGGCGGCGAAGCGGCCGAGGGCCAGGGACTCTTCCCGGTCGACCGGGCTCTGTTCCGGGAAGGAACGCTGGATATAGCCGAAGGTATCGCCGCGGGCGCGGAGCTTTTTGACGACGCCCTTGCCTTCGAGGTATTCCTTGACGTAGTTCACCAGGCTGTCCGCCAGGGCGCCGGTGCCGGAGAGCTGGACATTGCCGTGGCTGTCGCACTCGAGTTTTCCGTCCTTGGCGAGGACGGCGAGGATCGGGGTGTGGTTTTCGTCCTCGATGCCTTCGGAGACGGCGACGACGCAGCGGTTGTACTTGGTGTAGACCGCTTCGACGTCCTTGGCGAATTTCTCCAGGCTGAACGGGCATTCCGGAAGGTAGACGAGGTGCGGGCCGTCTTCCGGGGACAGGCGGCCGAGGGTGGAGGCGGCGGTGAGGAAGCCGGCGTGCCGGCCCATGCAGACGCCGATGTAGAGGCCGCCGAAACACTGGTTATCGAGGCTGACGCCGCGGAAGGCGTTGGCGACATAGCGGGCGGCGGAGCCGTAGCCGGGGGTGTGGTCGTTTTCCATCAGGTCGTTGTCGACGGTCTTGGCGACGTGGAAGACGCGGAGCTCGTATTCCCGCTGGCGGGCGGCGTCGTTGATGATGTCGAGGGATTCCGAGGTGTCGTTGCCGCCGATACCGAAGACGTAGCGGATGTTGTGCTTCAGGAAGACGTCGAGCATGCGCTGGTTGTCCTCGGCCGTCGGCTTTTTCCGGGTGGACCGGAGCTGCGACGCCGGGGTGAAGCTGATGTCCTGGAGGGTGGCGGCGGTCTGCGCCTTCAGATCGACGAAGACTTCGTTCATGATGCCGTCGATACCGTTGATGGCGCCCCAGATCTCCTCGACGTCCTGGGTGAGCATGAGGCCCTGGACAACGCCGACCCAGCTGGCGTTGATGACGGCGGTGGGACCGCCCTGGGTGAAGATGACTGCCTTGCCTTTGATGGTGTCTGCCATGGGGAAACTCCTTCCGGTAATCCAGTAACGATGAAGAATTTCACAAGAAACCGCATTATAATGTAGAACCGCCGCATTGTCAAAGAAAATTTTCCGTAATTAACGAAAAAGTGGTTTTGGCTGAATTTGCTTAATCGGTAAGTGTGGCTTAATAACGGCATAGGTTCAGCGAGATTCAAAACGAATCATTTTGGATTATGTCGGTCGACTCCGACCGGTTGCCACGACGACCGCCTGTCCGTAAAAAAGCCCCGCCGCGAGGACGGGGCTTAGATTCAGGCAGTGCGTACTGCTGGAACGAGCGGCGCATGGGGCATATTACATCATGCCGCCCATGCCGCCCATTCCACCCATGCCGCCCATACCACCCATGCCGCCTCCGGGGGGCATGGCCGGTTTCTTTTCCGGGATTTCGACAATGGCGCAGTCGGTGGTGAGGAGGAGGCCGGCGACGGACGCGGCGTTCTGGAGCGCGCAGCGGGTGACTTTCGTCGGGTCGATGACGCCCATCTTGACCATGTCGCCGTATTCGTCGGTGGCGGCGTTGTAGCCGAAGGAGTCCTTGCCTTCCGCCACCTTCTGGACGATGATCGCGCCTTCCTTGCCGCCGTTTTCGGCGATGGAGCGGAGCGGGTAGGTGATGGCGCGGCGGACGATGTCGACGCCGGTCTTTTCGTCTTCGCCCTTGGTGTCGACGGAGTCGAGGGCCTTCAGGCAGCGGATAAGGGCGACGCCGCCGCCGGGGACGATGCCTTCCTCGACCGCCGCGCGGGTGGCCTGGAGGGCGTCTTCGACGCGGGCCTTCTTTTCCTTCATCTCGACTTCCGTCGCGGCGCCGACGTTGACCTGGGCGACGCCGCCGGAGAGCTTGGCCAGGCGTTCCTGGAGCTTTTCCCGGTCGTAGTCGGAGGTGGTGGCGTCGATTTCGCGGCGGATCTGTTCGATGCGGGCCTTGACGGCGTCGGACTTGCCGGCGCCTTCGATGATGGTGGTGTTGTCCTTGTCGACGACGATCTTCTTGGCCTGGCCGAGGGCGTCGATGTCGAGGTTTTCGAGCTTCATGCCGATGTCTTCGAAGACGGCGGTGCCGCCGGTGAGAACGGCGATGTCTTCGAGCATGGCTTTCCGGCGATCGCCGTAGCCCGGAGCCTTGACGGCGCAGACGTTCAGGGTGCCGCGGAGCTTGTTGACGACGAGGGTGGCGAGGGCTTCGCCTTCGACGTCTTCGGCGACGATAAGAAGCGGACGCCTGGACTGGGCAATCTTTTCGAGGATCGGGAGCATGTCCTTGACGGACGAAATCTTCTTTTCATAAAGGAGGATGTAGGCGTTTTCGAGATCCGCTTCCATGTCCTCGAGGGAGGTGACGAAGTGGGGGGAGAGGTAGCCCCGGTCGAACTGCATGCCTTCGACGAGGTCAATCGTGGTGTCGAGGGCCTTGCCTTCTTCGACGGTGATGACGCCGTCCTTGCCGACCTTGTCCATGGCTTCGGCGATCTTGTTGCCGATTTCCTCGTCGCCGTTCGCGGAGACGGTGGCGACCTGGGCGATTTCCTTATTGGCCTTCACCGGCTTCGAAATCTTCTTGAGTTCGGCGACGACCGTGTCGACCGCCTTGTCGATGCCGCGCTTCAGGGCCATGGCGCTGGCGCCGGCGGCGACGTTCTTCAGGCCTTCGTCGAAGATGGCTTCGGCGAGGACGGTGGCGGTGGTGGTGCCGTCGCCGGCGACGTCGGAGGTCTTCGACGCGACGGACTTGACCATCTGCGCGCCCATGTTCTCGTACTTGTCTTCGAGTTCGACTTCCTTCGCCACGGTGACGCCGTCCTTGGTGACGGTGGGGGAACCGTAGGATTTTTCAATCACGACGTTGCGGCCGCGGGGACCGAGGGTGACCTTGACCGCCTGGGCCAGCTTTTTTACGCCGGCGCGAATGCCTTCGCGGGCTTCGGAATCAAAAGCCAATTTTTTTGCTGCCATTGTTGATTATCTCCAAAGTGAGTAGTGGGAAAAACCGTTGTTCCGCATCGGAACGTACCGGACCGCCGGGGAGAACGACTAATCCCGGACGATGGCGAGGACGTCGTCTTCCGACATGATGAGGAACTCTTCGCCGTCGATCTTGATTTCGGTGCCGGCGTAGCTGGTGAAGAGGATGCGGTCGCCCTTCGAAATCTGCATCTGGGAGCGTTCGCCGGAATCGTTGATGCGGCCGGGGCCGACTTCGACGACGCGGCCTTCCTTCGGTTTTTCCTTGGCGCTGTCCGGAAGGACAATGCCGCCCTTGGTGACTTCCTGGGCTTCAAGACGCTTGACGAGAATCTTGTCAGCGAGCGGTTTTACTGCCATAGCCAAATTCCTCCATTAAAAAAAGGCCCACTTCAAAAAATGGTACCACTCTCTTGCCTATTATTGACCATATATCAATGGAAAACGCGATGTCGACCCAGCGACGTCGCGGAACCGCCATCCCGTCCGGTGGAAAGAAAGCAATCCCCGGAAGCCAGGGATTGGTCGGAATTGCTAGTTATTGAAGCAAAACGCCTGCCATTCCTTCGAAAATTCTGAATTATCCCTTTAAAAATATTCTAATATTGTATTTTACCGTGAGTTGTATAAAATGCCGTCTTTGCGGTTTGAGCGCGTCGCGACAGACCGACGCGTCATTTTGACATGGTGTCAGTCACGCCTTCGGCTGGAGGGACATGGAATGCAGGTCGCAGTGAGTGATTTTGACGGAACGCTGTTCACCCACCAGCGAACGCACATCGGCGACGTCGTGCCCGCCGTCGACGCCTGGCGCCGGGCCGGGAACCGCTTCGGCATCGCCACCGGGCGGGATTTCAATATGATCCAGGACGGCCTCCGGCGAAGCGGCATTCCCCATGACTTTATTATCTGCCTGAACGGCGCCTACGCCACCGACGCCGACGGCACCGTCCTGTTTAAAACGCTCCTCGGAGACGACCTCGTCCCGGACCTGGTCCGTCATCCGGCCGCCGCCGCCAGCACGCAGATCCAGCTTTCCGGCGAATTCCTCACAAAAGCGGTGCTCCGGAAGGATTCGTGGTTCAAGAAGATCGGTATCGAGTTCGAGACGATTAGCGAGGACGAGGCCGCCCTCGCCACCGGACTCGGGCAGATGAGTCTCGCCTATCATACCGAGGACGAGGCGCTGGCCTGGAAGGAGCGGCTGCTCGCGGACTTTCCGGGACGGTTGGCCGTCCACACCAATCGCATCAGTATCGATATCAACGCGAACGGCGTCGACAAGGCGAACGGCGTCGACCGTCTCCTCGAAGCGATGGGCTGGCGGGACGTGCCGGTCCGGGTCATCGGCGACGGCATGAACGATGTCGGAATGATTTCCCGCTTCGGCGGATTTTCCCTCGACGACGCGCCGGAGGCGGTCAAGGCGGCGGCGACGGCGGTTTTCCCCGACGTTCCGGCCATGCTCAATAGATATATGTAACGCCCGGCTTGGCGGATTCCGGTTCTGAACGGAGGGGAAGCGGGACTGGCGCCCGGTTGCCACGGAGACGGTTTACTGGTACCATGTGGTTATCACGACGTGACGTGCGGATTTCGCGTCGTTTTATTGTATGCCTTTTCTTAATTTCGTTCGCCACGAAATGGCAAACGAGAAAGGTTGTTTTCTCATGACGAAAGCGCGTTTTCACTCACTTTCCAAAGAACGTCCGCTCCTCCTCGACGGCGCCACCGGCACCGAACTGTTCAAGCGCGGCCTGCCGCCCGGCGCGCCGCCGGAGAAGTGGGTCCACGAACACCCGGACGTCATCCAGGGGCTGCACCGGGAATATATCGAGGCCGGATCGGACATCGTCCTCGCCTGCACCTTCGGCGCCAACCGGGTTAAACTGCGGGACCACCGTCTTGAACGGGAAGTCCGCGATCTGAACCGCGACCTTGTGCGGATCTCCCGGGCCGTCGTGCCGGAAGGCCGGTTCCTCTTCGGCGACATGTCGCCGACCGGGCAACTGATCGAGCCGTTCGGGCCGTTCTCGTTCGAGGAGACGGTGGACGTCTACAAGGAACAGGCCACCGCCCTCCTTGAAGGCGGCGTCGACGGTTTCATGATTGAAACAATGATTGATCTCCAGGAAACGCGGGCGGCTCTCCTTGCCGTCCGGGAGGTGGCGCCGGACCTGCCGGTCATCGCCGGCCTCACCTACGAAAAGAACGGAAAAACCATCGGCGGCACCGCGCCCGAGGTCGCCCTCGCCACCCTTCAGGCCCTCGGCGCCGACGCGGTCGGCTGCAACTGTTCCAGCGGGCCGGATGAAATGCTCGTCCTCCTCGAAGCCATGCTCCCATACGCCCGGGTGCCGGTATTTATTAAACCGAACGCTGGCATGCCGCAGTTCGTGAACGGGAAAAACGTCTACAACCTTTCGCCGGACGATTTCGCCGCCGCCGTCCTCCGTGGCGTCGGCCTCGGCGCCGGCATCGTCGGCGGCTGCTGCGGGACAACGCCCGGCCATATCGCCGCCGTCCGCCGGGCCGTCGACGGCGCAGCGGATTCTTTCGTCCGGGAGAACCGGCCGAAGCGGCTCGTGGTGACGTCGTCCCGGAAGCTGGTGGATTTTTCGCCGGTGGAAGGCCGTCCGGCGCCGCTCCGCATCGTCGGCGAACGGATCAATCCGACCGGGAAAAAGGCTTTTCAGGCCGAACTTCTTGACGGCAAACTGGACCGCATCCTCACCTTTGCGGACGAACAGGACAATGCCGGCGCCGATCTCCTCGACGTCAACCTCGGCCTCGGCGGCATCGACGAAGCGGCCATGCTCCGCGCCGCCGTCTCCCTCCTCGCTCCCGCCACGCCGCTGCCGCTCGCGGTGGACAGCGTCGACCCGGACGCCATGGCGGCGGCGCTCCGGCTCTATCCCGGCCGGGCGCTGGTGAATTCCGTTTCAGGCGAAAGCGACCGCCTCGAGAAAATCCTCCCTCTCGCCGCCCGCTACGGCGCCGCCGTCATCGTCCTGCCGGTGGCGGACGGGCACATCCCGGACAGCGCGCCGGAACGGCTGGCGCTGGTGGACGAAATTGTCCGCCGGGCCGAAGCGGCGGGCGTATCGGCCGCGGATATCCTCGTCGACGGCCTCGCCATGACCGTTTCCGCCGATCCGAACGCGGCCATATCGGCCCTCGACACCCTGTCCGGCTGTCGCGACCGGGGCCTTGCCACCATCCTCGGGCTGTCGAACATCTCATTCGGCATGCCGGAACGGAAATGGCTGAACGCCGTCTTTATGGCGATGGCGATGGACCGGGGCCTCCGGGCCGTCATCGCCAATCCGGCCGCCGGGTTGTTGTTTGAAACGAAAATCGCCGCCGACGCCCTTCTCGGTCGTCATAACGGCACTGCCGCCTATATCGAACATTTCGCGCCGGACGACGGCGATCCCATACCGGCCGCTCCGACCACGCCGGAAGCGGCGGCGCCCCGGCGGCCGCGCAAGCGGGACGGCGGCAGCGACGGAGACGCCGTTACGGCCGCTTCCGCCGGGAACGTTCCGGCCGGTCCGGCGGCGCTGGCGGCGGAAAGCATTTTGAAAGGCAGGGTGAAACAGGCGGCCGGGTTGGCCCGGGAAGCGGTGTCGGCCGGGACGGCGGCCGGGGCGCTTGTCTCCGATCACCTGGTGCCGGCCATCATGAAGGCGGGTGACCTGTTTGAAAAAGGCCGGTATTTCCTGCCGCAACTCATGCTGTCCGGCGAAGCGATGCGTCTTGCCCTGGCGGAAATCGAACCCGATCTCAAACGCGACCGCCCCGAAGAATCCGGGAGCGGCAAGGGCCGGATCGTCATGGCGACGGTGCACGGCGACGTCCACGATATCGGGAAAAACCTCGTCACCCTGATGCTCCGGAATCACGGCTTTGTCGTCGAGGACATCGGAAAGGACGTGCCGGCCGAGGCCGTCGTCGCGGCGGCGCGGGAATACGGGGCCGGCGTCGTCGGCCTGTCCGCCCTGATGACGACGACATTGGCGTCGATGAAGAAAACCATCGGACAGATCCGTAAAGACCTGCCGTCCGTTAAAATCATGGTCGGCGGCGCCGCCGTTACCGAACACTTCGCCGAAGAAGCCGGGGCGGACGGGTTTTCGTCGGACGCGGTCGGGGCGGTCCGGCTGGCGGCGCGGCTGCTCGGCGTGGCGGCGGAATGACGGTCCCCTTTTCACCGGTTTTACAGCGCGGTTATTCAAGAAACGCTATGAGCGACAAGGAGTTTTTATTATGACGAAGAACGTCGTCGACACCATGCGGGAGCGGCTGTACCGGCGGGAACCGGTGTTTTCCTTCGAATTTTTCCCGCCGAAGGACGAGAAGGGCGAGGAGACGCTGGCCCGGTCCCTGGCGGAACTGTCCCGCCTTAATCCTGCCTTCGTCTCCGTTACCTGCGGCGCCGGCGGCACCACCCGCGACCGGACCCGCGACCTCGTTTCGGCCATGCAGGAACGGTACGACTTCGGGGTCATGGCCCATGTGACGGCGATGGGCTATTCCCGGGAGGAACTGGCCGACCTCGTGGCCGACTACCGCCGCCGTGGCGTCCGGAACTTCATGGCCTTGCGGGGCGATCCGCCCCGGGACTTGCCGGACTGGGTCCGTCCGCCGAACCAGGCCGCCAACGCCCGGGAGGTGGTAGAAATCATCCGCCGGGTGGCGCCGGACGTTTGCATCGGCGTCGCCGGCTATCCGGAGAAACATCCGGAGGCGCCGACCATGGAAGACGATCTCCAGCGCCTGGCCGAGAAGGTGGCGGCCGGCGCCGACTTCGTGGTGACGCAGCTCTTTTTCAACAACGAAAGCTATTTCGACTTTGTCCACCGGGCCCGAGCTATCGGCGTCAAGGTGCCGATTCTCCCCGGCATTATGCCGGTAACGCGGAACGGCCAGGTCGAACGCTTCCGGGAAATGTGCGGCGTCGGCGTGCCGCCCGAGTTCGGCGGGCTCATTGCCGATCCGGCCAACATTACCGATCGGAGCGTCGGAGTGTCCTACGCCGCGGCCCAGTGCGCCGACCTCCTGCGGCGGGGGGCGTACGGGATTCATTTTTATACGCTGAACCAGTCGCGGGCCAGTCATACGTTGTATGAGATTCTTCGGGCGATGGGGTGGTAAGGCAGGGATTTGGGCGGGTCATACTTCAGTAAGGATATCATGGAAGTTTCAAGCACGCTGTACCGCCTCCTTGCGAGGCCGGAGCCGTTCAAGCGGGGCAAAA
>JAJQFC010000026.1 GCA_021201355.1 Planctomycetaceae bacterium | reverse complement strand
CGACCGCTTCCTCGCCGAGGCGGTCCGAATCGAACTGGCGAACGCGGCCGAAACGGCGCCGGACGGCCCCGCCCTCCTGGAACGCATCGACCGCTGCGGCGGGCTGTACCACTGTCCGGACCTGGACAGCGCCGTCCGGGCGATAAACGCCCTGGCCCCGGCCCGCCTTTCCATAAACACGCTGGACAACGAATTCGTCCTGGCGGACATCGAAACCGCCGGCCTGGTGACTGTCGGTCCCTGGCCGGTCGAGGCGGCCGGACTGCCGTTCGCCGGCGCGACCATGCCGGTGGGGGCCGGCGGCAGCGCCGCTTTCTCGTCCGGCGGCGGGGTCGAGGACTTTGTCCGGGAGTACTCCGTGGTCGAATACAGCCCGGAATATCTTCTGAAAACCGGGCGCCATCAGGCCATCCTTTCCCGCGCCGATTCGAGCGCGCCCGGCCTCGAAGCGCTTGAAGAACGACTGTCCCTCCTCAAGTTGGCGGTGGAATGACCGTTAATAGCTGTAATCGGATGCGGGCGGCCGCACCGGCCGCGTGCCGCCGGGCACCTGCGGCAGCGCCGGGGGCGGTTTTCCGCCTTATCTTGTTGCACAGGGCGCCGGGTGATTATTAATGCATTGTGCGTGACTCTTCCCGAGGCGGTGACAGTTTTATAGGGACAGCGGCGCAAATGCCCGATTCCGGCTTTATACTGAAGGTGCCGGGCGAGAGTCGGTCGGACGCCGTTCGGGTTGGTTGTTCTTCGTCCCGGCGACGAAGGATGCGTGCGCAAAGGGGACGTCATGCCTGGCGGGAGGGGATTACGCGGTTTCAACAACAAGACCGCCCACGACCGCGACCGGGAGCGCCGGGAGCAGCGGGAATCGAATCAGGACGCCCTGATGGAACGCCGTTCCAACGAAAAGGTGCAGGAAATTCTCCGGGGTCAGGAAGGCGACATGACCCAATACACCGGCAGCCTCCAGGCCACGCCGAAATCCGACTGCGACCGCATCGCCGCCCGGCCGGTGTCGGAAATAATGTCCGCCAAGGTCGCCGCCCTCTCCTTCGACGACAACCTTCTCACCGTTCAGGGAATATTCGCCAGCGTCAAATTCCGCCACCTTCCCGTCGTCGACGAGTACGGGGAAATTATCGGTATTATTTCCGACCGGGACTTTCTCCGCGTCGTCAGCCCGTTTTTCGGAACAGTCAACGAGCAGACCCGGGACAAGGAAATTATGGCCCGGAAGGTCGGCATGATAATGACGCGGAATCCTATCTGCGCCACGGCGGAGACGTCCATCATGAGCGCGGTGCGGCTGATGAACGGGAAGAAGATCTCCTGTTTGCCCATAGTCGAAAAGGGCTCCTTAAAGCTTCTCGGCATCATCACCTGGAAGGACGTTGTCCGGGTGTTTTGTCCCCGGGCATTTAATCCGACCCGGGAAAGCAACCGCCTGAAGGCCGGCGTCCGCGTCGATCCGATTTCATCGGAAAGCCAGCGCCTGCGGGCAAAATCGACGTCCGGACGGCAAGGGCCTGCCGCCGGCGAAAGCGGGCCGACCCGACGGATTCCGTCCCCGCCGGCCCGGCCGGCGACGGCGGCGCACCCGGCGGCGCCCGGCAATGCCCCGACCGGGACTCCGGGAACGGCTTCGCACCGGAGCGTGGCGGCGGCTCCCCGTCGAACCGCGCCGGGAACGGCTGTGCACCCGGCCGCACCGGGAACCGCCCCTCATCCCCGGGCGCCCGGCACGGCTCCGGTTCGCCCGGTTCCGGCCACCGGACCGCACCAGGCGGCAGCGGCGACCGCGTCGCAGCGGGCGACGGCGGCGGCGGCACTGGAACGGGCGGCGGCGGGTCAGGCGGGGACCGCCCCGGGAACGGCGGCGCACCGGGCCGCACCGGCCACCGGTCCCCAACGGCCGGTGACGGCGGCGCCGACAACGGCGGCGCATCCGGCCCAGCCGGCCACCGGACCAAACCCGGCCGCCCGGAACGCGCCGGCGACCGGCGGGCACGACGCCATACCGTGAATGCGGCTTCGCCGCCCGGCGTGTCCTGCTTATCGACAACCACCGTCCTTCCGCCGGAATGTCGAGCCATTCCGGCGTTTTCCTATTCCTGACTTCCGGTTGGTGTCCCGCGTTCCCGTGCTTCTTCCCCGTCACCGGCGCCAGGCGTGAAAGGAAGTAGGCAAAATTGAAAAAAAGGAGCGCCCGCGAAGAACGGGCGCTCCTTTTTTCGATATGGCGTTCCGTTTACTTTCGCGTCCAGGTCGATTCGCCGCCGCGGTCGTTTATTTCGACGCCAAGGTCTTTCAAGCCGTCCCGGATGCGGTCGGAGGTGGCGAAATCCTTGGTCTTTCTCGCCTCGTTCCGGACGGCGATGAGGAGTTCGACAAAGCCGTCGACGCCGCCGCCGCCGGTTTGCCGCTCGAGCGGCAGGCCGAGGACGCCCATCATGCCGTAGAGGAGGTTACCGGCCGCCTTCAGTTCCGCCGGCGGAGCGTGGTCCTTGAAACCGGCGTTGATGCGGCTCACCGCCTCGAACACCGACGCCAGGGCCTGCGGCGTATTGAAGTCGTCGTTCATGGCGTCCCGGAACGCTTCCTCCACTTCCGCCACCGCGTTCGGCACTTTGCCGCCGTCCGGCATGACGCCACCTGCGCCTTCAAGGCGGCGGCGGAGTTCGTCGATGCAATTATAGATGCGGCCGAGGGCGTTGTCGGCGTGTTCCAGGAGTTCCGGCTTGTACAGGAGCGGCATCCGGTAATGGGTGCCGAGAATCCACAGCCTGAGCGCGGCCGGGCTGGCGACGCGGAAGGCGTCCCGGAGCCAGAAGGCGTTTCCTTTCGATTTCCCCATCTTTTCGCCGTCCGCTTCCTCACCGACGTCGGCCCCGGTCTTGCCGACGGTGATGAAGCCGTTATGGAGCCAGTGGCGGACGAATTTTTTTCCCGTATACGCTTCGGACTGGGCCAGTTCGTTCTCGTGGTGGGGGAAGGCGAGGTCGGCGCCGCCGCCGTGGACGTCCAGTTGGAAATCGCAGTACTTGCCGCTCATGGCGGAGCACTCGATATGCCAGCCGGGGCGGCCCGGGCCCCACGGGGAATCCCAGAACGGTTCGCCGGGCTTGACCGATTTCCACAGGGCGAAGTCCTGCGGATGGCGTTTTTCCTCGTCCTGCTCGACCCGGTGTTCGGTGGCGTCGTCGTCCTGGGTGCGTCCGGACAGGCGGCCGTATTCCGGGAAGGCGGTGACGTCGAACCAGACGCCCTTCGGGGTCTGGTAGGCGACGCCCTTGTCCATCAGGCCCTGGATGAGGGCGATCATTTCCGGGATGTGTTCGGTGGCGCGGGGGCGGATGCTCGGGGACAGGACGCCGAGCATGGCCATGTCCTGTTCGTATTCGTCCTGGTAGCGGCGGGCGAGGTCGCGCCAGGAAATGCCCAGTTCCCGGGAGCGGGCGATTATCTTGTCGTCGATATCCGTAATGTTCGAAATAAACGTCACGACGTAGCCGGAGTACTCGAGGTAGCGGCGGATGGTGTCGAACACCACCGCCGGCCGGGCGTGGCCGATGTGACAGGAATCGTACACCGTCGGCCCGCACACGTACATCCGCACCCGGCCGTCGTCTATGGTGGTGAACGGAACCTTGGCGCGCGTCTCTGTGGAATAAACGGAAATCGCCATCTGCTGCATCCCTTCCTGATCGGTTCGTCCTTCTTCCGCTTCGCCGCCGCCCGTCGCCGTTTACCCGTCTTCCGGCGGGAACGGCGCCTCTTCGAGCGGCGTGCCGTAAAAAACTTTCACCGCCAGCCGGCAACGGCCGGGGCGGGTCCGCGTGGACGGTTTTCCCCATCATACTATGAATATCCGCCGGACATTTCCACCAAGAAAGACCGGGACAATCTGTCTGACCGCGTCCGGACGGGCCTTGCGGAAATTCACGACCGCGCTAAGATTGTACCCTGCAACTCCACAGGTGATCGTTCGCAGCGTTTTTCGGCGTCGCTGGAACGGCCGCGTCAGGCCGGGCCAGCAGGGGTTCCGTTTTGCGAATTGTCACCGTCAACGGGTGGGGGGCCGTCATGCAGCAGGACGGTTCTGGTCTTTTCGGGAAAGGGAAGAAGACCATGCGGAAAGTCCCCGTTGAATTGCGTAAAAACGTTGCGGCGAACATAAAACAGTGTCGAAAAAACAAGTACCCCAAACGGGGAGGGGCTAAGCGCTGCGCGGAGGAATTCGGCGTCTCCGCCCAACAGTGGTCGCACTGGGAAAGTGGCTCCCATATGCCGAACGAATTTCGTATGATGGAGCTGGCGGATTTCTTCGAGGTCGATATCGAATACCTGCGGCGGGACAATTCGGTCGCGCCCGGCCGCATCCGCGTCAGGCATAATTTCGCCGCCGTCCGCCTCGACAACGGCACCGAAACGCCGCTCCATATCGAGGTCGAACGGGTGGTGTACCATACGAGTTGCAGTGTTAGAATGGAAAGAATTATTTAACCGCCCGAACCGGGCGCTTTCCGTACCGTTTTTCTTGTTCCGTACTTTTTGAACGCGTTTTTTTTGCATCCGTCATGATTTGTCCGGTACACGGCCGCAGCCGGCCGTTCCGCCGGGAGACCCTGGAGATGAAATGACCTGGTACAAACGCCTCGCCGCCGAAACGCTCGCCCCCCTGGTCGACCTCGACGCGGACAGTATCGAAGCGCAACTCGTCAAGCCGCCGAAGCCGGAAATGGGCGACGTCGGCTTTCCCTGTTTTTCCCTGGCGAAAAGCCTGAAAAAGGCGCCGCCGGCCATCGCCGCCGACATCGCCGGAAAAATCGAGTTCCCGGAAGGCGGCGTCTTCTCCGGGGCGCTCGCCGCCGGACCGTATGTGAATTTCGTCCTGAACACGCCGTACCTCGCCGAAAAAACCGCCGGACTCGCCATCCAGAACCCGGAATCGTGGGGCCGCGCCCTCGCCGGCGACGGCAAGACCATGGTCATCGAGTACTCCAGCCCGAACATTGCGAAACCGCTCGGCGTCCACCATATCCGCTCCACCATGCTCGGGGCCGCCCTCGCCCGCATCTACCGGGCGCGCGGCTGGAAGGTCGTAGAGATGAACTTCCTCGGCGACTGGGGGACGACGTTCGGCCAACTCATGGTGTCGTACAAACAAAAGGAACGGGACAACCCGGACCAACCGGTCGACGTCCATTCCCTGCTTCAGCTCTACGTCCAGTTCCATAATGACGCCGAATCCGACGCCAGCCTGGCGGGCGAGGCGCGCAACTGGTTCAGGAAGCTGGAGGACGGCGATCCGGAGGCGACACGCCTGTGGAAGATTTTCCGGGACGAAAGCGTCAAGGACCTTCAGAAATTGTATACCCGGATGAATGTCCATTTCCCGGAAGACGCCTTCAAGGGAGAGGCCTTCTTCACGAAGCGCATGGACGCCACCATCGATCGCCTCAGGGAGAAAAACCTTCTTCAGGAATCGCAAGGGGCGCAGGTCGTCGACCTGGAACGGTTCGGCATGCCGCCGCTTCTCGTCTTCAAGTCGGACGGCGCCAGCCTCTACGCCACCCGCGACCTCGCCTCCGCCGAGTACCGGCACGACATGTACAACTTCGACAAGTCCCTCTACATCGTCGCCAACCAGCAGGAACTGCATTTCCGCCAGGTCTTCAAAACCCTCGAACTCATGGGCTACGATTGGGCGACGCGCTGCGAACACGTCAAGTTCGGCATGCTCGCCTTCGGCCCCGGCGTGTTCGGCGAGACCGCCGCCACCGGCGCCACCCGGAAGGGACGGGTCATCTTCCTCGAGGACGTCCTCGACCGGGCCGTCGAAAAGGCGCGGGAACTCATTCTCGAAAACGCCCGGTCGGAGGAGGTCACGGCGAATATCGACGCGTTGTCCGAACAGGTCGGGGTCGGGGCGGTCGTCTTTTCCGAATTTTCGCAGCGGCGCCAGAAAGACGTGTCCTTCACCTGGGACAAGGTCTTGTCCCTCCACGGCGACTCGGGGCCGTACCTCCAGTACACCCACGCCAGGCTGTCGTCGATGCTCAGGAAATACGGCCGGGCGCTTCCGTCGGCCCTGCCGTGGGAACGCATCACCCACCCGGTGGCGAAGGATATTTTCGTCAAGCTGTCCGAGTATCAGGACGCCCTCGCCGCCGCCGAACGGGAAAACGAACCAAGCCTCGTCGCCACCTATCTTCTCGAACTGGCGGCGGTGTTTAACCGGATTTACACCGACAAGGAAAACTTCCGCTTCATCACGGACGACGAAGAGACCACCGCCGCCCGGATGGGCATGGTCGAAGCCGTCCGGCTGACCCTGGCCCACGGCCTCGAAATCCTCGGGCTGGCGGCGCCGGAGGCGATGTAGGCGCGTCGAACGGTCTTTCACGGACCGCCCACCCGTTCCGGGCGGAACGGCGGGAATGGAAAGTCATGGTGGGGGAAAACGCTCCTGAACGTTGGCGAGCGCTGCGGCGGCGACCGGTTGGTACAGGCGTCGCGCCGGCGTGATTCGCGCCGTGGAGGCAACATCCGTGCGTATGGCAATACTCATCACCCTGGCGGCTGTTATCCTGACCGCGCCCCGGCCGGCGCGGGCCGGGGAAGCCGATACCATCCCCCTCCCGACCGGGGCGACCGGCCCGGCCGTCCCGGCGGGAACATTGCGTCCGCCGTCCGCCGCCGCGACGGCGACCGCCGCGACCAACCCGTCCGCCCTGCCGCCGCCCCTCCCCGAACTGATGCTCCCGAGCATGGGCTCACGTTCTGTCCAGATCACCGCCCAGCCGACCGGGTCGGGATCGGTGCCGTCCCTGACCACCGTTCCGGCCGGACCCGGCGGCGTGCAGACGACGCGGGTCGTCGTCGCCCCGACGCCGCTGACGGCGGTGGCGAGGCGGTCGCCGGCGACCAGTCCCCTGCCCCCCGTCGGTTCCATCGCCTCGCCCCTGGCGGCGTCGGCGGTGCCGCCGCCGGCGGTCCCGGTAACGTCGCCCCTCGTCGGCGCCCTCGTGTCGGGCGGGCGGGACGCCGCTGTCCCGCCGCCGGTTCAGGCCGCGCCGATGACACCGATGACACCGAATACGACGGCGACGGCGACGGACGCTTTTTCGCCAATGACGCCGACGACGGGTCAGGCGCCGGAGTATTATTCCGAGACGGCGGCGGTGTACGGGACCGGGACGGATCAATCCGGTTCGCCGCCGGCGGCGGTCCGGTCGGCGCCGGCGGACCGCCGGTCCGGTCAGGGGTACCGCCCCGAACGGCGGGAACGGGCTGCACCGCGGTACGACCCGCTGCCGCTCCGCTTCGCCGACATGGACCAGTACGACCAGATCGCCATGGAACCGTACCGCGACCGCTACGACCGCCTGTCCATCGGTGAAAAGGCGTCGTTGTACGGGCAGCAGTTCGAATTCATGCGCGGCCGGCCGCCCCGCTTCGACCCGCGCGTCAGTATCGAGGCGGAACGGTTCCGGGAAGCGAGCCAGGCCACGGACATCGTCGCCAAACGGCAGAGCATGTACAAACCGGCCCTGGAAAAACCGCGCGCGCCCCGGCCGGAAGAGCAGGCCGAGGCCCTCCTTGGCACCCTCCCGGGGCCGTGGGAGCAGGTGGCGGCGGCGGCGGCGCCGCCACCGGACGAGCCGAACTACCACGATTTCGACGCGGACAACCGCATGGAAAACCTGCGCCAGGGCTGGAACGCGATGGACGTGATTCGCGGCCGCCGCCAGCGCTGACAACGCAATCGCCGCCCACCGTTTTTTGAAAGGACCACCGCATGCTCACCTGCGCCCACTGTACCGTCACCGCCTGCCGGGACGCCGGTACGGAAAAAATCCCGGCCAACTGTCCGATGCGGGACGAAACAGCCATGCGTGAAAGCGTGCGGAAATACCGGGACGACGGGCTTCTCCCGTTCTTCCAGGCCTCCGCTGCCGTCGAGGCGGATGGCTATTGCCAGTGGCCGCGCCTTAGGGAAGTCGGGGAATTCTGCCGACGGATGGGCTACCGGCGTATCGGCGTCGCCTTCTGCATCGGGCTGCAACGGGAGGCGCGGGTGGTGGTGGACGTCCTCCGCCGCTACGGCCTCGAAGTGCATTCCGTCATCTGTAAAACAGGCGGGGTGGACAAGGCGGAAATGGGGATTCCGCAGTGCCATTATATCCGGCCGGGGACGGTCGAGGTGATGTGCAACCCCGTCGCCCAGGCCGAATTCCTGAACCGGGCGGGAAGCGAGTTCAACGTCATTGTCGGCCTCTGCGTCGGCCATGATTCGTTGTTTATCAAGTATTCGGAAGCGCCGGTGACGACCCTCGTCGCCAAGGACCGGGCGCTGGCGCATAATCCGGTCGGGGCGATTTACGGGGCGGAAGGCTATCAGAAGATGCGGGTGGAGGCGCCGGACCAGGGGTGACGCGGCGGTTCCGGCCGAGGAGGCGTCGCCACGGAAGAGAGCGGTCGCCGTACCCTCTTCCGGAAAACATCATGGCAACCGTGTCACGGAAGCCGCGGTTTCGATTTCCGCCGGGATCGGTGTGGAAAAGTAATGTATGAAAAAGCGACGCGCCCGGCGAGGGGCGCGTCGCTTTTTTGGGTATCGCTGTTTTGACGCGTAGTCGTGCCGTCCAGGAACTATTTCGACGGGACGAAGGGCTGGGCCGGGCGGATGATGACGTAGCTGCCGGCCGCGCCGGGGACCGAACCCTGGATGAGGAGAAGGTTCTTCTCCGCAATGACCTTCGCCAGTTTCAGGCCCTTCTGGGTGACCCAGACGTTCCCCATGTGACCGGGGTTCGGGTGGCCCTTGACGACGCGGGCCGGGGTCAGGGAACCGCTGGAACCGGGGATGCGGTGGTGGGTCTTGACGCCGTGGGTGGCGCGAAGACCGTGGAAACCGTGGCGCTTGATGACGCCCTGGAAGCCTTTGCCCTTGTTCTTGGCGGTGACCTGAACTTCCTTGACGTCGGTCCAGTCCTCGACGGTCAGGACCTTGCCCGCTTCCAGATCGGCGACCGGCTCGCGGAGACGGATTTCCTTGATGAAGCGCTTGGCCTTGTTGCCGGTCTTGTCGGCGTGGCCTTTTTGCGGCTTCGTCACATTGTGTTCTTTTCTATCGTCAAAGCCAAGCTGGTAGGCGTCGTAGCCGTCCGTTTCCTTGGTCTTGAGCTGAAGCACCGGGCAGGGACCGGCCTGGACAACCGTCACGCCGACCCGGCGCCCGTCTTCAGTGAAAAACTGGGTCATGCCTATTTTCTTACCGAGAATTCCGCGCCACATGGTGATCTACGTCCTTATCTGTTTCCGGCCGTGCCGGTCAAGCACCGCACCGCAGGGGACTCCGCCTCGTG
>JAJQFC010000144.1 GCA_021201355.1 Planctomycetaceae bacterium | reverse complement strand
GTATGGGTGGGCTGGATAGTGGTTCTCACCCGGTCGTTGCAATCCGCAGGCCGGTTTTTCCCTGAAAATAATGGGAACTGCCGGGCACCGGCGACAGGCCGATCTCGTCGCCGGACGCGATGGCGGTGTGCTCCCGGAGGAGGATGGTGACGCTGTCCTTCCCGATCGCCGCGAGGACAATCGTTTCCGAACCGGTGTCCTCCACCACCATCACCCGGGCCTTGATCGCCGAAGCCGGATCGATGCGGAGGTGTTCCGGGCGGACGCCGTAGACGATGGCGGCGCCGTCCTGCACGCCCGGGTCGTCCGGGAGCGGCAGACGGAGGCCGGAAGCGGTCACGAGCGTCGCCACGGCGCCGGTCCGTTCCAGCCTGCCTTCAAGGAAGTTCATCGATGGCGAACCGATGAAGTTCGCCACGAATTGGTTGGCGGGCGTATCGAACAGTTCGCGCGGCTTGCCTGCCTGCTCCACCACCCCGCGATTCAATACCACGATGCGGTCGGCCAGGGTCATGGCCTCGATCTGATCGTGCGTGACATAGATGGTCGTCGTCCGGAGGCGCTGGTGGAGCTGTTTGATTTCCGCCCGCATCTGCACCCGGAGCTTGGCGTCGAGGTTGGACAGCGGCTCGTCGAAGAGAAACACCTGCGGCTTCCGGACGATGGCGCGGCCCATGGCCACGCGCTGGCGCTGGCCGCCGGACAGTTGTTTCGGATAGCGGTCGAGAAGGTGGGACAGGTCGAGAATGTCCGCCGCCTCCCGGACCGCCTTTTCCATGACGTCCGGATTGTCCTTCCGGAGCCGCATGGCGAAGCCCATGTTGTCCGCCACCGTCATGTGCGGGTACAGGGCGTAATTCTGGAAAACCATGGCGATGTCCCGGTCCTTCGGCGGGATGTCGTTCACCACCCGATCGTTTATCCGGATGGCGCCGTAGGATATGTCCTCGAGACCGGCGACCATGCGAAGCAGCGTCGACTTGCCGCAGCCGGACGGACCGACGAGGGTGACGAATTCGCCGTCCTCGATGGTGAGGGAGACGCCCTTGATAATCTTGACCTGGCCGTATGCCTTGTAGACGTTTTCAAATATGACGGAACCCATCGATTTCCTCCCTGCGTCGAAGCCTGTCCGCGCCGGCGACAGGCGGTGAGGACGGCGGCAACGGTATCTCGTTTTCAGGCACGTTCCGCGCCGTACCTGCGTAGACGAATATTTCGCCGTATGTCTCTCCGGCCACAACAAACGGGCGGAGGTCATAGACCGGACGCCTGCGCGCCGGGCGTACAATCACGTTCCGGCGCCGGCCGCCGGCAGCCAGACAAGCATTTCCCCGCCGCGGCGGTTGTCCCAGGCGAAGTAGGGAATTGCCGTGATCGTCGCGTCAACGACGATCGGCGCCTTTTCCCGATAGAGCGTCGTGCCCCAGTCGTCCGTGGCGGCGAGGCCGGCGTTCGCCTTCAGGACCGTGACGCCGCCAAGCATGTCCTGCCGGAACTCGCTGGCGATGACCGTATCCGGCCGCAGCCGGACCCGATTGAGGGAGAACGGGTTGTCCGCAGTCTCGAGACAATAGAGGAGCGGGCCGCGGGCCAGGGCGACACGTCCCGCGTCCTGGCGAATTTCCGGATGCGCCCAGAGAATGCGAGGTTCCAGCGGGATATGAAGGACGAGGACGTCGCCGTCCCGCCACTGCCGGGTCAGGGCGAGGTAGCCGTTTTTGACATTGGCATCGACGTCGACCGTTTCGCCGTTCAACCTGGCGGTGGCCCCCCGGCTCCATCCGGGAATGCGGGCGGACAGGGTAAAGGGCCCGGCGTTGTCGACGCCGACCCGGATCTCGACCGTGCCGTCCCACGGATAACGGGTTGCCTGGGTTAAGACGACCTTTCCGCCGGCGATGTCGAAGCGGCCGGCGCTTTCCGCGTAGAGGTGCACGGCAATCGCGTCCTCGGCCTGGCCATAGATGTACGTGCCGATGGAGGCGGTGAGCCGCGCCAGGTTGGGCGGGCAGCACGGACACGCATGCCATTTCCAGCGATGGTGATTGCCGCGACTTTCCAGCGGGTTTTCGTAGAAAAATTTCGTGCCGTCCAGGGACATCCCGGAAAGGACGCCGTTGTAGAGCGCCTGCTCCATGACGTCGGCGTAGCGGGTGTTCGGACCGAACCCGAGCATCCGCCGCGCCCAGAAGACCAGGCCGATGGCGGCGCAGGTCTCGGCATAGGCCGTTTCGTTCGGGAAATCGTAATCGGCGGTGAAGCCCTCGTTTTCCTTGGACGGCCCGATGCCGCCGGTGATGTAGAGGCGCTTCGACGTGAGGTCGTCCCACAGCCTGTCCAGCGCCTGACGGAGGCTGTCGTCGCCCGTTTCCATGGCGACGTCGGCCATCCCGGAGTAGAGGTACATCGCCCGGACCGCGTGTCCCACCACCTTGTCCTGCTCCCGCACCGGCTTGTGGGAATGGTTGTATTCGTGGTTGGCGCCGGGACCGTCGTACGAGGTCTCTCCCCGGGCGGCGGCTTCCGCTTCGAAAAAGTGCGGCCGACGCCCGCGTTCGTCGATGAAATAGGACGCGAGGTCGAGGCGCTTCCGATCACCCGTCAACCGGTACAGGCTCATCAGGGCCAGTTCCAGTTCTTCGTGGCCGGGATAGCCGCGCGTCTGGCCGTCGCCGGTTCCGAAGCGTTCGGCGATGTGGTCGACGTAGCGCTCCATGATGTCGAGGAAATCCCGCTTCCCGGTGGCCTGGTAATACGCCACCGCGCCTTCGAGGAGGTGTCCGGCGTTGTAGAGTTCGTGCCAGTCCCGAAGGTTTGTCCAGCGTTTGCCCGGCTCCATGTGGGTGAACCAACTGTTCAGGTAGCCGTCTGGCTGCTGCAGTTTCTTCAGGAGACCGACGAGATAATCGACGCGCTCCTCGATCTCCGGGTCGCGCTTTTCCGAGACGAGGTACGCATACGTCTCGATTATCTTCCCGAGATCCGAATCCCAGAACATCTGCTGCGTCCCGCCCCACGGGCCTATCGGGATGCGGAGGTCGGGAACCGGACGGTCGACGTCCACCTGGTCCAGCGTTCCCGCCTCTATGGCCCGTTCGTAGAGGACGGGCGCGGTATGGTCCCGGACCGCCGCGATGCGGGTGCGCCAGAAACCGCCGACGCTGATCTGCGGAAGGCTTGGGGGACGGTAGGTGGTTTTTTCACTCACGCTCATGGTTTTCCTTTGAAGGAGGTCTTGTTCTTATTTGACCGCTCCGGCGGTCAGCCCGCGCACGTAGTAGCGCTGGAGAAGAAGGAAAAGGATAAGACAGGGGATCATCATGACGGTGACGCCCGCCTGCACCGCGCCCCAGTTGATGCCGCCGTATTTGCCGTACCGCACCATCGCCATGATGACGGGGAGGGTCTGGTATTCGGTGTTCGTCAGGAGGACGAGGGCGCCGAGGAATTCGTTCCACGACGTCAGGAAGGCGAAAATGGAGACGGTGGCGATGCCCGGGAGCGTCAGGTTGAGCATGATGTGGCGGAGCATCGACAGGGTGGTGCAGCCGTCGATGCGGGCCGCTTCTTCGATGTCCATCGGGACGGCGTCGAAGGAGTTCCGCATCATAAACACGGAAAACGGGAGTTGCAGAGTGGTGTAGACGAGGGCCAGTCCGAACAGGCTGTTTTGCAGTCCGACCTTGGTGAGAAGAAGGAACAACGGCGTCAGGATGGACTGGAACGGCACCATCATCGTCAGCATGATCATCATGAACAGGAGGTTCTTCCCCTTGAAGTGGAAGCGGGAAAACCCGTATCCCGCCAGGGTGCTGACGGCGACGGTGAGGAGAACGGTGCCGATGGAAACGGCGAAGCTGTTCACCGAATGGCCGAGGAGGCCGTTCCCGAAGGTGTTCAGTTCCCGGTAGGTGTCAAGGGAGACGCCGGACGTCGGCCAGGGCGGCAGTGGCGGCTGGGCGGCTTCCTCTTTCGGCTTGAAGGACGACAACGCCACCCACAGCATCGGCGCCAGGAATAGCGCGGCCAGCATGATCCCGACGCCGCCGGCGAAGACGGTGTTGAAACGGCGGCCGAGGGGGACGGGATTTTTCGGCGGACGCGGACGGGGAGCGTCGTTCACGGCGGATTCATCGTTCATTTTGACGGCTCCTTGCTCCGGAGGACGTAAAGTTGCAGCACGGTCAGCGCCACCAGAATCAGCATGAGAATGATGGACATCGCCGCGCCGTATCCGAGTTTAAAGGAGATGAAGGAGGTATTGTAAATCTGGTAGACGGCGGTCATGGTCTGGCGCCGGGGGCCGCCGAGGGTGATTATGTAGAACTGGTCGAAGGCCAGGATGGAACCGGCGATGGACATGACCATGGTGAGGGCGAGGGTCCGTTTCATCAGGGGCAGGGTGATGAGGCGGAAGCGTTGCCAGGCCGTGGCCCCGTCGATCCGGGCCGCCTCCTGGATGTCGTGCGGTATCGCCTGGATGCCGGTGAGGAGGAGAAGCATGGTGAAGCCGGCCATGCGCCACACCACCATGACGATGATGGAAGCGAAGGCGAGATCGAAATTCCCGATAAACTGCACCGGCTTGTCGACCCAGCCGAGGCGCTGGAGGGCGACGCTGAAGAGGCCGTTGTCGGGGCTGAGGAGCCACACCCACAGAAGGCACGACGTGGCGAAGCCGACCACCGACGGCAGGAAATAGCTTGTCCTGAAAAACCCGGTCAGGCGCGATTTCCGGTCGACGAACAGTGCCAGCGGGAACGCCACGACGAAAATGGCTATTGTCACCACCACCGTGTATTTCCCGGTAAACAGGAGCGCGTTCAGGAACGCCTTGTCCGAGGCCAGGCGGACATAGTTCGTCAGGCCGGTGAACTTGGGCGATCCCATCAGCGGCCAGTTATGGAGGGACATCCATATCGCCATAACAAGCGGAATAAGGAAAAAGGCAATCACCAGGATCAGGGCCGGAGCGATAAAGGCCAGGGCAATCCATTGTGATTTCGGCGGCGGGTATTTCCGCTTCAGCCTGTCCCTCATGTCGGCGGAGGTCGCCGTCGGATCGAGGTCGATGGCGGCGGATTGGTCAGTACCGTGCGTGGACATGGTCGTCTCCGGTTTCGATGGCGCAGTACACCCTTCGCACGGAGGATGTCGTCCATCCGCGCGACCAGGGGGGTATCCAGTCGTTTTGAAAATCGCGTCAATCGCTCTGCCGGGCCGCATCCGCCCGCGCCGGCGCTGGTCCTCTTCCGCCTGTGCGCCCGGGTCTTTTTACGTCCGGGCAAAGCGTGAGCAGGAGAGTAATGCGCCGGTCGCGGTCGGATTGCCCCGCGGCCAAACGTTTAGTAATTGTCGTCGATGATTTGCTGGATGTTTTCCTGCCCTTCCCGGACCAGGTCGTCGATGTCTTCGTCGGTGAAGAAACCGCGGTTGAGCATTTCGGTCCAGGGGCCGTTGTTGTTCAGGAAGACTTCACTGTAGACGAGGCTGTAGGGAGTGTGTCCCTTGGAGAGGATTTCCGCCGGCAAAAGGTAGCGGCTGTCCAGGGTGGCGAGAGCCTCCGGGGCGAGGTCGGACCGGACCGGCAGGCTGCCGAACTCGGCCATTATGGTCTGGCCTTCGAGGGAATAGCACCATTCAAGAAAGCGTTTGGCGGCGTCCAGCTTCGTGGTGCCTTTCGGGAAGACAATGACGTCGCCGCCCGCGAACGTGGCGAAGCCGCCGTCTTTCCCGGGGATCGGCGTGACGCCGAAGTCGATTTCCGGATGATCCTTCAGGATGACGCCGATAAGGAAGGCGCCGCAGGACATGAGGCCGATTTTTTCGCCGAGAAAGCCGGTAAGCATGTTGGCGCCGGCGTCGGTGACGGCGCTTTCCGGAATGGCGCCCCGCTGGTAGAGGCGGCGGTAGAGGGCGATGGCGTCCTTGACCTCCTGCGTGTCGATTTGCGCGATCCGGCCGTCGGCGGAAAGGGTGTCGCCGCCGGAGGCCCAGATGAGCGGATTGAAGGTGAAGGCCAGCCAGCCGCCGCCCGAACCGAGAAGGTAGAAGCCGTAGACGTCGTCGGCGATATCGGCGATCCTGACGCAGTGGTCTTCGAATTCGGCCCAGTTCGTCGGCGGTTTTTCCGGGTCGAGTCCGGCCTGGCGGTACAGGTTTTTATTGTATATGACAAATGACGATTCGGCCGAATAGGGCAGGCCGTAGATTTTACCGGTTGCCGGATCGGTACTGATTTTGACGTGGGACTGCGACAGTTCGCCAAAATACGGGAGGGATTTCGCGTAGTCCGTGATGTCCTCGAGCATGCCGGCGTTGATGAGCTGGGGAGTATAGATGAGGTCGAGGGAGACGGCGTCCGGAGCCTGGCCGGCGGCGTAGGACGTGGCCAGCTTTTGCATGACTTCCTGGGCGATAATGATTTCCAGTTTTACCTGGTCGCCGCCCTTGGCGTTATAGGCCCTGACGAGCGGCTCCATGAACGTGCCGTTGTCGCTCCGCACCCAGAGGGAAAACGTGTCGGCGGCGGCGGCGAGGCCGGAGAAAGCGAGAAGGAGCGTGGAGGATAAGGCAAGGAACGCGGTTCTTTTCCATCGGGATGTCATGGCTGTCTCCTGGGTTTTCGAACAGTTCGTCACTATGTCATTCGGCCACTCGGCCATTTGTGATGGTGGACGCGGTGCCGCGCGGGCGGCGCGGGACTGGGTTCGGGAACCGGAGGTGCCGGTGCGTGCGTTGGGTGACTGTCGCGTTTACTTCGTGTTTCTTAACTATATCACACAAAACCCTTGCCGCAATGGCTGAATCAATCAATAATATATCCAATCCGATCATCAGCATGGAGGCATGGAATGGCCAGAAGACGCGATTTGGAATCGGAAATCTTCATTCTTGCCTTGGAAAAAGGGGAAAGACGCTTCTTTCCGACAGACGGCCCCCCTTTCGCCCTCCAGTCCGAATTCGGCATACGTATAGCCGGAACGAGTTTTCATCGGCCGCCGTTCGAAATCAGCCGCCTGGACTATGACCAGCATTCCGCTTATTTCTGCCTGGAAGGACGAGGCCATTACGTCACCCCGGCGGGCCGGGGTGTGATCAATCCCGGCGAGGTGTGGCTGGTCCCGGCGTTTTATCCGCACCACTACTGGGTCGAGGACGAATGGCGTTATGTCTGGGTGCATTTCCGCGACGAAGGCTACTGGTCGTCGTGGCATGCTCTCGGGGAACGGAAATTCCGTTCGCCCCGTATCGACCAGTTGCGCCGGGTGGCCGAGGGGATTATCGAACAGGGTGAACGGTGGAACGACGACGTGGAGGTAATGGAGGACTGGGTGCGGCTGCTGTTGGCGTATCTTCGCCGGGAGCTGATGAAACCGGACGACAACCCGCACCGCTGGTCGGCGGTGTTGGCCGACGTCTGGCGCGAGGTGCGGTTGAACCCGGCCCGGCCCTGGCGAACGCGCGACCCGGCGGACCTGGCGCACATATCTCCGCCGCACTTCAACCGGCTCATGCGGCAGATATACGGGATGTCCACCAACGCCATGCTGGCGAAAATCCGCATGGACCAGGCGCTGACGCTGATGCGCGGCACCGACATGAAGCTGGAACGCATCGCCGACCTTACCGGCTATTCCAGCGGGTTCGCCCTCTCGAAGGCGTTCCGGCGGGTCTTCGGCGACAGCCCGCGCCATCACGCCAACCGGCATTAGCGCCGGCGACGGGACGGTCGTTCGCGAAGAGCCACCCGGTCCCGGAGCCGCGACGCGGCGCCGTCGGCGTCAGGCGTCCGCGTCGTCAAGCCACTGATAATTACGCGGCACGCACTTCTCGCAGTGACGGCATTCGACGCGCTGTTCCGTGCCGGCGGCCAGCCCCCAATCGCGCAGGGTGGAAAGCATGGAGAAAACGCTGCCTCCGGCCCGGGTGAGGGAGTATTCGACGCGCGGCGGCACTTCCGGATAAACCGTCCGCAGAACCAGCCCGTCCTCTTCCATTTCCCGGAGGTGGTGAATAAGAACTTTCGGGCTGATGCCGTGGATGGAGCGGCCGATGACGCCGTAACGAACCGGTCCCTGCGACAATTCCTTCAATATTTTAATGCGCCATTTGCCGCTTATCTGTGAAAGCGTGTATTCCACCGGACATTGCCTGCCGACGTCGTTTTCCATGTCATTTTCCAGACATTCAAGAGGAGGGCGCGTCAAAAAGAGGGTCGCGCACGCTCCTGCCGCCGCGTGGCGAAAGCCCCGGGGCGATGAACTCGCCGCAAGGCCTACGTGCCACGTCTGTATATTGTGACTTCCACGGCCCGCCGACAAGTCGTAAAATCCACGTCGGGACGCCGCATTCCGAGGCGGAGGTCCGCCATGGCTCCACCGGGAAGGGGGGATTTTCCTTTAGGGGTACCAGCATGGAAGAGAAAAAGGTTTCGTGGTTGGAACTTTTCTTCGACCTCGTTTTTGTCACCACCGTGTCCCACATCACCCACATACTGGTCAATGCCGAACATCATCCGGAACAGGTGCATCTCTATTTCGGCACCTTTCTTCTTATGGTTTTCCCCATGTTCTGGCTGTGGGCCGGCCAGACCATGCTGTTCAACCGCTACAGCGACGAAATCAATCGCCCCGCCGTCTATATGCTTTTACAGATGTTCTGTCTTATCCTCATGACGGTGCATATCACGTTCGAGTTCAACAACAGCACCTATTACCTGTTTCTTCTCAGCTATCTCGGCTTCAGGGCGTTGACCATCCTTCAATACGTCATGGTAGGGAAACGACGGCTGGACGACGCCCGCTGTCGCACGGCCGGCATGCTGTCCAGGTTGTTCACGGCGGGCGCCGTTATCACCGGTTCTTCCATTTTCTTCGACGGCAACTGGCGCTACACCGTCATGTACGCCGGCATATTCGCGGATATCGTGTCGCCGTTGTTGTTCCGGAAATACCTGAAACACACGCCGGTGAACCTGCCTCATCTCAGCGAACGGCTGGGCCTGTTCGTCCTTATTGCATTTGGAGAGAGTCTGGTTTCCATCATCGATATATTGCAGGAGAGCGGCGACAGCGCCAATTCCATCGCCTTTGCCGCCGCGTCGTTTCTCCTGATCAGCCTGATGTGGGCATCGTATTTCCATGATTTTGAAAACACGCTCGACAGGCATATAACCACCAACGGGCAGTTGATACTTTACAGCCATTTCTTCATCCTGGCGGCGATTATGATCCTGGCCGCCAACCTGCATCTGTTATACGCCGACGGGTTGCCGAGGCGGACGCTGATTGGTTTTTTCTTCGGATGTGCCGCCCTCTTTTTTCTTCTTAAACACGGCGTCTTCCATCACCATCGGCAGAGCGGCCTGGAAGCGGGCGTCAAACAAGCCGTCCTGATCCTCTGTGTCATGGGATTCCTGTACCTCTTCGACATGTACCTGTC
>JAJQFC010000151.1 GCA_021201355.1 Planctomycetaceae bacterium | reverse complement strand
TAGATCGTCGGCTTTGTCAGATGTTTATAAGAGATAGGTCGTTCGCTGTCTCTCCCGTCCATCCTCGTTATTAACAAAGTTATGGGCGCTAAAAAGACATTCGTCTTTGTTTGTCTGGTTGTTATTTTCGCAATGGTGAGCGGTTTGTTATTCGGCATGACTGCCTAATTTGAAAGGGAAAAATCATGAAAATCAGTGTATTGGGAACCGGCTGTCCCAAGTGTACGAAACTGGCCGAAGCCGCCGAACTGGCGGCGCAGGAATTGGGCGTTGAGTATGAATTGGAGAAGGTCACGGACATCAACGCCATCATGGGGTACGGATTGATGATGACGCCCGCACTCGCCATAGACGGTAAAGTGGTGGCGACCGGTAAAGTATTAAGCGTGGAAGAAACGAAAAAACTTCTCTCCGGGAACAGTGGCGAAAAAACGGGCGGCGGGTGCAGTTGTGGTGGCTGCTGCGGCTGAATGGTGTACTTTTCTCCTATTGAAAGGGTGACCATGAAAGCCATTATTTCATTTTTTGCCATGTTGTTGTTAACCGCCGCACCTGCACTGACTGCTGATAAGCAATATGATGTGTATTACTTCTTCGCGTCATGGCGATGCACCAATTGCACCAATGCCGAAGCATGGGCCGGTGAGGCTGTCGATATGCTGCAACAGGCGAACCCAAGCGTAAAAATAGTCTTTGCTCCAAAACAACTTGAGAAAAATAAAGCACTGGTGGCGCAGACTAAGGCCAAGCGTGTCGATCTGGTGATTGCCGAAGTCGAAAACGGAAAATCATCCGCTTCGAAAACCTCGGCAACTTATTGCCTGTCGTCGGCTCCAAGCCGCTCCTCATGAAAACTTCACTTGATGGGATTCTGGCTTTTGATGCCAAGGGCGGTACGCGGTTGAAGCAACCGGACGCATTGGCTGAACTCGGCCGGAAGGCGGCACAGCCGCCGACAAAAGTCGGGGTGTTCATCATCATGGACAACCCTGATTCAAAATCCAATCCAAAGGTTGCGGATAATCTTTGCTTATAAGTTGATGAGTTTGCGGGCATATATATAGTCCTGGCAGTGAATCATGAGGACTGTAGGCTTTCGAGGTAATCGGCCCATGCCTGCATCATTTTACGCCGTTCCGGCAAGAACTCCGCAAAATTATACGACGCGCGAACTTGATTTCTCTCGCCGTGTGCAAGCTGCCGCTCGATCGCATCGCGGTTCCAGCCCAATTCATTAAGGAGGGTGGATGCCATCGAGCGGAACCCATGCCCGGTAATTTCCTCTTTCGCATATCCAATACGCCGCAGCGCCGAGTTAACCGTCATATCGCTGATGGGACGTTCCGAGGTCTTCACGCTCGGAAATACCAGCCTACCGTGACCGGTGTATTTGTGGAGATCCTTGAAGATGGCGAGAGCCTGGCGGCTTAATGGGACGATATGCGGTTCCCCCATTTTCATCCGCTCGGCAGGGATGCGCCATTCCGATTTTTCAAAATCAAACTCATCCCACGCCGCGCCGCGCAACTCACCAGGCCGGACAAACGTCAGAGGAGCAAGCTTCAAAGCACAGGCCACCGGGAAGTAGCCATCATAATCGTCCATTGCGCGGAGCAGTGGACCTATTTTTTTGGGATCGGTGATAGTGGCGTGATGTTTTACCTTGGCGGTGGGGATTGCGCCTTTGAGGTCGGCTACGACATTGTGGATGGCCCAGCCGTTGGCGATGGCGAACCTGAAAATCTGACCACAGTATTGCATAGCCCGGTGTGCATAGTCCAAAGCGCCACGGCTGGCGATTAACCGGGCAGGGGCCAAGATGTCAGCCGCTGTGATATCCTTAATTGGCTTCGAGCCTACGTGCGGGAAGATATCCCGTTCCAGTCGTCGCAGGATGACACTCGCGTTCTTCTCGGTCCATCCACCCTTGTTTTCCGAGTGCCAGGTGCGGGCCACCTTCTCGAAGGTAAGTTGGTCCTGCTGTTCAACAGCCTTTTCCTCTTTAACCTTTTCGGCTGGGTCTTGCCCAAGGGCGAGGAGTTCCTTGGCCTCGTCTCGCAGTTCACGAGCCTTCTTAAGGGAGATGATGGGATAAGCGCCGAAGGAAAGGGTTTTCGGCTTCCCGTTGAAGCGGTAGGTAAGACGCCAGTATTTGTTTCCGTTGGTGAAGACATGGATATAGAGGCCGCCGCTATCGAAAACTTTCTGGCGTTTGTCACTTTTCCGAAGATTTGCTACGGCTCTATCGGTCAATGGTATGAGGTTTCCTCCTTTTTCAAGGTGGCACCAGTGAGGCGAGTTTATTCAGAATGAATGAAATTTGCTGGTGCCTGTAGGTAACGGTTTTTGGGCCGTTCTCTGTTACCTACAATTTTACCTACATTTTGGCTGTTTGTCAACGTATTGAGGCGGTAGGTAACGGTCTGAAGGAAATGGTGGAATGAAGCTAAAACAAAATCCACCAAGGCTTTATGGCCGTTGGCGGATTTTGACGGAAAATAAATTGGTGGTCGCTACTGGACTCGAACCAGTGACCCCTACAATGTGAGTGTAAAAGGTCGAGATGGTAATGCGTTAGGTACCAAAGTATTAGGGAAAAGCGAAACAGCCATGTCAGTGCCGTTGTCAGTTTCGCCAGGTAAACCAAATCAAAGCTCCCTACCGGACCAATTGGAATGCATTACCCGGGCTTGGCCACGCCTCCCCGATTCGATCCGAAACGCGATCACAGCCATTGTAGCCCCATACATCCAAGGATAGCAGTCAAGGAAGGACTAATGGTGACCCAAGATTTCAGACCATGGGGTGGTCGATATCGGCGCATCATACGGCAAAGTCGCTGATCAAGGAATTGCATACCGCGCCCGAAAGGCATAGTGGCGATGGCAAACGCATAGCGCAACGTGCCCATACTTGCCGGTCACGCACGGAAATTCTACGAATTCATTAGAGCTGCGTTCAGACACCCTCCGCCTCTGCAAGCATCTTTTTAAGCTCCTCCGGCGGAATGCGTATGACTTTGCCATCTTTCCATGAGACCATAGACTCTCCGGCGGTAATGTATTGTTTCATAGCTTGTAGACCGCCACGACGTATGGCATCCCGAACGGCGTCACCCTGCTCGAAAAGAGTTGTAATATCTATATCATTTCTGGTTGTCATGGCCATATTCCATTTTCAATTTTTCGTACAAAGCCGCATTCATCGTAACTATGTGATTATATCCGCCGCCCTCCGCAACGTCCAGGGGATGGCCCGGCACCGAATTATCCAATATTTTCCACGAGGTGGCGATGGGGATATAAAGTTGGAACAAGTTCCGCAAACCCGCCTTGAAGCGCCGCTCGATTACTTCGCTAGGAATATGATGGCCGCCAAGCTTGACGCGGACGGCGACCCGCTCAATGGCGGACCGTGCGTCGGGAAGGGTTAGGAAAAGCAGATGAACCTGATACCCGGTGTCCCGGAGCCTTTTTAGCCACGGCGCGAACGAACGGGAGGCAAGCGTTGTCTCAAAGGCAAAGCTGCCCCGCTTCTGCGCCAGTTCCCGTAATCGTTTCAGCATGATCTTCCCGGCCTCGAGCGCGACCCTCTCCGGGGCGAAGGCTGAAAGCCCCTGCGCTATGGCGTCGGCGTTCACGAACTCCTCGACCGCAAAGGTGTCGCGCAACAGTACCGGTGCGGTTGTCGATTTGCCCGCGCCGTTCGGACCGGCAAGAATAATGATATGCGGCTGTGTTGTTTTCATGAGCACGAGTATATCGCTCGGGCTATGCCTTGGCAATAACGGCCGCAGGATCGGTTCAGGTGAAACCGCCGTCAAGGAGCATCTGCCAGAACATGCCCGTCTTTTCGATTAGCCGGCTCCCGCAACTCCGCCACATATGGATGAATCGCGAAGACCGCGCGCCTGGCCCATGACTTGCCGCCGTCCTTCAGCCGGTCAGTGGAGATGCGGGACGATTTCACGGGAATATTATCGATAAAAAGCTGCCGAGGATGTGATCGGGCTTGAAGCGCCGTCGCCCGAATGGTGTGACACGCTACCCCGCAGGCATTTAAACCGCCCTCGGTGTCTTATCTTCGTGATACTGGAACGCCTAAGCCGCCAACCTCGTTGCTAAGCAGAGTTTCAATCCTGAATAAAATGCTTTCGTCTTGAAGTCCACTGAAATGGTGGATTAAATGGGGCCAGCGGTGTTTGGCATAACGCGCCTTCTTCGAATCTTTTTTTGCCCTATAAAAGGGGAGTAATGTTCAACCTCTTATCGAAGAACTCGGCTGTTCTTCATAATTGACTTGAATCGGCGCATCTGTTGTCAAGCATTTGACAACACTTCAACCTTCTTCATCCCTTGCCTCTCGGATGTACAACCGCACCCACTCGGCGGTTTCAGCGTCGGGAAGGGTGATTCCCCTCCGGACACGCTTCCCGCTTTCGTCCGAAAACGACATCCGCAGGCGCCACGCTTCTCCGCGCTGCTCGACATGGGCTGCAATCCTTTGTCCGGGCTGGAGCTTTTTCACTAGACTACGGATCGCGGCCCCGTTCATGTAGGCATGCCGCCCAACCGGCGGCAAATGTTTTTTTAGCAGCTCGCTGGGCGACATATCGATCCTTCCATGGTCACATCCTTTGTTATCCCACTTTCCAGCTTTACTCACCCGAATACAACGCAGGTCTCGGAAAATTTATTTTTCAAGTTTGTTGATTACCGTCATGGAATTCTCGATCACTGATTCATGAATGCCCCAGTTTGGGGCCGATATGCGCATAACACCATGCGATAGCCGCCGCCGTGGAGACGTTATGAATACTGATTTGAGAATGAAGAATAACGAATTACGAACCGTCATCACGCAGGGTTGTGTGATGACGATTTTGGCAGCTAAATCCAAGCATCGTGCGGGCGGGGGCAAAAGGGGCGCTCAAAAGGGCCATACCAGACGTTCCGAGTTGCGGCTTCACAATAGGCTTTTGACCTTTATTCCTGCGGACCAGGTGATTTGGCTGACCTATCCACAAATCCGTGGACCCATCGGCGTTGGAAAAGACGCCAAGGCATTTATCGGTAAGCTGGAGAGGCGCCTGGGCCATAAAGTGGGGGCAGTTATCAAAATGGAAACACAGGAACGCCTTTCACCCGAACTGGGGATTCTGATTTGGAATCTTGACCGGGCATATTTGGACACCGGTATGGTAGAAAAAATATGGAGCGAGACGATCAGAACACTGGGAAAAGTTAGGGTAGAGTCTGTGCGCGATTGGAACCGGCTGGCACCCTATATCTCCAAGCAGGTGGTTGTGACCGAAACCGAGATTGTCATTGGCTCCAAGCGACTTCCTTTCACCAAACCTGAGTCATCCGATTCAAACTTTATCAAAAGAGCACATAATCCAAGAATTCCTGAGCAGAACAACACCCCTTTTTCCAACCCCTATCTGGACTCCATGGAGAGCGCACAAGCCAGGAGAGAATGGGTATCATACTCAGGACGTTTCCATTGGAAGCACCGAGATAAACTCATTCCTCGACATGATAAAATGATTATGCAGGTGTCAGAAAAAGACCTCGCCCCCATTCGGGGGAGAATAAATTCCAAGAGGACCCTGCATTTTGTCGGCACCAACGACTCTATGACATTGCGTGGTGATGATGCCCTCTGGGCGGTAAAGGAACTGGGCCGTCACGCTGAAGCCAGCCACAAGGATGTACCCGGCCCAAAACATTCTTGCCCTCTTTCTCCCAGACATGACTCATCCCTCTCCATATCCCATAACTTTGCGGGATTGCTACAGGATAATGGATTAATACAGTTCGGTGGCGCCATGCAAAAAGGTCGCGGTATAGGATTCCTTCAGTCGTTCTCAGGCATATCGTCCCCTGGTACCCGAGTACATGCCGAAGCCCCAGGGCGTAACCATCTTGTCAAGCCTGCCGTCTCCACCATCCCAACAGCCTTGATTCAGGCTATGGAATTGGGGAGTCTGGAATGCACGGCCCACGACCATAGCTCCGTATGGTTCCGGGAAGCGGGCAAACTGAGCATAGAGTTTACAGTGCATAACAAACCCTCGCCACAGAAGGAAAGTTGCCATGAACGATTCCGGGACCGCCCCCACTGTTCCTTCCAGAACCGTCCAGGAGAAGTATGAGGCTGGGCGTATGGACAATTTGCGCTTCGGATACCCGATCCTTCAGAACTCCGACGCGTTCACAAACGCAGTTACTTGGCTAGATAGGGTTAGTCCGGAGGAATTGTCTGATGCAGTGGACGAAATCATAATGGTTCATGCGGCCCGCCTGGCGATAAAAAGCGTTGCACGAGTCGACGCCGCTATGGCTACGCGCCATAAACACGGCTTTGACGGCATCCCCGCCGATGCGCTCGTCCGGGAACTGAGCGCCGAGCGGGACAAAGCCGTGGATTTCTATCAGCAGATCCGGGAAAGGAAAGCGAGGATAGCACGTCTTGAAGCTTTGGCTGACAAAACCCATGTCATAGCTTTCCCCAAAAACTCAAAACGCATCGAGCCAGGCTACGGAAGGCGGATACAGCATGACGGTCGACTTTCCCGTGAACACCACACCCACGACCGAATCCATTCCGATAAGTGACCATGTCGCTGAATTGCTCGCCGTTCCAGGCTCCCAGGTCAATCTTGAGAGACGAGGAGACCGCTACAGGCTACGCTACCGGGAAGTGAGCGCAGACGGCGCTATGGGCCCGAGGAAGGGGCTGGAACTGCCGCAGGACATGGCCCTGATCGCAACCATCAAAGTATCGATTGATGGCCGTAGGCGACAGCGGAGAACGTCTCCCATTCCCACAAGCAAGCAACAAGCCGTTAACGTGTCTCCAGAACTGAATGTCGTGCTCCAACGCATTCTCTCAGTTTGCCCACGGGGGCGTGTGGTACGTCGGCGGCTCCGTCTCGTATTCCGCCTCGCTGCCGCACTCGGCTATGAGACACTATTGGATTTCATCAAGCGGAAGCCGTGGCTGGCGAGGACGATGCCGTCTGGTCGTCCACGAAAACGCGGTAGTGCGAAATCCAATTTTTGATAAAGCTGATTTCAGTGACTTCCATATGGAGAAGACCATGGAGCAATCTTTCAAATGTAATCCGAAAATCGGTTTTCGGGGGAATATCGAAGCCGCAATGGCTACCGTATTACTGCGCCATGAAGATCTCAGGGAATACGATGTTCAGAAGATACTCAACGCTGTTCGCGATGATTTGAAGCGTATGGTGAAAAACATCCTCTGCGGAAGCATCGCCTTGATTCTTCTCAACGGTCGCTTTATGAAATTGTCCTGGCTGTGTGCGGATGGTATCGGGGGGAGGACGGGGCTGCTTCTGATAGCAATGGAAATCTCCCAGAAACAATTCTCTCCGCAGGCGTGCTGTATCGGTATATAGGTTCAATCTGTGCCGACGCATTTGGCCTGTCATCTTTCCGCTACGCTGCCGGACTCCGGCAAAAGTATGCTGCCACCATCCTCGATACGGCGACGGATGCCGACGGATAGCACCAAGAAGCAAGATTATGCGAATTCCGTCCAAGGAAGTCTTTATACCACGGACCAAATAATGGGTCATTTCCACGCCCGCATGACGCTATTTTTTTGTAAAACTTACCGAATAGGGTTCAAGCCATTATGCCGGAAGAGGATAATGAGTATTTGGTCCCTGATTGTGATAAGCAAGCCGCTGCCAGCGTTCAGCTGGATTGGCGGTGGCGGTACTGTCTGTCACGAATCGATCGTTTGGAGGCTTCCAGCGATCCTGTCGACTTCTTCGATGGTCCTGCCGCGTCGTCCCTGTTGTCGGACTCCATTATGGTGGACTGTCTCCATCCCCACCTCCGTTTTCGCCTCGGATACGGGAACGCTTTCGAAATTGTGGATGACGTCATCGCTTCTATGGACCAGGCGATGGACGCGGCGAACGAGCGGGTTGTTACACCGTCATCATGGTCCCTACGGCTTGAGGCCGGCATCCTTGCTCGGCGACCAGTAGGCGAGGCAATGCCGCCGGACGGTGAAGGAATGTCTCGTTTGGGGCAGATGGCCTATGAGCGGATATTCTTCGACATCCGGCCGAGTCTGGACAATCCACGTGCATGCGCCGCTCTGCTGTGTTCAAATCCTGTCAGGCTGGCGGAGCGGGGAGTATGGGATTTGAAAGGGAAAGTGGTTGCTTATCTTCTGGGCTTTGATGAGGTCGAACGGTGGCGCTGTGGGGCTCCATCTCCCGATGCAAAAGCGTTGTGCAATGAAGTCGAATATGGCCAGCTCTATCTCGACGGGCTTAGTCTGTTGGGGTTGGATAGGCAGGACGACTTCGTTGCTGTTCTCGGCCGACTATTCGACTCGGCTGCTCCAAGAGGAAGGAAGGCCACATTGGATGACAGGGGAACAGGGTACACGGCGGAGCAGGTGAAAGAATTGCTATCCGCTATGGGTGACTTGCAACAGCGGGACGGTGGCTCTTGAAAAGGAACCTGGATAGTAACAGCGGGAAGGTGGTCAAACATGCCGGCTGGAGTAAGCTAACATATCCGCTTGTCCTCTGAGAGGAATGTTGCATCAGTAGGCTTGCAGGCACTGCCACTCCCCGCCATAGCCGGGGCGCAGCCCCGGATATGGCGGGTGAGCACATAATCCCCGCCCTCCCTTTGGCGCGTTTTCCATGCATTTCATCTGTACCGCTCGCACAGGTAAAAAAATAAGAACAATGTTGATCCGGAGCACGGGCCGCTGGATGCTGGAGGTATGGACCCAAATGGGGCTACACTGAAATAATCCTGTGAGACACACGCGTGCGGAGAGCGGTATGAATGAGCCGGAGATCAGGTATCAGACGGACGACGAGATATTTGCACTTCCCGATGTGGCACGGCTGATGACGCCTAAGCGGCGAAACAGGCCTATGAAATTTCCCGAGGTCAAGACGCTGGTGGAGGCCCTTCAGCCCGGTATGGCCCGGGCGGCCAATCTCGAATGCTACGGTCAGTTCTGGCGCTTACGCTTTCTCCTGCGCGTTAACGGTAGCCGGTGCGTCCGCCGAAGCATCCTTATCGACGACGCATTGACCATGGAGTGGGTTCGCGACTATATCGATTGGGGCCGTTCAAAACGCCGGGAATATAAAGCCGATGTCGCCTCCATTGAATTCCAAAAATGGTGGGAGTCTGGCGGAAAGCAATTGGCCGATTCCATATCCGCTAAATTTGAGGCATATACCGGGGTTGCCAAATTGGAAGATTGAACTGATTCGAATGGGATGCATTGTGAGCGAAGTCAAACCTTCATTACCGCCAGAACGACTATTGGAAATGGTCAGGAAGAGCGGCTTGACTATCGGGCATACGAAAGAGTGGCACCGTCTCCGTTATACCGGCTCCGATCCAAGGGTCGATGCAACGGGGTGCAGGCTGTTGGAATTGCCGGTCGACGACGAGTCGTTCAACCGGCAGGACGATATGAGACACCACCGCAGGATACTGGGAATTGAAGGGGCTTCTTCTTCGCAGTATATGGAGGGTCCATATTCAACATGGTCTATGGCATCCAACATGTTAGCACCTGGACTACGAGTCGCAACACATCGCTTATGGTCACTTTTCGCAACCACGGTCGTTGGGCATGAGTGAAATTGATTATGGAAGGTTAAGTTTATGGGTTTTGGAGATGCTGACTATCTTCTTGAAGCGCTGTGCAGCAACGGTGACGAGGTGGATCATCCGATGCTTGCCGAAACCGAATATAGTCCACGGAAGTTCAATTGGCTTGACGCCACCCCGGCTGATAAGGTGCCAGAGATTGCGGATAAAGCCCTTCTGACATTGGCCAGGCTCATGGCAGTTCGTGGCTCAGCTATGCTTGAAGAAGCTTTCAATGCGAACGGGTACAGCGGATATATGCCTGTTAATCCTGACCCCATACCTGAACCGGTTTTTCACGAAGCGGAACTGCATCTGACGTTTTACCGTATACTTATAACCAGGTTGGCTGGTCTGGCGCATAAGAGTTCGCTTAATCCGGGTCTCAATGCCGGCATACGTTCCCACAAAGCCGAAACAATCAATATGCACGGAAGGCACGACTCTATATCGCGCAGCCTGCATGAGGAATATGAACGCCGGCGCCGCTCGAATATTATGCGCAATAGATTTCCGATTACATCTAAACCAGGACGACCCATTCGAGATTTTCTGACAAATGCCACGGCGGAGCAAATTGATGAGTCGGCAGACGTAATCGTGTTGGCTACGGCAGCTCGCATGGCGGTGCGGGCATCCTTGCGGCTAGAGAAAACGTGGAGAAGCCAAAATGTCTTTTTGGCTGGGAAACGAATCGAGTCCCCGCCGCTACCCGTCCTAATTGGAGAACGTGACCGATTTGTTGACCAATATTTATGGTTGCGGGAAGAACTTGCTGAAGTGGTATCTAAACTAAGTCTCCCAGCACGCGCAAATGTACCTGCTTCGTGCAGGTTGGACCCTCACGCATGAGCGCCTCAAGAAGACGGCCAACGAATGTGTGATGCTTTTCGAGCCGGCCGCAAGGATGAGCGCCGGTCAATAATCAATGCAACATACTATTCCTACAGCATATGCGAGGATATTTGCGTTTTTCAACTCGCCGGCAGTGGTAGTTTTTCCACTTTGTGGCGATAATATAATTGCATGATTCTTTTGTGGCGTGTGCATTTCGGCAAAGGCCGTAATAATATTTACGTCGTGTAAATCGAAACGGTGGATACGTGCCTTAGCTACGATGTCTCTTTGAATGAAGATAAAGCACAATAGAGGTTACAAGCGCGACGCCAGGAAGGGTAAATCCATTAATCAGCATCGTACCTATAATTATCATTGCCGCTACGGGTAATATTCGCTCGATATCGGTCATGGGTCTCCTTCCATACACTGGCGACCGGATGAACTTAGGCGGTCATAGCCCACAGATGTGAGAGGAAAACTGGTGAATGAGCTTTCAAAGCTGAAAGGGTACTCGTAGGCGCCTAAGGCACAACAAGCAGCACGGCGTTCAGCGCCATCTCCGCGTTCGATTGGTCCATGATTGATATTAAGGTCCATAGTAAATCCTCTATCGGCGTATCCGCCGATAGACTAGACGATAAGACTGCGATCTGTCGTTGCAACTCTGCATTACTTTTATCAGCGAGATCCGACCGACCCGCCACAGCGAGAATAATGCTTAAATCGCACTGCAGCCCTATCACCCGTTGGAGTTCCATCTTTATATCTTCAGAAAGCTGCGGAGCATCTAATTCACTGATAAGCTGGCTTGGTGGCGTGGTACTTAGTTTTTGCTCCATCTGTCTATATTGTGGTGTACCTTCTGGGTATTGACGGGAATATTCAGCAAACCCTACCAAGACCCTCATCCTATCCTCCATTCCACGGATCGTCTCATTTCGGAATGCCATGTATCTTGGGATATCCCCAGCCTCTGAACGAAGTGCGACAAAAACAAAACACACAAAACTCAAACTGACTATCGATAAAGTTCTACGCATAATGTCTCCTTCACTGAGCGCTATTTGGTCACAATACGGGCGGCGCTGGACTATTAACCGGCCTGCTGGTGGATCCGATTTACATCTTTTACTGCAGAGCAAATAAAGTAATATGCCTGACTCAGGCCGATAAGCACTACTAATACCATGCGGTATTCATAGTTCGCCGGCGTACTCGCATTGAGCCAAATGCCGCCGATGAAATTAACAGCAATAAGTGACTGTGCCCAATCCGTTGTTTTTGAGCGCTTCAACTTATCGGCAGCGGGAGTAATCTTTTCCAAAATGGCTTTTAACCGTTTTCCGAGGCCAACATGGGTATAATACATACCCACAACATCTATTAGTAAGGTAATTGGGGATGGAATTATGGTTATCAAACTGGTACCGATGGAGATCACCATAACCCATGCAGGTGAAGGCCATCTGGTATCGCCCGCGAGATGTAAGTTGGCCCAACAACGGTAGAGAGCCTGTAAATAAAAAATGATGAACAATAACAGTGCTACAGCGAAAACGATTGTGAGTAGGTCACCGATATTTTCTTTTTCATTAATGTCACTACGTCCCAAGTTTAATACTAAAGAAACGATTCCTATAATCGTCACCAGCCAAAAGGTCCAGACCACGCCTTGATTAGAAATTGGGGGTGGTTGGTTCTGTGGGCGTGGCACGAAGTGATTACTATTATGAGGGTGCGCCGATGGGTTCGGGTGAGGATAAGCGGCTGGATTGTTCGGTGCTGCGTCATGGAACATATCAGATAATATGGGCGATTGAATCGCCGGGATTGCTCCGGGTTGCCCGGTAGACCAGACGAAATCACCGGCCTTTATAACACCTGCGTGGGCCAACCCTCTGAGTGCGTCTTCAGGTAAGGGCTCAATGACCTTGCCGTCCTTGGCGTAGAACCAGCCAAATGAAACAATCTCAGTTTGTGGCTGGGAAGGGACTTTCGGTGATGGGGGCTTTGCCGTTTCGATCGGCTCGACATCTGTCTCCGGAAAGATTTCGGAGGCAGGGCTCCAGTTACGCCCATCTGTGGAAATCAGTTGCCGCTCGGTTATTTCACCGGATGCGACCTTTTTCATGAGTTCTTCACCATCAAAAGGCCCCATGGCTCGATTATTATCAAATACAAAATAGTGTTCCATGTATCCTCCTCCTTGGTTGGGCAGTTCAGGGCGGATGCCTCTGCTCAGATTGATCGTATTGCTTGGGCGTATGCACATACGACACGGCCGGGATCTTGCCTCACTTTTGACAAAATATTACTCCTGACTGCCCGCGCGCGGGCGTCATGGAACGGGAGAGCAAATATGCTGGAAGGAGTTTTGAAAGGGGATGCCGCCAGCCGTTCCCTCTGAGGGCCGCCAAGCCCTGTATAGCAACGGACACGACAACACCCCCAAGGCGGGGTGCGTCAGTGTCGGGTATGCTATACAGGAAAGTTTGGCGGATTTCAGAGAGATTCCCGATCTATGACGCCGAAAAGGCGAAATAGCTATGTCACCACGAGCGTATAGGCTGCTCCTTTTGGCTGAAGTTATCGACAAGAGGACGATACCATTGAAATTTAGCTTTGTCAATGCCGATGGGGTCCAAAGTCAAGTCGCGTTCAGCTGTAGCCTTCAGGAAAAGCTCCGAAAGCGCGCCTCCGCCTAAGAACCGGCCGAAGCGGCCGGTTGAAGGCGGCTGGCGGCCGTGGCGCGCCTCGGAGCAAATAGTTTGACCAAGCACTGACTTTAGTCGGTGCGTCAATTGCCAATGTTGTCAGGGGTTATCACTATCACCGCTTGTTTGGAGGCGCTCGTACTGCTTGGACAACGGTGTACCCCGCGAGCGCAACGCCACCGATGATGGCAGTCCAGAACAGGATGATAACGGTCAGTTCAATAACCGTACCAATGAGCCTGAGAACGTCGCATATTCCACCCCAGCACAGCAGGATACCAATGCCGATCAGGAGTGGCCAAAAGTCCGGCTTCCGGGAGCGTGGTCGATGCACACGGGTATGTTCACCCGACCGCGCCTGAACATGGCGCACACGCCCACCCTTTTCATTCTTGATCAGGTTACGGTTCCTCCTGGTCATCACCGGCGATGTTCTCGGGCTTGCCAGGCCACTGCCAGAAAACCCAGCCGTTCGAGACGCCTTTGCGGGCGAGGTTTTCCTTGGTGCGTTGATCATCTGTGGCTATGAGCATGGCCTCTGAAAAAGAATCGCAGACCACGCCATTCGCCGCTCCAGAGGTGATGCGGATTTGCTTTCCCGATTTGAGGCGCTTGGCGGCGGGAATGATTTCCGCACCGTAAGATACGCCGAAATATTCCGCCGAAAGAAGCGTGCCGACTTCCGGCCACTCCCGCTCAATGTGCCGGCGGCGGCGGCCATCCTCGTCTTGATCATCACCCGTGTTCGGCGGCTGCTCGTGAACAAACGTCTGAGTTTTGTCTTCGTGGCTGTCGGCACTTGGCTGGTTGGCCAGGATGAAACGCACCTCGTCAGGCCGAAGCCCGGCGAGGGCTTGTTTGAAAAGAACGTTCATAGGATTCCTTTCGGATATGGTCATAGGGAAAGCTGTTTGGTGAGAACGGAACGGAGCTGGCTCATTACCGCTCTGGGCAGCTTATCCAGCGAAGGCACGACGACGGAACGGTGATGGAGGTGCGTCACACTGTATTCCATGATGCCCACCTGCGCCACATCGATGCCTGCCTTTTCGATACGGGCTATGGCTCGTTTGGCGTGGGCGAAGGTTATGTCCTCAGGGGCGATGCCGGCAACGGGCTTGCCGTCCGTCATGACGAACAGCACCTTTCGTTCTTCCGGACGCTGGAGAAGGCCGTGCGCGGCGAACAACATGGACTCACCAAGTGGGGTTATGGACTTCGCAGTCATGCCCTCCATCCTGCCGGATACTTTGGCGAATGGTTCGTCAAACCGCTTGTAGACAGTATGGCACAGCGGATGGAGCCGGAACATACCGCGAAGTTCCTCGGCTTTCATTCCGGTTTGCTGACTCGCAATGCTTTCAAGCGTATACTTCATGGTGCTGAATCCGACGACGCTGGTGGGGATGTTCAGGCGGCTTAGAGCTTCGCAAAAGACCATGGCGGTAATCGTGGCCAGCGCCAGCTTGGGACCGCTCATCGAACTTGATTCATCCACCAAAAGGGTGACGGCGGTGCGGAGCCGCCTGGTCCGGATGCGTTGGCGGAAGATTCTTTGTCGGCAGTCCGCATTGGGCAAGGCAAGCCGGTGAAGACTGCGCGGATTCACCGCGCCTTGTTCCCGGTCGCCAAGCCACCGCGCTTTCGGCTCGGCGAGAAGGGACTGGAGCAGCTTCCGCCTGACTCCCGACACCAGCGGCATGACTTCTCGCATACGCTCCTGATGAGAGTTGGTGGAGACGTTCTGGCCGAAAACAACCCGGTCGTAAGCGGTTGACCAGGCCCGGTAGGCGTGACTGGTCTTGGCATACTCACCTATACTTCCTGATATTCCCTCGGCCATGCCGCCGATAATGCCCTGAAATGCGGCACTCGATGGGACGCTCTGAGCAGGGTCTCCCTGGTGGCTGTCGCCGGCCGGAGTTTTAAACACGAACTCTTTTGCCTTTTCCCGTTCGATAAGCGGGCGCACCTTTTCCCAGACCTTAAGGGCGATGGCGGCAACCTTGCAGCAGTCTGGACAGTGTGGAACCTGGAGCAGCAAAGCAGATAGACCATCCACCAGCTCCCTGATCTCCTGGCCGACAAAATCCAGGTAAGGCAGGCCGTTGACATGGGTGTGGACTGCGAAGGCGAGTTGGGCAAGAATCGGCAATGGCTCCTTTTGGGCAAGCGCCTGCGCCCGTGCCGCCGCTTCCTCGTAGCACATCCGAAGATTGAAGCCGGAGCCGGGAAAGCGTTTGCTCACCGCCGCCTCGACCCTGGCGTCTTCAAGTATGTTGAAAATGCCGAACGCATTCGGGCCGTGCTCCTTCTGGAATCTGGCGACCAGCTGCATGTCGGTGGAAAAGAGAATGTGCGACGCCTCATGATCAAGCCAGCCGCGAATCACCATGATCATATCGGGCGGCAGGTCGTCCGGGAGGCTGGGCAAGTATATGGTCCTGCCGTTGGTACAGCATCTGTCACCCTGGAAGACGACGTTGATGCCGAATTTGTCCGAGAGCGATCTGGCGACCTTTTCCAGCGCCGACTCAAGGCCGTGCGTGTTGAGATGATTCATAGCTGCGCTCCCTTCAGGCAATCTTCTCAAGGCCGGGGATGAAGCGCTGGGCCAGCTCCGTCACCACGGCGCGTTCGTTTCGGGGGAGCTTGTTGAGGATGGTAACCTCCAGCGCCTTTTGCAGGCCGAGAGTGGCCGTCTTCCTGGCAAATGCGATAAGACGCCGCGTCGAGAAGGTGACGAACAGCTCTTCTTGCTCCACCGCTTTTCTGACCGCGACCGCCAGCGCCACCATGCTGCTGGCGAGGGCGGGTTCCAGTTCCGGCGCCTTGTCCCGGATGACGGCGATCTCCCGGCTCTCGTCCAGGTAATCGATCTGGAAAACTGTGGTCCAGCGGTCGAGATGGCTGGCGTTGAGAACAGACGTGCCGGTGTACAGGGACGTCTCATCGCCGAGGCCCAACGTGTTGGCGGTGGCGACCAGGCGAAAGTCTGGGTGGGGGCGGATGATCTCGCCGCCGTTTTCGGCTAAGGTCAGGCTGCCGTTCTCCTCCAAGACCCCTTGGAGGACGAAGAGGATCTCCGGTGTGGCCGCGTCTACCTCTTCCAAGACGAGGATCTGGCCCTCCCGCATGGCCGTGGGCAGGATGCCGTACTGGAAGTAGACTTCGCCGTTCTTGGCCTTGTGCTGGCCGAGAAAGTCGCTGACACCGGTCTCGCCGTGGAGATTGATGCGACGGAGCGGCCAGTCCAACCGGGCTGCGATCTGGCCAATGAGTGAGGATTTGCCCGACCCAGTGGGGCCGACCAGGAGGATTCGGTCGTTGTCGAGAAGTGACGACAGGACGGCCTTACCCACTTCCTGGTCGAAGGTGAATTTGTCATCCATATCCGGAACGTGGTCGCTCAGCCGGATCGGGCGGGAGATCCTGATTCCGAAAAGTTCGTGTTTGGCTCGGACCTCGTCATTGTCCACATGGACACGGTGCTGTTTAATGAATCTGCCGAACTCCTCGGTCAAAAGGGGTGCGTTCGGGCACTTGGTCTGGTATTCCTCGGGTGTGAGACTGTGCTCGTCACGGATATGCTGGATAAGGCTGACCGGGTCGGCCTTGCCGCAGATGCCGCAGAAAATGCTATTATGGTGCATGGGAGTCCTTTCGAAGTGCCATGTTTGGCGTTGATTGGCATGGGGTATAAAGTCAAAGAATCGCCCCAGCCGTGCGGCCGGGGCGTTCGGAAATATTCAATGGCGGGGGCTTTACCGTTGCCCACCGTACCCACATCCGTCGCAGTTTTCGCAATCCTTGCTCCGCCAGAGGCCGTTCGCATCCTGTTCCACGCAGGCCGACTCTCCCCAGCAGAATACGTATTTCTCGTAGGCTTCGCTGGTATGGTCAATGATAGGAGTCTTGTTCTTCTCGCCGTTCTGATAGACGGCGTGCCCGCAATTGCTCCCCATGTCCTCGTCGGCCCAATGATGCGTTATTTGCACTGATGGGAACAGGGCAGCCAGTTTGTCGATAACCGGCACAGGGGCGTTCCAGGCCGTCTCAAAGGTGATGGTGTCGTCCCCCGTCTCGATGGAATAAGCGTTCCACTTCGTTCCCCAGTTGTTGCAGCACCATTCGTACCAGGTGGCGGCGCCATGATCCCGAATGTTGTCCAACGCCACCTCTCCCAAGTTCAGGTCACAGAAGCCGAGTTCGACTAGGCGGTCGATACACTGGTCAAGAGTCAGGGATGGCCAGGTCCGTTGATGCTCATTCCGAAGGCAGGAGAACCCTCGGGAAATAGCCCCCGTGGCACGATACTCCGCAGCTTCCATTCCGAGCGTGGTACGGGAACCACTTTCGATGTCCAAGGTCTTGGGCATGGGGATGAGCGTGTTGAAATCGAAGGTGGAGTCTTCGCTTCGGATATGATCGAACAGTCGGGTAATATCATCTTCTGCCCCACTGAACTGAAGTATGTTCCGCACATGATTCGGCATGGTTTTCTCCAAGAGGGTTTAGATGCCGGGAATCTCCGGCCACTGGCCGCACTGCTTGCGGTAGCCGCAATCGCCGCAGCGCCAGGACGCGGAAGGAAAGCAGATACCCGCAGCCATACTCTTCCATATCTGGCGAGCTTTGGCCACGACCCGCGCCTCACCCGCTTTGTCGGGGGATATGGTGATGGGAACGATTTCGGCTGCCTTGGTTTTGAGAACGGCGTCCACCCGCAAGACCAGCGGCAGACCAATCTGGTCAAGAAGACCGGTCTTGCGTGCCGCAATGGCGTAGAGATGGAGCTGATCCCTGTCCACGTCGTTCTTATCCATGCGCTTGGCCGCCGTCTTGAAGTCGCTGAGATGCAGATACCGGTTGCCGGAGGTCCCGGTTCTTATCTCGATGAGATCGATCCGGCCCTTGAGAATAGGCAGGTCAGGCGCCAACTCGATCTCGAACGGCTCCTCCACCGCGATGACCTCGCCCATGTTCTGCTCGGCATGGATCAAAAAAGCCTCCAGCATCCTGGAGGCGGTTTGGTGCAGCGTCAGCACATCACTTTTGGCGGCGAATCGAATTGGGATGGGCTCTTGGCCGTCCGTGGCGTTGAGATGCTTGTTCCAAACGGCCTCGTATGCGTCCATGAGTTCCTGATGCGTGGCCGTCTTGCCCTCAAGACGCAGTTGGTAGAGCTTTTCCGCAGCCGCATGGAAGGCGGAACCGAAGATCAGCGCCGCCGACACATGTTCCGGACGGTGAGTTCGGGACAGGCGCCAGGCTAGCGGGCAGCCGGAGTAGCTCCTGAGCTGGGACGCCGAGATGTGCGGCTGGTCTTGATGGCCGCTCTTGTGCGGCGTCCTCTCAGGTGTGGGTAAGGTCATGAGAGGTGTGTTCTGGAGGTTTTGCGGATTATGAATGGTTGTCATAATTAATATTCCTTTTCGTCGCCTTTTTCCGTTTTGAGCTACTGAGCCTGACTCCCAGAGATATGACGCAAGGCGTCTTCTTTGAGATGAGACGGCAGCAACTCCATCGCCTTCACCACGACATCCAGACCGTACTTCTCCACCTGGTTGACGAAAACCGTGGCCGCCTGGGCGACAAGTTCTTCCTGGGTCTTGACGCGGCGCATCTTGCCGGCGGCGACGATGAAGTCGCCGGACTGGCGCTCACGGCGGCGACGCTCGACCGTATGCCGTTCGAGGCCAGTCATCCGAGCCAGATCGCTATCGGTGAAGTCGTGGCCGTCCGCGTCCAGCAGTTCGTCCAAGGCGGCTTTCCTCTCGGCAAGGCTGAGCGGCAAGCCATGTTGATTTGCCTGAAGGCCGATGATCTTGGCATCGGCGGAGGTGCCAGCGTATACCTCGGCCTTGATAACAGACCGTCCGGCGCTGAGAGCAGCCGCAGTCCGGTTATGACCATCCGCTATGTAGTGCCGGCCAGAGCCGTCCACAACAACAATGATGTTAGGCGGCTCCGACTCCTGAAGCAGCTCCGCATACTTGGCCACCGTGGCGGGATCCGCATTCTTGCGCCTGATCTGGCAGGAGTTTAGGACACGGATGGGAAGCTCGTGATCCCGGTGGAGCAGCGTCAGTTTGCCGAGGTAGCCGGCCTGACCATTGTTTTCGGTTGTGACAGGCGTGCCCGTAGTCATGGCTTTTTTTGCCGTTTTCTTGACGCTCATGGTCCTCTCCTATGTGCGTGGATATGGTTTGATATGAGACAAAAGCGCATGCGGCTAATCTCGGCCGCCGTCCTCCTTCAGAGCCTCGATGAGTTTGCTGGCTTGCTTAACACTGAGATCGTCGGGCTGGACAACGTTGAAACGCTCTTCCAGCATTTCCACCACGTCTCTCCGCTCCATGCCGTTTTCCTTGGCAATTGCGAAGATGGCTTTGACCTGGGCCTGGGTGGCCCTGCCGGTGGTCTGCCGACCGGTACCGCACCTGGAACCTCCGCCGGGTTTGCTCCAGCGGGTCTGGCGGTTGTCGCCATAGGAGCGCCCGCGCCAGCGGCTTGCGTCAGGCTGGGAGCTGCAGCGGGATGCGCTCTGTAGCGTGTTCATAAACATGGGCGGATTATCGACGGCGAGCTGGATCTCCCTGTCGATGGCCTGATGGAGAAGTAAGTACATTTTGTGGATATTCTGGCGGATGGTATCCTGCGTCTGTTCTCCCGAAAGCTCCATCTCAAGACCACACGAGAACTGCTGCGAGCTGTACTCCAGACCGGGTATTGGCACCTTCTTGGACAGGGTTGCGGACAGTTTGGACATGATGAGTCTCCTGGAAACATGAAAAGCCAGACGCCGCTCTGCGGTGCTGGTTCGTCGAACACTTATTTGATATGAAGAACGTAAAGGATGGATTACAGGCGAGAGTCGGAGCGGGGATTGGCGAAGCGGACGCCGGCCATATACTGACTGCTGGCGAATTTGGCAAGGACGAGAGCGGTCTCGTCAAGAGCGGTGTTCTTGCGGATGTTTTCGTGCAGTCTCAACACGCGGAAGGCTTCCAGCGCCTGGCAGGTTGCGTCTTGTACGGCCTCCTCCCGGTCGAAATCCGGGAGGTCACTGAAGGCACCTTCCAACATGGCAGACAGCTCGGGCAAAATCTGCCGCTCAAAGTACATGTTGATTTGGTTCTCGGAAATGGGTTCCAGCCAGGGAGCATAGCTACGGGGCTGCATTTTAAGAAATGACAGGTATTTTGCTCGATTAGGGTTGCAGGGCAAGATTGGAGCGGGTGAAGTGGTAGACATAGCACTCCTTTCATAACAGCGAAGTTACACGACATTTGACATCAGAACTTCCCGAAAATGGTCTTTTGTTGTATAGTTTTTCGTTCGAGACGCCTAATTACCTTCCAAAGGATTATAACGTAATTCCCCATGATTTTTTCGTGTGGGCTATAGCGGTAACGGCTTATTATTAAATAAATTGGAGAAATAATGGGCATCCCCGACTTTCAGAGCTTCCTGTTGCCTGTCTTGCGCTTGGCTTCCAGCCGCGATGTCAGGACCAAGGACTCTTTGGACGCCATTTCCGACGAGTTTGGCCTTACCGAAGAAGAGCGCGACACTCCTCTCCCAAGTGGAAAGCGGACCGTCGTCGCCAGCCGCCTGTCGTGGGCACTGTATTACCTGGCAAGAGCCGGCATGCTTGAAAACAAAGTCCGGGGAGTGTATTCCATTACTCAAAAAGGGCAGGATCTCCTGAGTCGAGGATTTGAAAAATTACCGCCAAGGTTTTACGGGAAGAATCTCCTGAGTTTGCCGCATTTCACCAAAACAAGCGGGAAGGAACGATCCCATCCGACGGGATCGGTGAGAGCGACATCATTGAAGACGCAGTGGAGGAGGGTCCGGAAGAAACTTTGGAGCGGGCATATGGGTTACTGCGTAACGCCTTGAAAGACCAACTTCTCAAGAGGGTTGACGAGCTTTCTTCAAAGGAGTTCGAGCACCTGATTATTGAATTGATTAAAGGGTTGGGATATTGCGGTGACTGGGGAAGCGTCAAGCATACAGGCGGACCTGGTGACGGTGGCGTGGACGGAATTGTATACCAGGATCGCCTGGAATTGGAACGCGTTTACTTGCAGGCCAAAAGATACCAGCCGGATCACCAAATTGATCCCGGAACCATGAACGCATTTGTCGGAGCGCTCGCGGTCAAAAAAGCCCAGAAAGGTGTTTTTGTGACTACCAGTTTTTTCACTCCATCGGTGGAAGTTATTGCTCATGCTTCGCCGTATCATATCGCACTGGTCGACAGAGGGAGACTTGGCGATCTCATGATTGATCACGACATAGGCATTCAGGCCAACCCCGATAAAACGTATGTCCTAAAAAATATGGACGAGGATTTCTTTGAGAGTTTAGGAGAGCGTTAGGATTCGCGATGAAGCTGTATTCATATATCGTTGTCTCCGACACTGGGTTCGCGCCCAACCCTTATCATGGGTTTTGCACTTTGGCTTGCTGTAAACCGCGAATCCGAAAGACCGCGTCAGAGGGTGACTGGGTCGTCGGTCTTACGCCAAAGCCACGCGGGCACCAACTGATATTTGCGATGAAAATTCAGGAAACGATGCTTATGAACGAGTACTGGCTTGATACGCGCTTTGCCCGCAAGCGTCCCGATTTCAAAAGCGATCTTGGTTCCCGAGGAGACAACATCTATGAACCGATGCCGGACGGGTCGTTTCGGCAACATCGCTCCTGGCACTCAATGCGAGACGAGCGTCAGTCATCAATCTCATATAAGCGCTTCATCGACGTGGAGAATCCCAAAACAAAAGAACATGACTTGCGCATTAGCAAGCGTGTCCTTATAGCGTCGGAGTTCGTTTATTTCGGTACCACCGACGCGGTTGAATTGCCACGAGCGCTACGCGAAGCATTGGCGGTGGGCATTGGTCATAGATCAAATTTCCCGCCGGAAATCATCTCGTTTTGGCAGAGTTTTATCGCCACACAACCGAGAGGCATCCAGTGTAATGAGTCGCATGCATTAATGGCGAATCGGCAATGCTGCCTGCCGCCTTCGAAAACAGCGGGTAGACCATGTAGCTGTCGGTAAATGCTTACTGCGATTGGAGCATGGTCAGGCTGACGGAACGCGAAAATTTCCGCATTTCATTAGGATAATTAAGCAATGGCACTAAAGAAATCGCAGCTCTATACGTCTCTTTGGCAAAGCTGTGATGAACTGCGCGGCGGCATGGATGCCAGCCAGTACAAGGATTACGTCTTATTCATGCTGTTTATAAAGTACATCTCCGACAAATATGCCAATTCAGACAACTACGCCCCGCCCGTCACTATACCCCAGGGCGCAAGTTTCGCGGATATGGTCGAGCTCAAAGGCAAAAGCGACATTGGCGACAAAATCAACACACAGGTTATCCAGCCGCTCATTGACCATAATTCTCGTCTGGCACGTAGCGATTTCCCCGACTTCAACGACCCCAATAAACTCGGCGAGGGCAAGGCGATGGTGGATCGCCTGACCAACCTTATCAGCATCTTTCAAAAGCCCGAATTGGATTTTTCCAAGAATCGGGCGGATCACGACGATATCCTTGGCGACGCGTATGAATATCTGATGCAGCACTTCGCCACCGAAAGCGGCAAAAGCAAGGGGCAGTTTTACACGCCCGCCGAGGTCAGCCGTGTCATCGCCAAGGTTATCGGCATCTCGCCCAAGAACACGGTTGCCGCCACCACCGCCTACGACCCCACCTGCGGCTCCGGCTCGTTGTTGCTCAAGGTGGCGGCCGAGGCGGGAAAACACATCACGCTCGAGGGTCAGGAAAAGGACGTAACCACCGCCGGTCTGGCGCGTATGAATATGATCCTGCACGACTTCCCAACCGCAAACATTCTGAACGGCAACACCTTGGCCGCGCCGAAGTTCAAGGAGGGCGAACAGCTCCGCACCTACGACTTTGTGGTTGCCAATCCTCCGTTCTCCGACAAGACCTGGTCCACCGGCCTCACGCCAAGCAAGGATCCGTACCAACGCTTTATCTGGGGTGAACCGCCAGCCAAACAGGGTGATTACGCCTATCTGCTGCATATTATCCGCTCCATGAAGAGCAATGGGAAAGCCGCGTGCATCTTGCCCCACGGCGTTTTGTTTCGTGGCAACGCCGAAGCAGTCATTCGCAAAAAAACTCGTCCGCTCCGGCTACCTCAAGGGTATCATCGGCCTGCCCGCGAATTTGTTTTACGGCACAGGCATTCCAGCCTGCATCATTGTGCTTGACAAGGAAAACGCCAATGCCCGCAAGGGTATTTTCATGATCGACGCCTCCAAGGGCTACCTCAAGGATGGAAATAAAAATAGGCTCCGGGAGCAGGATATCCATCGCATCGTCGATTCCTTTCATAAACAAATCGAAGTGCCACGTTTTGCCCGTATGGTGCCTATCGAGGAAATAGCCGATCCCAGGAACGACTACAACCTCAATCTCCCACGGTACATTGATAGTACCGAACCTGAAGATATCCAAGACATCGACGGCCATTTGCGTGGCGGCATTCCCGACCGAGACCTTGACGCCCTAGCCGCCTATTGGCAGGTTCTGCCGACTATTCGCAAGGCTCTCTTTATGAGTGCGGGCCGCCCCGGTTACAGTCGGCTCCGCCTGCCGATCGCCAAGGTTAAGGCCGCCATCCTCGACCACGAAGAGTTCGCCGCTTTCAAAACCAGAATCACCGCCATCTTCGACACGTGGCAGGCCAGAAATACGCCCCGTCTCAAGGGTTTTGACAAGGAGGGACATCCCAAGGAATTGATCGCCACGGTAGCCGAGGATCTGTTAAGTGCTTTCCGTGACGCGCCGTTGCTCAACGCCTATGATATATACCAACACCTTATGGATTTCTGGGCTGAAACCATGCAGGACGACTGTTACCTCATTGCTGCCGACGGGTGGGTGGCCGAACCCCACCGAGTGATGGAAGAGGCGAAGAGCGGTAAAAAGAAAGGTGAGATGCAAGATAAGGGCTGGGCTTGCGACCTGATCCCGAAGCCATACATCATCGCCAGATATTTCGCCAATGAACAGGCAGCGCTTGATGCACTCCAAGCTGACCTCGATGCAGTCGGCGCCCAGCTCGACGAGCTGGGCGAAGAGTACGGTGGTGAGGAGGGCGTACTTAAGGACGTCTCGTCCAAGGCCGACGCCCAGGAGGCGTATACCCAAGCGCTCGTCAGTCTCTGGAACGACGAGGATAAACAGGCCTGCGGTAAGTACAGCGCTCTCCTAGCCGGAGCCGAGGAGTGCGCGGCCGCGCTTCGCGCGCTCACCGACCATCATCACATTTCAGTTTTGAAGGACAACAAAGGCAAGTTGACGCTTAAAGTCATCAAGGACCGACTGGCGACGACTGGCGACAAGGTTGAGCAGAAAACTCTCCGGAAATACCTCGAAGCGGACCAACAGCAGAAATCTAGGAAAAAGGTAGCTGATAAATTGCTGGCCGAGGTAGAAACACAGTATCGCAAGCGCTTGACGGCTAAGTCGTTGCCTGAGGAATTGACGGACCTCTAAGCAAGCGTGCGCTACCTCGAACTGCTGGATGAGCAAAGCAAGTTAAAGGCCAATGTCAAGAAGATGGACGCGGCACTCGATAAACTCGTCTATGAAAAGTACCCGACACTCAATGTCAAGGAGATCAAAACATTGGTGGTGGATGACAAGTGGCTTCCCGCTTTGGCTGCCAGCGTACAGTATGAGATGGACCGCGTGTCGCAAACATTGACCAGTCGAATTCGGCAACTCGCCGAACGCTATGCCACGCCTTTACCGCAGATCGTCGACGAGGTGGCTGAACTAACCGCTAAGGTGGAGGGACATCTCACAAAGATGGGGCGAAATGAAACAGAGGGCGGGATATAAACAGACTGATGCAGGGGCGATCCCGGAGGATTGGGAAGATTCGATTCTTAGTAAGCTCACTACAAAGGTTGGAAGTGGAATCACCCCAACAGGTGGGCAACGCGTGTACAAGAGTGACGGTCGTCCCTTTATTCGGAGTCAGAACGTAGGCTGGGGAGTCCTGTTGCTAGACGACATGGCTTTTATTGACGATTCGACACATGTTACATTTCAGGATACCGAAATTAAAAAAGGCGACGTATTACTAAACATTACTGGGGCATCCATCGGTCGCTGTGCGGTCGCTGACGAGTGGCTCGAAGGCGGAAACGTAAATCAGCATGTTTGCATCATTCGTCCTGATACAGAAACATTGGTGCCGCAGTTTCTAAATGCTTACTTGCTATCAACCAGTGGCCAGCGCCAAATCGACAGTTACCAAGCAGGCGGTAATCGACAGGGCTTGAACTTTAGTCAAGTTCGCTCAATACAGATGCCGCTTCCTTCTATCCCAGAACAATACGCCATCGCCACAGTGTTGCGCGATGTGGATGCGTTGCTGGAGGGGCTGGATCGACTGATCGCCAAGAAGCGCGATCTCAAGCAAGCCGCCATGCAGCAGCTCCTTACCGGACAAACCCGCCTTAAAGGATTCAATGCTGAATGGCAACGTATTCGTTTGGGTGACCACGTCACGTTTCTGAGCCATGGTACTAACTCGCGAGCCGAACTTGGTTCGGATGGTCCAGTAAAATACCTACACTATGGTGATATTCATGCCAGTTCATTTTCGCTGCTTGCCCCTGTTTCCTTGCCGAGCCTGCCGGAGATAAAGGCGAAGGGACTTGACCGTTTACGCGATGGTGATCTGGTATTCGTCGACGCGTCTGAAGATCTAACTGGGGTAAGTAAGTCCGTTGAAATACACAACGTGGTAAATTACGAACTTGTCGCAGGGCTTCATACCATCGCTGTACGCTTTGACAAATCAGTCCTGGTAGATGGTTTCAAAGCCTATCTTCAATTCTGTCCTGGATTTTCAGACCGGCTTCGGAGCCTCGCTGCAGGCACAAAAGTGTATGCTACAAATCGGTCGCACATAGCGAGTATTGAGATACGCCTGCCCAGTATCGAGGAGCAAAAAGCTATTGCCTCCGTGTTTCGCGATATGGACGCCGAAATCGAATCACTCGTTCAGCGTCGGGACAAGACTGCCGACCTCAAGCAGGCGATGATGCAGGAACTGCTTACCGGTAAGACGCGGTTGGTCGCACCACAGGAATCAGACTCTGCCCACACAATTCCGACTTCGAGTAGAGGTCATAACTGGGAAATCAATGAAGCTGTTGTTATCGCCACACTGGTCAAGCATTTCGGCAGCGAAGCGTATCCTCTTGGCCGGAAGCGCTACACCAAGCTTTCGTACCTTCTGCACCGTCACGTGGAAGGTAAAGCTGAAGGATATCTAAAAAAGGCCGCTGGCCCTTACAACCCGAAAACGAAATATGCCGGCCCAGAAAGGATAGCCCAAAAGAACAGGTACATATGCAATCACAAAGGACCCAAGGGCCATGAAGGCTTCATCATTGCCGACAATATCGGCCAAGCCGAAGGCTACTTCATGGATTGGTATGGTCCAGATGTTATTGATTGGTTGGGCCAGTTCCTCTTTAACAAGAATGATGATTTGGAGGTGCTGACCACCGTGGATATGGCGGTGGTGGAATTGCGCGCAGCCGGTAAAGAGGTGGATGTCGCTGCCGTGAAAAACATCATTGCCAGCCATCCCGAATGGGAAGCCAAGTTGGATCGCCCAGTTTTCTCCGATGCGAATATTGCCGGCGCAATCAAAAATAGCCAGTCCTTGTTCGGAGTCAAAGCCGCTGGAGGTTCCCATGCCTAATCGATCCCGCCCTGAACGCCTTACTCAGAATCGTGTTGTCGCCATGTTCACCGATCCGTCGCGACCGGATTGCCTCGGCTACCGCTATCTGGGCGACTGGCACCAGCGGGATGACAACCGACCAATCGAGGTCGATATTCTGCGGGCAAACCTTAAGGCGCGCGGCTACTCGGACGCCCATATTTCCGCCGCCATACTGAAGCTTCAGACCGCCGCCGATACCACCGGCGTGACGCTCTACCAAGCCAATCTGCGTACCTACAATTTACTGCGCTATCCTATCAAGGTACAGATCGCGGCTGGAAAGCCGCACGAGGATGTACATCTGATCGATTGGGAAAATCCAGGAGAAAACGACTTTGCCCTGGCCGAGGAAGTGACGCTCCGAGGTGGCCACCAGCGCAGGCCGGACCTGGTTCTCTACATCAACGGTATTGCCGTTGCGGTGATTGAACTGAAACGCAGTTCGGTTGAAGTAGCGGATGGCGTGCGGCAGCTCATCACCAACCAGGAAGAAATCTTCAACAAACACTTCTTCCCGGCAGTGCAATTCGTCTTCGCCGGTAGCGATTCGCAGGGTCTTCGCTATGGCACGACCGGAACGTTGGAGGAGTTTTTCGTACAATGGAAGGACGAGGAAGGCGGTACGACGTCTGAGCCGGGGACGCTCTTGGACAAACCGTTGGCGCAGATGTGCCGCAAGGATCGATTGCTCGACTTGATACGGAATTTCATCATCTTCGATGCGGGCCGGAAAAAAGTACCCCGTCCGCATCAATATTTCGGCGTCAAGGCCGCTCAGGAACGCATCGGCAAGCATGAGGGCGGCGTGATCTGGCATACTCAGGGCAGCGGTAAGAGTATCCTGATGGTGTTGCTGGCCAAGTGGCTGATGGAGCACGATCCGGAGGGCCGCATTCTGATCGTCACCGACCGCGACGAACTCGACAAGCAAATCGTGGGGGTGATGCAAAATGCCGGCGTCATCGGCGAGGACAGCCCATCTCCAAGGATTACCTCCCGTTTACAGTTCGTCGAGAAGTTGGCCGCAACCGCCCCGCGTTTGCTGTGCGCCTTGATCCATAAATTCGACACCGCCGACCTGAAGGGCGATCCTCCGCCGATTCACGGTCGCTTCTATGTCTTCGTGGACGAATGCCACCGCACCCAGGGTGGCAATATGAACAAGCAAATGAAGCGATGGTTGCAGGATGCCATTTTTGTCGGCTTCACCGGAACGCCGCTCCTCAAGAAGGATAAGAAAACGACTCGCGAGGTTTTTGGCACCTACATCCATACATACAAATTTTACCAGGCAGTTGCGGACAACGTGGTGCTTGACCTGAAGTACGAAGCTCGCAACGTGCCGCAACGATTGACCTCGCCCCAGGCAATCGATGCTTGGTTCGCGCATAAAACGCAAAACCTGAACAATTTCCAGAAGGCGGTACTCCGTAAGCGCTGGGCAACCATGGAGGAATTGATGAGCGCTGGCGAACGCAAGCAGCGCATAATTGCCAATATCATCGAGGACTTCAGCCTCAAGCCGCGTTTGAACAATGATCGGGGCACCGCCATCCTGGTTGCGGCCTCAATTTACGATGCCTGTCATTATTACCGTCTGTTCCAGAATACGCCGTTTGGACAATACTGCGGCATTATCACCTCGTTTGAACCGCAAGCCGCCGCGATTTCAAAAGCGCCCGCTCATAGCGACGAGCGGTACAAGTACGAAACTTACAAGCAATATGTGCTAACCGATGGTCAAACGACCAAGCAATACGAGGACGAAATGAAGCGTCGGTTTATCGAGGAGCCCGTCAACTGTAAATTGCTCATCGTCGTCAGCAAGCTGCTCACAGGTTTCGATGCCCCGTCCTGCACTTATGTCTACCTGGATAACGAAATTCATGATCATAACCTCTTCCAGGCCATCTGCAGGACGAACCGGCTCGATGGCGACGATAAGGATTACGGCCATATCGTGGATTATAAGGAGTTGTTCAGCGACGTGCAGGAGGCCATTGCCGTCTACAGCTCTGACGAATTGGATCTCGATGACGGCGGTGAAGAGAATAATGTCAAGCTGAAGAATTGGCTCGAGGAAGGCAAAAAAAAGCTTGAGTCGACGCGCGAAGCGCTGAAATATCTGTGCGAACCAGTTCCTCAGCCCCGCGAGATGGAACAGTACCTATACTATTTCTGCGGCGACGCCGGCAATCCAAATGCGCTCAGTGACACCGAGGTATTGCGCATCTCGTTCTACAAGGCTGTGGCGACGTTCGTCCGGGCCTTTTCGGCGATATCTCAAAATTTGCCGGAAGCGGGCTACTTGAATACTGAAATCGCAACCCTTAACAAGGAAGTCGAGTTTTTTAACGATATTCGCGCCGCCATCAAAAGGCATTCGGGCGAGGAGTTGGATATCAAGCCGTACGAGGCGGACATGCGTCACCTCATAAACACATACATCCAGGCCGAACTGGCCGATCCTCTGGGTTCGATGGAAAACTACTCGCTCGTGGAGTTGATAATCAAGACTGGCATCCATGATGCTATTGCTAGGAAACTCAACGAGAAGGGGAAATTGTCGAAGAACGCCGTGGCTGAAGGCATCATCAACAACGTCCGCAAGACGATCATCCGCAATCAATTGACCGATCCGAAGTTCTACGAGAAGATGTCAAAGCTGCTGGATGACCTGATCGCACTGAAGCGAACCATCACCGACTCGTATGAGGAGTTCTTGAGGCAGGCCGAAGCCCTGGTTCTGCGGATATCTGGCAATGCAGTAAAGGGTGCTCATCCCGCCATACTAAACAGTCATCCGGAAGCCATTCGGCTGTTCAATAATCTCGCGAGTATCCCGGCGGATGGTTTTCTGTGTCCGGCGGATGAGGAGGAGAAGGCTAAACTCGCCCTGGAAATCGACCGTGCAATGCGGGAGAAGGCCCCTGCTGGCTGGAAGGGCGATGACACACGAGAAAAGCAGATTCTCAATGCCTTGTTCCCGCTGTTGGACCGGGATCGGAAGGCAACACAGGCCCTGTTTGAAATCATCAAGAACCAATCGGGTTATGTATGACTGAGCTAATCGAGCTGGGCGACATTTCCATTACGGTGACGCGGAAAGATATCAAAAACGTGCATCTCTCCGTTCATCCGCCAGATGGCAGAATAACCATGTCTGCCCCAATCGCGACACGGCCGGAGGTCGCGCGCGCCTACGCCATCTCGAAAATCGATTGGATACGGGACCAACAGACGAAGTTACGCAATCAGGCGCGGGAAACGCAACGTCAATTTATCGAACGCGAGAGCCATTATCTCTGGGGTCGACGGTACCTAATGGCCGTGGTGGAGCAGGAAACGAAACCGGGGGCATCTGTTGACCACAAGCGCATTACCTTGAGTGTTCGGCCGGGAACTGATCGAGCTAGACGGGCAACGATTATTCATAATTGGCACAAGTCCCTGCTGCATAAATTCCTCCCGCCCTTGATTGACCGGTGGGAGGCGAAATTGGGGGTTCAAGTCGCCAGGTATTTCCTCCAGCGGATGAAGACTAAATGGGGAAGTTGTAACCATAAAGCTGGACACATTAGGTTAAATACGGAACTGGTGAAGAAGCCGAAGGATTTGGTCGAGTACGTCGTCGTGCATGAAATGGCCCACCTGCTTGAGCCGACACACAGCGAGCGATTTGTATCGATCCTCGCAAAGCATTACCCATCTTGGCGTGAAGCTCGCGCAGAGCTGAACGAGTTGCCGCTTGCTGAAGAAGTGTGGAACGAATAGCTGCGAGACGACAGTATTTTCGTCGTGGTTTTGGTTGCCGAAGAATCTTCCCTGACCGCTTCGGTCAGAGCGCATTTTTTAGGATCTTTTCTGCTCCACGGTGGACCCTCCGAATTGGGAGGGACATTATCGCTGGAACTCCAAGGAAAAAGGTGCGGGTGACCGGACGATTACTGTGTTTTCGACATGATATTAGCTGCATGCGGGCCACATTTGTAAAGATCTTTACACCTGGCACACGCTTGGTAATTCTTTTCAAATCAACGTGTTATACCGAATTAGTTGCATTGCGAATGTAAGCGTTGTCTGGATCACCATTCCGTTTAAATCGTTTGTACTTGACGAAGCGTATGGAATCGGCACATTACTTGTTCGTAATGGTTAACATTCTCTGGAGCGAGTGGCAGTTGTGTTCATGCTCATCGCGTGGCCTTCCAACACCATGCGTGAGAATATCAGCACTCCAAAAACAAATTTAATTGGCTTAGAATTAAAAGATGGAGTCGTAAGCCGGGGAACGGGCGGGTTCTGTATCCTCCATTTTTCGCGTCAGAACCACCGCCCAAACCCGGTGATCCCGCTTACCGCGTGTCGATTCAACCGATCAGTTACCCAGATCGACGATTTGACTTCCTGAAAATCGATCCTCAAACACGAGAAGAGGCGATCTTTTTTTTGGCACGTAGCGGCGCCAACGTTCTGGCTGCACCTTTTCATCTTATCCACGCGTTTAATTATATATATTCCCATCGGGAGGGCATTCAGGAAAGCGGATACGTGATCGATTGGCAATATGACCCGCCACATGATGAGTCAACCCAAAGAAATACCGATGCCCTTGTCAAAAAATGGACGGGGAGAAAACCGGTATTCTTCAGGTGCTTGCCCGAAATGGCAATTTGGCTTCAAAAAGCGTTTTGCCTGGCGGGCCATACGGGCGTCCTTTCCACTCGGTGTATTCAGAGCCGGGAATACGAGCCTTTCACTAAAGTAAAATATAGCGCATTGAAAACTCCCATCCTTTTTGGGCTAGCCGAAGAGCTTGAGGAAGTTTCGCTTAGGTACAGTTTACTTTGGACGCTGAACACGTATTTGCGGCTAGTTTTGCAATATGCTAACTTAATTGGAACAGCGAATGCTCAAAAGCCATCCGATTTATTGTTAAAAAAGAAGCTCCGATATAAGCTGGAGAAGTGTGGATTATACCACGTATCACCACCAGATTTCCGAGATGGCGATCCGGAGGAAGCGATACTGGATCAGAAGGCCGACAAAATTATAAATGGGCTTCGAGAGGCGATCGAAAACAGCAAGGTTCCGTTTTCTGCAATTATTGAGCAAGTTCAGTATGAACTCGACCCTATTGACTATACTTCATTAACGCAGGCGGTTGATCCCGACACGGCCGAGCCGCTCGTCGCTGCTTCTCGGGCTAACCTTAATTGCTCAGACAAAAGTACGAATGATTTTTTAAAAAGCAATAAGCGCTTTAATCGTGAGTTTCTCGTTTGGTTCTGCATCGCATATGTCGAAGTCAGCTTAGCCGCGATGAACGATCCCGATATGGGGCCGGGAAGGGTTACGAATTGGACGGTATATGAAAAAATGTAGGAATTGAATGGAGGTTGCCATATCGAGCCAATTGGACAATATGAAAACGCAATTGAAAAAGAACGTAAAAAAATAGTAACGACTCGAATTTCTCAGTGTAAGGCGCATCTCAAAAGGTATAGTCTTCCAGTGCCAAAAAATAATGTACTGAACAGAGACGAAGCTGTTCAGTGCATACAATTTTTCCGCTCAATTCCGGAAATATCAAAATATTTTGCTCGGGCTTCATTCTTACAACAGTTTTTAAATGAGGATGATAGACGTAAATCAAAAAACTAGCCCAACCTTCCCCCAACATCTGCTCACATCGAAGTTTTTGAACGTCTCAGTTAGATTCCGCTTGTCCGCGCTGTGCGGGCAAACCATGGAATTTGCTGAGGAAGGCAAGGTATGAGTACAGAGCAAGAGCGCTTGATGTCAAGGAGTGAACCACTTCCCCAACAGCTGAAGAACGGCCAGGATGAGACCGAATCGTCGGCAAACAGTGATCACTCGACGATTGGCGACGGGACCAACGGTGCCAATCGTTCGAATTCGTCGGTCGAAGCTGAAGGGTCCGTGCCGGATTCGACAGAAGGTTCGCACTCGGCCGGTAGTCAGTCCGATGTGGATATATCCGATGAGACCAAGAAGTGGGTGGAGGAACAGATTCCCAAGTGGAAGACTGGTGTTGCGATTATGGGGCGCGCTAAAAATAATAGTAGGAAGGATCAGGAAACGGTTAAGCGCTATGTGGAGCAGCTCGTGGCAGGGGGCGAGATCCCGATGTCGGGGAGAAAATTGCCTTCAGGTAAAAAGAAAGGAGTTGTTCCGCACCCGGTTTCCATTTCGGCGCAGGATACTGCCGTAAAAAGAACGGAGTCGGTTGAGGTTCTCATCTCTGAAATCCACATGAACGCCCAGATTCGCGCCCAGAATCTTAACGAATTGAATGTAGTCCGGCTTATGGAGAACTTCGATACCACCGATCCGGTGGATCTTTTCAGGAGGCCGGAAGGGGAACTGGAACTTGCAAACGGTTATCACCGTGCAGAATCCGCCAAAAGGTTAAATAAAAAGACCATACGTGCGTACATTCACGAAGGCACTATGTGTGATGCCTTGGTATTCGCCTACAAGACCAATGACCGGAACGGAATACCGTTGACCAAGGCGGACCGGATAAACGCACTCATAATGATCAAAAAGACGCCGGAAGGTAGCAAGCTCACCGGTGATCAGCTTGCGGATCAGCTTGGTGTCTCGCGCCAGACCATTCAGACCTATTTGGCGGAAATTCGCGATGGGAAGCAGGACGGTGCGAAAAAGCGCGGCCCCAAGGATGAGGCTGCCCTCCAGAAAAAAGCTGTCGCGACGCTGTCACGGATTGAGGACCGCTTTGGTCTCACCGTGTTCCGCGATTTCGTCCAGTCTCTTGGTGACGATAAGCGTGCGAAGCTGCGTGCGATGATGGATTGAGGAGTCGAGTAGACTCCAATGAAGGGTGGTTCCAAAATGACAGATAAACATGAAAAAACGTCAAATAACGATGTGCTCAACACCGCCACCGAAACAGCCAAAATATGCGGTGTAAGCAGAAGCTCACTGTATAAGCTGGTTTCCAGCGGTCGCGCACCCAAGCCGATCAAGTTGGGCCGCGCCTCCAGATGGGCGCGTCAAGGCATACTCGACTGGATTGCGGCCGGATGTCCCGCGCGTGAACGCAAAAAGTAAACCAACTACCAGCCCTCGCCGGCTATAATTGTGGCACGATTTGCCGCAAGACATTACGACGGATCTATCCGACGAGGGCAGGAGTTTCCGGGCGTCAGCACATTTGAACTAAGTTCAAATATAAACTGACGACGGCTACCAGGCTGCTCAAAACTTGAGTATATGGCTTTTAGATGAACCCTGCTTGCCAGGAGGAAAAATGGGAATTTTTAAGCGTAAGTACATGATAACCAGCGGGAAAACGAAGACCGCGCCGAACTACTCTATTGAGTTCCACGATCATGACGGTGTAACACGCCGAATCACAGGATTCAGCGATAAATCAGCATCTCTCGAACTGGACCGCCAACTCAAACGTTTGGTCGCCTTGCGTATGGCTGGCGCTGGCCCGGATGCGGAGTTGTCGCGCTTTCTCGAAGCCTGTCCGGATGAAATTACCGCAAAGCTGGGTGAGTGGGGTATTATCGATCCCGCACGGGCTGCCAAGGGAAAGCGCCTGGCGGAGCATGTCGATGATTGGCTGAACGCCCTTACCGCCAAGGGGAATTCGAAGGAGTATGTTTCTGAGACGACCGCGAAGATCCACCGTCTCGCGAGCGCCTGTCGCTGGCGCAACCTGTCGGATATTGCCGCAGTCGATTTTGATGGCTGGCGTGTCGAGGCGAAGGCTATTGGCATGTCTTCCGAGACGGCGAACATGTACCTTACCGCGCTCCGGAACTTCTGCAACTGGCTGGTGCGGGAAAAGCGAATCGTGGAAAACCCCGTTCAGCACTTGGCGAAATGGAATGCCAAGAGTGATCGGACCTTTGAACGTCGGGACTATTCCGTCGACGAACTCTCGCGCCTTCTAGCGGCGGCCGAAGCCGGCAAGAAGCACCATGGTTTAACCGGACCGGAGAGGGCTTTTGTCTATCGAATGGCTTTCTCGACGGGTTTGCGGTGGAGTGAGCTGCGGAGCCTGAGCAGGAGCAGCTTTGACTTCGAGGCCAATACCGTAACGGTTCTCGGTGCGTACACAAAGAACGGCAAGACCGCGACCCTGCCCGTACCTCCGGATCTGTCGGCGGACCTGAGGGAGTTTATGCGCTTGTTCCTGCCCCCGGCCAAGGCGTTCAAAGGCATGTGGAAGGATAAGGGAGCCGAAATGCTGCGTGAAGACATGAAGGTCGCGAAGATTGAGCCGCTGGACGAAACCGGCAAGAAGGGCGACTTTCACTCCTTCAGGCACACCTATGGAACCATACTGGCCAAGGCTGGCGTGCCGCTCACTATGGCGCAAAAAATGATGCGCCACAGCACTCCGGTCTTGACGAGCAACCTCTACACCCACCTCCGTATCGAAGACGAAGCTCGAGAACTGGCGAAACTGCCGACCATTGCGCCGATGACTCCGGAAGAGGAAACTGCGCGGAAGACCGGCACCGATGATGCGGCTGAGGGCGAAATCATTGTCAGTGCCATTGTCAGTAAACCGGCGGACCTTGACGGAAAAACAAGGACTTACAGGGACGATACCAGCATCAAAGCTAAAGAAAAAAATGCAGGGAATGGGACGGCGTCGCGTATCCCTAAAAAAAGAAAAGCCCCTGTCTCGCAAGGAGATACAGGGGATTTAAATAATGGTGGTCGCTACTGGACTCGAACCAGTGACCCCTACAATGTGAGTGTAGTGCTCTACCAACTGAGCTAAGCGACCCTCGAAAATGAGAGAGGACTATAGTAGTGACGACTGGCACGGAACGCAAGTCTTTTTTGGAAGCCCTTCGGGGTTTTTTACGGTAGGGGCGTCATTGCGGCTTGAGGTGTAATTTGGTATACTCTTGATACTTTATATTGACAGCGGTTTTGTCTTTTCGGGACACACCTTCCGAACCGCCGCCTTCCGGCGTCAGAAAGGGGGAGGAACATGCCACCGAAATCTACGTATCAGGCCTATACCGTGGCGAATTTTCGTACTATTCCGCAGATAGCCGACTGGAGCGAGGAAAAACTCCAGGAAATCGAAATCGCCGCGCAGATTATTCCTTTTAAAAGCAACTCGTACGTCGTGGACGAACTGATCGATTGGTCCAACATACCAAACGATCCCATCTACACCCTGACCTTTCCGCGAAAGGAACTGCTCCGCGCCAGCCATTACCGCGCCATGGCCGCCGCCGTACGGTTGCCGGCGGAGGAACGGCGGTACGTTGCCAAAAAAATCCAGAAACACCTCAACCCGGATCCGTCCGGGCAATCGGCCAATGTGCCGTGGTTTCATGGTAAACAACTGCACGGCGCCCAGCACAAATATCGGGAAACAGTGCTGTTTTTCCCGGCCGCCGGCCAGACGTGCCACGCCTACTGCACTTTCTGTTTCCGCTGGCCGCAGTTCAGCGGACTGACCCAGTCAAAATTCATGGCCCGGGAAAGTCAACCCGTCGCCGACTACATCAGAAACCACCCGCTGGTGACCGACCTCCTCATCACCGGCGGCGATCCGATGGTCATGAACGCGGATATCCTGGACGGCTACGTCGCACCATTTATCCAGGAAGACATCCCAAACCTGAGAACCATTCGCATCGGCACAAAATCCCTGACCTATTGGCCCTACCGGTACCTGAGCGATCCGGATTCGGACAAACTCCTCAAGGTCTTTGAAAAAATAGTCAAATCGGGACGCAATCTCGCCATTATGGCCCACTTCAACCATCCCGTCGAACTCTCGACCAAAGCCGTCACCGACGCCATTCGCCGCATCCAGTCCACCGGCGCGCAAATCCGCACCCAGTCACCGGTCCTCAGGCACATTAACGACAAACCGCGCATCTGGAATGAATTGTGGCGCCGGCAGGTCGACCTGAACATGGTACCGTACTATATGTTTGTCGAACGGGACACCGGAGCGAAACACTTTTTCGCGCTGCCTCTAAGGCGTTGCTGGCAGATTTTCCGGGAAGCGTACCAGCGGGTGAGCGGATTGTGCCGCACGGTCCGCGGTCCGGTCATGAGCGCGACGCCCGGCAAAGTGCAAATAATCGGCGTTACCGAAGTGGCGGGGGAAAAGGTGTTTGTGCTCACTTTTATTCAGGGACGGGATTCGGAATGGGTGGAACGGCCGTTTTTCGCCCGGTACGACAAGACCGCCACCTGGCTCCACGATTTGGTGCCGGCGTTTGGCGAGGATGATTTCTTTTTCGAACAGGACTTGAAAGGGCTCTTGTCGTCACGCATGTCCCCGATGGGGTGACGCACGCGACGGGATGCCCGCCCGTTCCCGTCACGGGCACGGAAGTCTTCGTATTGACAATTTACAGATACCTGTTATTCAAGGGAGTCGGTATCCATATGGTATCTCTCCATATAACATTATTCAGGCGTCTTTCGGACCGGAACCGGTTTTCCCGTTCGAGACGCTGCAAGGACACGTGGTGATTGAACTGGTCACAAAACTTATTGCCAGCTGTGTCGCCCTGATTCGAAACACCGGCGCGATAGGGCGTCTTCTCTACCAATGCATATACGCGCTCTTTCGGCACGGCATCCGCTTTCGCCGTGAAATCGTCACGCAGATTTATTTCGTCGGCGTCGGCAGCCTTCCCGTCGTCATCGTTGTCGCGATTTTCGCCGGCGCGGTCTTTGCCTACGCCATCTACAACCAGATGGTGCTGCTCGGCGTCGGGAGCTGGGCGGGCGTGTTTATGGCGAAATTGCTGACATGGCATTTCGGTCCCGTTCTCATGGCGTTGGTCCTGGCCGGCCGGGTCGGTTGTTCGTTCACCGCCGAACTCGGCACCATGAACGTAACGGATCAGACCGACGCCCTCCGCTCCTTCGGCCTCAGCCCGACCACCTACCTGATCATGCCGAGACTGACGGCCACGTTTCTCATGATGCCTGTTCTTACCATTTTCGCCGTGTTTATCGGTGTTCTTTCCGGTCTTTTCATGATCGTAACCATCATGGGCGGGGACAGTCATTTCCAATGGGTCCAAATCAAGGAAATGATGATCCCGTACGATTACATCCAGAGCATGATAAAGAGCACGGTGTTCGGCATCCTTATCGCCTTGATATGTTGTCGAAACGGCCTGCTGGCCCGGGGCGGCGCCGAAGGCGTCGGCTCGGCCACGACGGAGGCCAACGTCGCCGCCTGCACCGCCATCCTCGTTGTCAACCTCGTCGTCAGTATTATTCTCACCAAGGCCGAACCGCTGTATAACAGCGCGGTGGATTTTCTCCGGGTCTGTTTGGAAAACGTTATGTAACGTATTCTCGACAGTCTCCGCCGCCATCACACACGGCGTTTTCCATGCACCGGAACGACTGCCGAAAACGGCACCGGAGAATGTCAAGGCACGTATCGACACCGGCCGCCGGGTGCCGCCGGCGGCCGGTGATTCAGACCGGAATCTGACGCCACCGCGGCAGCGCCCGGAAAACTCTCCCTATTACAACAAGGCGAACGACCTTTGCCGTCAATGCGGTTCGCGTTGCGCCGCTTCCTGGGCCATCCGGAACACTTCGACGATGGGAACGCCGGTCGCCACCGCCGCCGAGCGGCAGTCCTCGAACTCCGGCTGACGGCGGATGACGACGCCTTCACGCCAGCCGATCTTGATGCGGATGTCGTGTCCGAGCACATGGACGGTCCGGAACTCCCGCTGCAGCACGAGGCGCGACCGTTCGCCGACGCGCATGCCGAAGGTGGTCGACTCCCGCCACAACACGTCCGCAACCACCGGCGCCGTCTCCGTTAGGGCGAGGACGGTGACTTCGTGGCCGGGGCGGCTTTTTTTCATGGTGACCGGGGTGGCGTAGGCTTCGAGGGCGCCGGCGGCGAGGGCTCGTTCGAGCAGATGGCCGACGGTTTCCGACGTCATGTCGTCGACGACGAAGCGGAATTCGACGACGCGTTCGCCGCCGTCGGCGACATCGCCCGGCAGCATGGCGGCGATGGGGGCCGGGAGGCGCGGGTCTTCCGGCGGAATGCGGACCAGTTCGGCCGACGGTTCCGGGCTGACCGCGGCGACGATGGTTTTGGAACTTTCACGGCGGCCGGAGGCCTCCCGCGGTTCGGCCGGCTTTCCGATAATGGCGCGGAGGAGGTTCGGGGCTTCTTTGTAGACCCGGTGACCGGCGCCGTAGCCGATGCGGGTGACGGTAATTTCTGGCGAGTCGCCGAAGGTCTGGACCAGTCCGGCGAGGAGGGCGGCGCCGGTGGGGGTGGTGCGTTCGCCTTCGCCGCCGCTGTGCCAGGGAATATTGTGGCTCTTGAATATTTCCAGGGTGGCCGGGGCCGGAACCGGGAAAATTCCGTGTTCGCACATGAGCATTCCGGAGCCGGCGGCCGGCGGCGCCGCCGAAATGGAATCGACGTCCAGAAGGTCGAGGGCGATACAGGATCCGATGACGTCGACGGCGGTGTCAATGCCGCTGATTTCGTGGAAATGGACACGCTCGACCGGACGGCCGTGCACGGTGGCTTCGGCTTCGGCGACAATGCGGAATACCCGGGCCGCCCGTTCGCGGACGCGGTCCGAGAGGACGGGGGAGTCGAGCAGTTTCATGAGGTCGGACAGATGGCGATGCGGTCCGCCCTTGTCGTGGTGGTGGTGGCCGGCGCCGTCGTGAGAATGGTGATGGTGCGTGTGGTCTTGTTCATGTGCATGGTCGTGATCGTGGTCGGTCATGGCCGGGTCGTGCGGGTCGTTCGACCGGGGCGCGTCGCCGTGATGGTGATGCCCGGGCGGCTTGTGGTGTTTGCCGCAACAACCTTTGTGGCGGCCGCCGTCTCCGTCCGGCTCATCGTGCGGGTCGTTGGACCGGGGATCGGCGTCGCCATCTTCGGACGGATGATGGTGTTTCCCGCCGCAGCAACCGTGGCCGGCGCCGGCGTCCTGGTGCGCCTGATCGTGGGGATCGTTCGAACGCGGCGCATCGTGGTCGTGGTGTTTGTGCCGGTGCGGACAGGGCGCGTCGCCATGGTGGCCTTGGCCGTGACAGCCGGGATGTCCGGCTCCGGCGTTGGCCGAATGGCTGGTTTGGGTGAAGTCGAATACGTCGAGGAGATTGGCGGAGACGCCGCCGCGTTCGGTCCGGCTGACGAGCAGGTTAAACCCGTCAAGGGGGATGGCGCGCAGGATGTCAACTATCGTCGCCTGGTCGGCGCCGGCGTCAATGAGGCTGGCAAGGAGCATGTCGCCGGCGATGCCGAATTGACAGTCAAGATGAAGATGCATGTAAATGGCCTTTCCTGTAAAGCGCAGACGGAACAGCGTATCGTTTTTTTATGGTCTGCCGAAAAAAGTTCGCCGAACGGCGCGTCTATCCGATTTCGCCGATACCGGGCGGACGAACTCCGACGGACTCCCATTCCCTCAACCACGGCAGTGGAACCGGGCGGTCGTACCCGATGCTGTTAGGCCGGCCCGAGTTTTCGCAGATGTTCAATAACTTCGCCAATATAAAGATCGATATAGTTCGGCCCGAACGCGGTGATGTGCGGCGCCAGAATAAGGTTCGGGCATTTCCGGATGGGCGCGTCGTCCGGAAGCGGCTCGACCGGGAAAACGTCCAGAAAGGCGCCGGCAATCCTCCCGCCGTGCAGGAGCGAGGCGAGGGCGTCCAGGTCGACGGCGTTGCCGCGACCGACATTATAAAGGAAGGCGTTTTTCCCGAGAAGTCCGAGGCGCCGTTCGTCCAGGACACGATCGGTGTCGGACGATCCGGGAAGGACGGAGATGACGTGGTCGGCCCGGGCCAGGGCGTCGTCCAGGCCGGTCATGTCGACGACGGTGTCTGTCGCCTCGAAATACTCCGGCCGTTCAAGGTTGCTCCGGTTGACGCCGGTGACGCCGACGCCGAACGGTTTCAGGAGGCGGCCTATCCACTTGCCGACATGGCCGAACCCGAGAATGACGGCGCGGCTGCCGCGAATCGGCCGCATGCCGGCGGCGATTTCGGCCCGGGGCCAGGCCTCGTTTTTCCGGTCGATGGCGTCCTTGATCCCTCGGGTAAAGGCGAGCATGGCGCCGACCACCGACTCCGCCATCAATTCTCCGTGAAAAGTGCCGTAGGTGACGGTCAAGCCGGGCCGGTCGGGCATCTGTATCCAGTCGTGGCCGGCGGACGGTGTGGAAAGAAGCCGGAGTTTTCCAGCCTGGTCGGCGAGGCTTCGGGGAAAGCGCCAGACCAGCGCCACGTCGGCGTCCGGAAGGAGGGCGCGGAAGGCTTCCTTTTCTGTTACCTCCCGCCATTCCCACGCTGAGGCATCCCGCCGGAGCGTTTCCAGATGGCGCGGTTCGGCGCCGGGAATCCCGTCGCCAAAGGGGAGGTTGACAATGCCTAGCGGTCGGCTCATGGTTTTCCTTTACTGCCGTTTCTAAAATGAAGAATGATTCATCATCGTTCGCACCACTCCGGGGAGGCAGCCGTTCATTCCCGTCCGGGCAACAAATCCCTGACGCCGGCCAAGGCCTGGTCGTCGTCGAGAAAACCGAGTTCACCCGACTCATAGCCCTGGAGCACCTTCCGGAGTTCGGCGAGGGCGTCGTCCCGATGGCCTTCCGCCAGTTGCAGCGCGGCCGTGTAGATGGCGAGGCGCGGGTCGTCCTGGGGCACGTGATCGAGTTCGGTCCATTTGCGGATGGCTTCCCGGGCGGCGTCCAGCAGGTTGGCCCGGATGGCGAGGGAGGCGGTTATCATGCGGTATTCGTCGTATTCCGGGTCGAGGCGGGAAGCCTGTTCCATGGCGTCGAGGGCGCCCTGGAGCTGACCAAGGGCGGCCAGATCGTCGGACAGTTCGGCCCAGGCGCTGTCGTCCCACGGGGTGAGCCGGAGCAGGGTCCGGAGGTCGGCGGCGGAACCGGCGCGGTCGTTGTCGAGCCGTTTCAGGTCGGCGCGGAAGAGGAGGTACCGGGCGGTCCGGCTCCAGCGGCGGCGGCGCATGGTGAGGAGCATAATTCCGGCGGCGAGCACGAGGGCGAGCATGCCGCCGTAATACCAGATCTGTTTGTCCCGGGGAACCGACCCGCCGCCCCAGAGGAGGATGACGCCGAGGGCGAGAAGAATCGGCGGCAGGACGCCGCCCCGCGCGTTCCGCTTACCCGGGAGCGGCTGGACGTCTTC